>CACZCD010000010.1 GCA_902779565.1 uncultured bacterium | reverse complement strand
CTGGTGCCGTAAGCGGCGGACATCCGCCTTCGCTGAAGCTACGGCGCTATAAAAGTCGTTAGTCGTTAGTGGTTAGTGGCTAGTGGTGACAGCTCCCCCTCTAAGATAGAGGGGGTGGCCGGAGGCCGGGGGAGTATGACAAGCGGAAGAATCATACCCCCTCGCCCTTCCGGGCACTCCCCCTGTCTCAGGGGGAGAGTTTTAGAACGGACGGGCCACGGACTCTTTACGGACTTCACACGGGCTTAGAACGGACAAGATACGGACGGGCCACGGACTTAAAACGGACGGGCCACGATCCGGGTTGAGAGTTGGAAGTTGGATTTTGGTCTTTTGGAAGCGGCGGGCGGGCGAAATCGCCACGCTTCGGTTATACCACAATTCTATAACTGAACATTGATGTTCTGAAAACGGTAGAGTCCAAATTCAGGAACGGCTACCTCCCCGGACGGCGTAACAACCCTCGCGCCGGATACGGGCTCTCTCGGATTGTAGTTCATGAAGAGGACGGCACACCCCTTCGGCATCCGCTTGATCTCAACAAACACAAATTGCGGAACGCCCTCAATCCGAACCTTGGGCTTCCAGCCGGTGTTCTGCAGATCCGCCATAAGCGCACGCCCGCCATCCTTCGGCGGCTCCACCCGATAACGCCATCCCAGCGATCCGCCGACCGAATCCGGACACTCTCGCCACACCGCCGTCCCGATCCCGGCCAGCGCCGCCCGCAACGGATTCTCAAAGCGCTGCGCCCCGTGTTCGTCCCAAAGTCCGGACTCGCCCGTGACGACCACATGCCCGCCCTTTCGGGCATAATCGCCGATCGCCGCGATCTGTGCATCCGACAACCACTCCTGATCGGCGACAATCAGCACCTCGCAGTCCGCCGGAATCTCAGGCGCGTCACCCTCCTTGGCAAACACATAGCCGTAAGGGACATGGTTTCTCAAAAGGATCTCCTCGGTTGCCGTGACGCCATCATGCGCCGCCTTCGAGAACATCAGGGTGGTGGCAGGATACAGGATGCGGACCGGGCGGTAGGAGGGCGCGGTCAGCTCGGCACGGAATTTCGCGGCCAGCGCATTCAGCTCGGCGAGCTTCGGTTTGCGCGCCTCCACCTGCGCCCGGTCGATGAATCCGGGCATGCGCTTCGGGCTCATCACCGTCCGGTCGGTGGGGATGCCTTTCCAGATCAGGTCTTCGACAAGGGGACGCATGTACTCGCTCTCATCGATGTCGTACTGCCCGGCGTTCGCGTCGCACAGCGCCACGATCGACTTCCCAAGCTCCGACGCGATCTTGAGGTCGCGCACCCGGTTGATGACGATTCCCTTCTTCTTTTCATAGTTCGGGAAACTGTCGCTCTGCATCATGAAGAGATCCATGTACTCACCGAAAGAGATCATCTCCAGCGAAAGCCGCGACGCATTCACGAACGAACGGAACGGATGGGCGTTTGCCGAGACGATGGCGTCCGGCTTCACCGACTTGATCTTCTTCCGAAAACGCGCCATGACCTCATTAAGCTGCCCCATGCGCCAGCGCAGCCACTCCTGATAGACGGGGTCCTTCGCATCCATGCGCTCGCTGGGACGCGGCTGCCGGATTCCCCGGACGGACGAGAACCCGAAGCGCGACGCGGGATCTTGGAGCGACGCAAGATGCGCAGCGAACTTTCGTTCGCAGCGGTCGCAGTAGCAGGGCATCGCAAACACATTGTCAAACATGATTCCGTCGAACCCGCCGTCCGTGAGCGCAATCTCCAGGATCTTCTCGATGTAGGACTGCCAGGCCTCGCTTGTCACGCACGGCAGCCATCTGAAGTAGTAGCCGTTCCAGTACCGCTTCTCGCCGCGCTCATCAACCTGCGCCCATGTTTCAAGGTCCGGGATCTCGGCCATCATCGGCTCGAAGTACAGCGTGGCGAACTGCACGTAGGCCAGCGCGGTGACGCCATTCGCATGGCAGTTCCGCACGAACTTCTGCACGTTCGGGAAATCCTTCTTCTCCTCCTCCCAGCCCATGCCTTTGTAGAAGCGGGAGTGGAGGCCGTTGAGCCCGAGCTCGTGCATCGTCTCGGGCGCCTTCGCGTCCCACCAGTTCAGCCAGTCCTTCAGCCATTTCGCGGACCCCTCGATGCCGCCGGTCGATTTCTTGCCCATGCGCCGGTACATCGGATACGGCTCATGCGCGCCGAACGTCCAGCGGGTGGTCAGCGGATCGAGGGGGACCGTCGCAAACAGGCAAGCCAGAATTGAATTTGCAATCATGTTGTCTCTCTCCTTTCGTTGTGGACGCGACCGTTACTTCATCTCGACCGAAACAGGTCCCAGAAGTCCCGATTCCCGCAAGGGCCAGCCGGCGGCGTCAAGCGGAACGGTTCCGCCGCTCCACACGCCCTTCACGCTGACCATGTTGGTGTCATGGAAATACTTCCACTTCACGCCGTTCCGATCGTTCCACCGGAGCCGGTTCGCGCCAAGATTCGTCACTTCAACTTCAAGCTGGTTCTCCCGTTGCAACACGCCCGCCGGGATCTCGAACCGATACGGGGGAACGAAGCAACAACCGAGATCACGTCCGTTGAGACGTACACGCGCGGAATGGCAGACCTCTCCGAGATCCAAACAAGCCGCCTGCCCCGCGCTGCCTTCAACGGCGAACGTCGTGCGGTAGCTCATCGTTCCGCAGAACGGTTCCTCTTGGCCGTCCGCGCCGGTTGACCACGACGAAAGCGTCCACATCGTCCGCTCCGGCGGCAGTTCGGGGCCTCCGCACAACGGTTTCAGCGTCCAGGGGCCTCCAACCGCGAGCGTCGTTCCGGTCTTGGGCGGCGCCACGTAGCTGTCACCGGCATCCGGCTTCGCCGATGCGGCCAGGATCACCGAGCCATACGGACCCAAGGAAAGATGCGCCCGTCCATCCGCCCGGCGCGCGCCGCGCACGCGCCCCGTCATCAAATCCATCTCCCAGATCGCTTTTGCCGGTGAGGCGAGACGGACCGCCTCTTCAACCGCCGACGGCCGCTCGTTCACGATGAAGTAGTAGGTGGTGTCGCCGCTCCGGCGCCGCCACGCGGAAAGTCCCGCCGCACGCGTGAACGGCTCCACGCGCAACCGCTTCAGGAGATCGTCGCGGCCGCACCGCACCATCCGCTTCGGCGGATCGGCGAAAAGCGAACGCAACTGTTCCGTCTGCTTTTCGTATTCAAAGAACCCCGGCACCGTCTCGGGGAAACCGCCTGCAAACACGACTTCAAAGCCCTCCTCCGCGAGACGCACCAACGCCTGCGCCGTCGCAAGCGGCATCGCCCGCACCGACGGCACGAGGATCGTCCGATAAGGACGTGCGCCAAACCGAAGCCGCTTGAGCTGCCGGTCGGAGACATAGTCGAACTGACATCCCATCTCATGAAGCGTCCGAGCGATCCGCCCGAAGGGCTGGGAGTCGAACCACTCGGTGCGATGTACGCTCATCCGGCGCTCGAAGCCCGAGGCATCCGTCCACAGATCATACAGCGGCCAATAGATCAAAAGGTCGTTGTCGCAGACGCTCGCCTGCATGATGGATTGTATGCGTGTCACATAGGCGTTGATCGCATCGAAGTCATGCCAGAGCGGATTGCGCGGATTCGTCTCGGAAGAGGCGTAGAAGCACCAGCCCGGCCACACCACATCCGTCGGCGAATAGCAGCATCCGTGGTAGTAGATGCGATTGACGCCTGATGCCAGCAACAGGTCGAGCATCCGCTTGTAGTCGAGCGGCGTTTCGCAGAAATGCTCGTTCAGCCAAGTGCAGGCCTCGGCGGAAACGGGCTTGAGCCCGGCCACGTGCGCGGCCGACGAGGCGAACTTCGAGATCAGCACGTCACGGTTGTCGCGACCGAACATCTCCGTCTCCGGACAATCCGAGAGCGCATAGAAGTCAAGCCAGTTGGCCGGTGATCCGTGCGCTTCGTTGCGGGTCTGGATGCCGCGTGCATGGCACCATTCCACCCACTTCGGGAACACATCTTCGATCATCAGGTCCGAAAGCGTCTCCCGGTAGTCGCACTTGAGCCGCGCCACCAGATTGGGGTCCCCCTTGCCGCCCGCGAACGCGTCCCAGTGCGCCGAAAGATCATAGCCGCGCTTCGCCTTGAACCGTTCAAGGAATTGCGGCGTCCATCCGGCATCGTAATATTCGAAGGAATCGTGGTACATCCGGATCGGACGCACCGCGCCGGGCTTCCCGAAAGCGGCGGTGAACGGCTTGAGGAATTCGTCCATCGCCGCCGTCGAGAACGGATCCATCATCGGGCCTTGCCCGCCCAGCCCAGCGCGCTTGACCTGCTGCCGCGTGAGGGCCGGCTCAATATATGGCGCGGAGCCGTCCGCGCGTTTACGCAACCGCCAGCATCCGTTCGTCGCACTGATCTGCGGACCGCCGAAGCACCAGCCGCATCCCGTCGTCATGTCAACGCCGAGACCGTGTGCGGCGGCGATCCTTACGGCATCCGCAAACGCCTTCATCCAGTCGTCGGACAGATAGGCGCGGTACTGGCTCTCGTATCCTTTGGCTCCGTAGATCGGAATCACGTGGAATCCGCCGAAGCCCTTTTCCGCCAGCGCGGCGCACTGGGCTTCAAGCCCCTTTTCGTCAACCGCACACCCCATCCACCAGTTGTAAACCCACGGCTTCGACTCGCGCGTCGGCTCCGGCCATGAAGGAGGAGCGGCGAATATCGCCGACGCCACGCAGAACAGGCAAACCGTAACAATGTCTTTCATCTGATTTCCTTTTTTTGGGCGTTCCGGATGCAGGAATCCTTTACACTTTCAGGAATGTGTTCTTGCGGTACAGGAAGAACAGCACGAGCCACTCAATCGCAACCGCACCCATTGCGAAGACGAACGAGGACCAGTCCTTATCGCCGAAACCGGCGATACCGCCAAAGAAGAATTTGGACATCTGGCTGAATCCCACGAACCGCATCGCCACGTAGATGGTAATCGAGTTGAGTCCGATCACGCGGAAGAAGAAGGACCATCTCCTGAAGCCCTTCACGTCGATGATCCAGTAGAAGACGGCGAGCAGGATGAAGGCGTAGGAGGCTGAGGCGAGGACAAACGTGGCCGTCCAGATCTTCTTGTTCACGGGACACCAGGGCCTCCACGCGAACGTCAGCACGAGGGCGGCCAAACCCGCACCCAGAAGGATCAGCGTCTTTCGGTTCCCGGAAAACCGTTCGGATCGCAGCAGCTCCCCCGCGAGAACGCCCAAAAGCGCCAACGGGATTCCGCTGACCTTCGCCAGCAGACCATCCGGGTCGAAGATGCCCTCGTGGAGCCGCCCAGGCATGAACGTGCGGTCGATCCAACCGGCGATGTTGCCGGTGAAGGAGAAGTTGTCCGTGCCGTAGACCGCGTAGGAGGCGACCTTCTTCGCCACGGCAGGGTCGGTGGAGGCGAGCAGCGCGGCGGCGTCGGGCGCGGTGAGGAAGTACTGAACGGCCCAGTGCACCGCGAGCAGCGCAAAGATGATCGCCAGCCGCACCTTCCAGTTCCGGACGAACATGTACAGAAGCGCGGCGCCCGCCCAGCACACCGCGATGTGGGCCAGGACGGAATCGTACCGGTACGTCTCGAATTTGAACGCGAAGAAATTCGCGGACACCATGCCCAGGAAGAAGAGCGCGAGAACGCGGAAGCCGATCTTCCGCAGGATGGCGGCGGTGGTACGCCCCTTCGCCACCTGGCTCGCGTACGAGAACGGCCATGCCACGCCCGACAGGAAAAGGAACAGCGGGAAGATCGTATCGTGATGGCGGAACCCATGCCATGCCACATGGGTCATCTGCGTTGCCGCCCAGCAGTCCTTCAGGCCGATCCAGGCGCAGAACGAGATGACCGCGCTCGAGAACCCCATGATGAAAAGCATATCCGCCCCGCGCAACGCGTCGAGCGACATCAACCTTCCGCTTTTACCATCCGTCATCTGTCACCAATCCTTCCAGCCGTTCTTACGGCTAAACCTGCGCACGCGGACGGAACGCGCCGGGGTGGCGGCGCTCGTAGGCGACCTTCTGCGGCGGAACAGGCTGCTCTGCGCGGTGGACTTCGTAGCCCTCCACCGTCAGGCCGGGCATCGGACGCGACGGGCAGAGGTTTTCGCACGCGCCGCAACCGATGCATTTCTCGGCATCCACAACCGGGATGCCCTTCACCAACGTGATCGCCTTCACGGGGCAATGCCGTTCGCAGGCCGTGCAGCGAAGCCCTTCCGACGCCGCGAGACAGCGGTCCTGATGCCAAACGGCACGCCCGATGTGCGTGTGCAGCTTCGCCTCCCGCGAAACGGGCACGATCGCCCCGGCGGGACACACCTCGCCGCACCGCGAACAGTCCGGACGGCAGTAGCCATGCTCAAACCCCATCTCCGGCTGAAGCAGCCGCTTCACGTCACGCGAGGGACGCAACACCCGTTCCGGGCACGTCTTCACGCACAGCTGACACCCCACGCACTTCCGGCGGAAATTCTTCAGCCCCACCGCGCCCGCCGGCACAACCGGCTTTTCGCGCACGGGCACGCCCGGCTCGGAGACGGCGGCGAATCCGCCATCCGTCAGCTTGTCGGCGGCGACCGCCGCCGCGCCCGCCTCAAGGAACCGACGACGTGTCACTTCGGAAAGCATTTGCGGCACTCCTCGCAATGGTCGCACTTCTCGACCTTGTTCTTGAAAACGGCGAAACGCGAAACGAGCTGGAGCAGCGTGCCCACCGGACAGATTCCATTGCACCAGAACCGCCCCGCGCCGACAAACGACAGCACCAGCACGAGAAAGAACAGACCGCCCGTCAGCGTGAGGCCGCGTCCGAAAATGGCGTACGGATCGAGCCAGACGAACGAGAGTCCCGCCAGTCCCGCCAGAAGGAAAAGCGCGAACACGATCCACCGGACCGTCCGCTGCCGCCTCGTCTCCGGGAGGCGCGTGCAGACGCGGCGCACCTTCTTCCGCGCAACCCACCGCACAAGGTCCTGCACAATGCCGAGCGGGCAGACGATCTCGCAATAGAGCCGTCCCCGCAGCACGATCAGCACCACCAGAAACCCCAGCGCCACCGCATCGACCGCCAGCAGCGCCGGAACAAGCTGAACCTTCGCCGCCGCCGCGCACGCCCGCACGCCGAAGAACGCCGCCGTCACGGCGGCGAGCATCAGCGCCGCGACGAGAATCTTGACCACCCGGCGCACCGGGCCGCTCAGTCGAGGCATCTTCATCGCGCACGCTCCTTCATCTTCAACGACTCCGTCAGCTCGTCGATGTGGCGCATCTCCTTCGGAATGTCGATCGTCTGCGGACAGTGCATCATGCACACGCCGCAGCCGGTGCAATGGTTCGCCTGTCGCAGATACGGAACCTGCCGCTCGTAGTCGGAGAGGAAGCGCCGCCAGTCCGGCGTCTCCTGCGCAAGTGCCTCGTTGTAAAGCGTGAAGATGCCGGGGATGTCGAGCCCGTAGGGGCACGGCATGCAGTAGTTGCAGGCGTTGCAGGGAATGGTCTTATCCGCCAGGAACGCGACCGCCGCCTCTTCCAGCGTGGCCAGCTCCTTCTCGGAAAGCGGCTGGAACGGCGAATAGATGGCGCAGTTCTCCTCCAGATGTTCGCGGTAGGTCATGCCGGAGAGCACCGTCATGACCTTGGGGAAGTGACCCGCGAAGCGGAGCGCCCATTTCGCGAGCGAGGCCGAGGGGTCGAGCGGCACAAGCTTTTCCGCGAGCGTGAAGTTGAACCGCGCGAGACGTCCGCCCAGCAGCGGCTCCATCACCACCACCGGGATGTTGCGCTTCTCGCATTCGCCATAGAGGTAGATGCCGTCCTGATTACGCTTGTTCGTCTCGTAGGCATGCCGCCAATCGACATAGTTGAGCTGGATCTGCACGAAGTCCCAATGGTACTTCTCGTGCCGCTCCATCAACCATTCCCAAGCCCGCTTGTCGCCGTGAAAGGAGAAGCCGAGGTTCCGGATGCGCCCCGCATCGCGCTCGCGCAGGCAGAAGTCGATCGCGCCGTTCTCCACATAGCGCTTCTTGAACGTGTCGAAGCCGCCCATGCCGACGGCATGCAGGAGATAGTAGTCAATCACGTCCGTGCGCAGGAACTTCCGCGACGCCTCGTACATCTCCCGGCACTTCTCGATCGGATACTGCGTGGGCGAGAAGTTCGAGAGCTTCGTCGCGATCCTGTAGCTTTCACGCGGATGGCGCGCGAGCGCCTCGCCCGTGACGTCCTCCGACTCGCCGCGGCAGTAGGCGGGGGACGTGTCGAAGTAGTTCACGCCGTGCGCAAGCGCATAGTCAACCTGCGCCTGGACCTCTTCCCGGTCGATGGCGGCCTTTGAGCCACCGTGGTGCATGTTGGCGTGCTTCCCGTCAACCGTGGGGAGGCGCATCATGCCGAAGCCGAGCAATGACACCTGATCGCCGTGCCCGCCCGTGCGCCGGGTCATCGGCGCCGTGGCCTTCGGTTTGACGAGATTTCGGAGAAAATCCCGCCGCCCGGCCGGGCGTGATGCACTTTTCATTTTTCCGAGTCCTCTTCCGACAGGAAGCCCGGCGACGCCGCCAGCAGCAGGAAGAACTGCGACAGAACGGCCGCCGAACGAAAGATGCAGTCGCCGAACGCATGGATCAGGTTGGCGGTGACCGCCAGCAGCACACCCACCACCACGGCCGGAACGCAGAAGAGCGCCGCCGGGCGCGGCAGGTCGGAACGTTTCGTGAAATGCGAGACGCGCAGCTCATGCCCCCACGACCGGAACAGCGGCACCAGCAACGCCAGAACGATCGCCAAAAGAAGCCCCGCCCCCACAAGACCATGTTCGCACAGGAACTGGAGATAGTCGTTGTGGACGTTCACGCCACCCACCATCTGCATCTGCCGGCGATCGTCATCCGTCATGTACGAAAGGCAGAAGTGCTTGTAGCCCCAGCCGCCCACGCCGAAGAGCGGATGATCCCGGAAGATCGCAGTCGCCACGCGGGTATGGTACTGCCCTTTCCCCGTCACGCGGTCGGCGACGGCATCCGGCGAAACGGAGGAGATCTCCTTCACGAAATTGTCCGGCGCAAAGATCGCCACCAGGATCACCGTGAGGACGATTCCGACCAGCATCCCAAAATGAAGCTTGACGCGCGTGAGGTTCTTGCGGCTCGTGAAGAGCGACAGGCACAGATAGATGAACCAGAATCCCATCAGCGAAAACGAGAGGAGAATCGCCGCCCGGGAAAGCGTGGCCAGCGCCGCGAAGAAGCAAAGCCCCGTCGGGATGAGCATATAATGGGTCTTGATCCACTGCGGGCAGAACCGCTCCTTCAAAGTGGCATCGCCCGGCTTCTCATCTTCTTCCTGCGCTTTCTTCTTCTTGGCGTGGGCAAGCGAGATGTCCCGCCGCACGTTATCCTGCCAAAGCCCCGCCGAGACCGCAAAGAGCGCCACGAAGAAGGCACCGCCCATGTTCGGATAGCCGAAGGTGGCGAAGAAGTCCACGGG
The DNA here is from genome assembly GCA_902779565.1 of uncultured bacterium. GTDB lineage: Bacteria > Verrucomicrobiota > Kiritimatiellia > RFP12 > UBA1067 > UBA1731. The sequence goes on along the minus strand of CACZCD010000010.1, from coordinate 27,754 downwards.
ATCCGGGATGTCGATCCAGTATGGCGACTTCGCGCCTGTAGCCTGCTGGATGAAGCCAAGGATCGCCAGCGCCGCCCCGTTCCAGACGAGCGCATGCACCAGCGCGCGCTGCCCATGGTGCGTCAACGCATGGCGCACGGCCAGAAGCGCCGTCAACGACGGCACGAACCAGACGATCACGCCGAGATGCTCACGCGTGTTCACGCAGAACGGTGAGAACGGGATCGGCGGATTGGGATCGGCACCCGCGAGGATCGCCGGATAGTCGCAGACGGCGCAGAGCCCGCGGTTGAACAGAGGCATGATCAGGATGACGAGGAACAGAAGCGTAAAGTACATCACAGGATCGCGCGAAAGCGCGCGCCACACGCGCGCCCGGGCGTCCGCCAGACTCTCGCCCATGTGCCGCTGCGGGAAGAAGAACAGCACCTCGAGCGCAAGCGCCCAGACCCACGGCATAACAGGCATCAAGCGCGGTGCGTTCGCGCCGCCAAATATCCACGAGAACCCAACGACCGTAAGGAGCACGAGCACAACGGGGACATTTTCGCAGAACTTTCTCATTTCGATTTCGACTCCTCTGTGGCAGGGGTGGCGTGGTGGATCCTCCAGGAGCGGAGGGTATCCCGATACACCAGAAACAGCATGGCGGCGATCAGCAGATACATGAAGACCTGCGTGAGGATGCCTACGAACTTTTCATTCGGGGGGCGCTTGAAGATGAGCGTGAAAAGCGAGAACATCACGATGCTGCCATCCAGCACGGGGATGGGGAGCAGATTGAGGATCGCCAGGTTCACGCAGAGGAAGCGCAGGAACCCGAAGGCGTCCCACACGTCATTGCGCACCTGACGATACAGTCCCTCGGCGATCATCACGGGGCCTCCCAGCGCCTGCGCGGCGGCCTTCGACTCCTTCGGCGTCATCAGGGCCTTGAGTACGCGCACGATGCTCATCGTATCCCACTGAAGCTGCTTGAGCGGATTGCGCGACGGCATCCAGGCCGCCGCACGCACGTTGTTGGTCGTGGAGAAGGCCAGAATGTAGTACGCGCCGCTCACCTCGTCCCGCTTCGGGGTCAGCGTCAGCGTCGCCTCGCCGCCCGCACGGTCCACCTTGAACACCGTCGGCTTGCCGCCCGAGATCTGAATCTCGGTCTGCATCTCGGTCCAGGTGCGCACCGGCACGCCGCCGACCGACAGCACCCGGTCGCCCGCCTGCATCCCCGCCTCATGCGCAGGGCCTTCGTCCGGCACTTCGCCGATAAGCGTCGGCAACTCGCCGAACCGCGCGCCGGGAATCGCCGCCAGCACGAACGCCAGCACGACGGCCAGCACGATGTTGCCCATCGGCCCCGCCACCGCCACCAGGATCGAATCCACAGGCGTGGCCTGCTTCCCGACAGGCTTGTCCGCCGGGGCGGAATCCGTCCCCTGCGCCTTGGCGGTTCCCTCCGGATCGACATCCGGAATCGCCACGTAGCCGCCGAACGGGATGGCGCTCAGGCGCCATTCAACGCCCCGGAACACCTTCCGCCACAGCACGGGGCCAAACCCGATCGAGAAGGCCTCAACCCGCAAACCACGCCAGCGGGCGACCAGGAAGTGCCCGAATTCATGTATGAAAATCGCAAACGAAAACAGCAGGATGCAAGCCGCAATCGCCAGAACCGTGTACAATGTCTCCATAGGGAGCGTATTATACCATAACTGCCGCGGGCTTGGCGCGTCACATCGGATAGTCGAGCGCTTCGGGGATCATCATCGTGGTGAGGCACTTCGCGGCGTTGTCCTTGGCGATCTTGGTGCCCGCCAGCGCCGCATCAACCTTCACGCGCAGGGCGGCGAACTCCGCCTGCTGCTCCGGCGTGGCAGCGTTGAAGCCGAACACGATCTCCGCGCAGATGCGCGCCGCCTCGCCGGCGACGTTGCCCGCGATTGTGCCCAAAAGGTCGTTGAAGGTGTTGAGGTAGCCTTCCAACTCTGGACCGACCACCGGATGGTCGCCGCCCGTCAGCGCCAGATGCTTCACGTCCGCATGGAAGCTCTTCGCCGCCATCAGCCCCGCGAGGGCGTCTGCCAGCGGGAACACCACGCCATGGCGCTGCGAGGCGCCGAGCTTCTTGCCGGCGGCATCCTTCGCCCCCACCGCGAACGCGCGCGTCCACGCCCAAAGGCGGAGCGCCGCCGCGAGCGCGTGCATTCCGTTGCGGTCCGCCGCCGGGCACGCATCGCACTCCTTCGCCCACGCCTCAAGCTGCGCGAGGAACACGGCGTTCCCCATCGTCTCGGAGATCTGGCGGCGCTGAACCGCCTCCGGCCCTTCGTAGGTCGCGTCGAGCTGCATATCCGTCCACTTGTAGAAGAGGAAGCCCGGGCAGTCCTCGGTGATGCCGTAGCCGCCCATGAGGGAGATGGCCTGGCGCATCATATCCGCGCCATGCCCCGTGTTCCAGAGCTTGCAGCTCGGGCACAGGATGTTGGCGATCGCCTGGAGATAGACGTAGCGCACCGTCACGTCCTCATCCTCCTCCGGGTTCTTCCCCTCGGCAAGCAGCGCCACGGCCTTCTCCATCGGCGCCTTCATGTTGCGCAGCATTTCGCGGCCCCGGCCGAGCTTCGCCTTCGCCTCATCCTGGATCGCCTCGATGCGGTCGTACACGCGCGAGATGTCGAAACCGAGCGAACTGGCCGCCTCCGCCGTCGCCCACACGTCGGCGAGGCGCTGCGTGACATCCTCCTTCATCTGGAGACCGAGCGTGTAGCGCGGGCTCGCCTCGCTCACGCCCGCCGCCCCGCGGAAGCGCGTGCGCTGGTAGCGGATCACCGGCTCGACGGCGCTCATCAGGGACGCCGCGCCCATCACGCCCACGCCCACACGCGTCTTGGAGAACACCTGCGCGATGATCTCGGAATGGGAGAGGTTCGGGACGATCTTGCCGTCCTGGATCGTGTAGCCGCCGATGATGCGCGAGGCGGGCACCGTCACGTCGATCACGGGGTCGCCCGTGTTGGAGAGCTGATGGACGAGCTTCTTCGTCTGCGCGCCGCGGTCGAACTTGCCGGGATCTGTCGCCTCCACGACCACCATGCAGGACCCCTTGATGCGCTCATCGCCCGAATCGAGCGCGATCGTGATGTAGTCGCAGATCGCAATGTTCGTGATGAAGCGGCCGCGCTTCTCCACGCGCAGCAGCGGCTCCTCGCCCTCCTTCCATTCGGCCACGGAGACGCGTCCGCAAAGGACGCCCGTATCCACGCCCACGTAGGGCAGCGGCTCGGTGAGTGCGAAGGATCCGCGCCACGTCTTGCCGGAAGGGTTGCCGGGCGCGCAGAGCGTCATGTATTTCTCCTTCTGCTCGGGCGTCCCCAGCTCGGCGATCGGACCCATCGCGAGGTCATTCACGAAGGAGGATGTCGCCGCGCCGTTGTCCACCCACGCGGTCTCGTAGGTGACGAGGGACATGGCGAGGTTACGCGGTCCAGCGAAGAGGCCGCCAAACTCGGCGTTCAGCGTGGCCGCCGTCATGCCGGAGCCGTCGAACGCATCGAAGAGCGACTGCTTCTCGGGCGTCCATTCATGCGTGAAGCGCTGGCCGTTCGCGACAAGCTGCGCCACCACGGAACGCGCCGTCTGGCGTGCGCCCGCGACCGCCATCTGGATATCGTAGCGCTCCGAGTAGCGCCACATGATCTGACGGACCTCATCGCCCGGCAACATCTTCATTGTGGGACGTTCAACCTGATTCTCTTCCATGTCGTTTTCCTTTTATTAAGTGATCGCGTGTAACTCACGTTCGTGAACTGTTTTATTTCTGACTGATGTCAACGATCTTCGCACCGGGCACCGACTTCAGGATGTCGTTCAGCTTCGGATCATCCAGGATCGCCTGGCGATCGGCCGCCGAGAGCGTCGGGCGGGGGGCGGAGGACTTGGGCGCTGCCGCCGCAGACCTGGCGGGGGCAACGGAAACGGGTGATTGGACTGAACCGGCGGGGGCAACACGCTCCCCTCCTGAAACAGAAGGAGTCCCGTGAGCCGGCGAGGGGGCGGACGGCAGACCGCCACCCGCCTTCAGCGTACGGACGGCCTTCATCAGCTCCTCGATGCTCGCCACCGTGGCGATGCGCCCTGCCCGCAGAAGCGTCATCTCGATGAGCGTGCGCACGCTCAGCACATAACGGAGCTTGTCCTCCATCTCCGCAAGCTTGTCTGCGATCCGGAAGATGCGCGAGCTGTCGCACATCTTCGCCTGCTCTTCAAGCGTCTTGCGCTGGTCGGACGTGATCTCGAGCGTGTCGCCCGCCTTCGCGCCCAAGGCCTGCCACACCACAAGGTTTCGGAAATGCACCATCAGCTCGCCCGCGAGGCGACGCATGTTCTTGCCGGCGGAATCGAATTCGGCCACGGCCCGGAGGATCGCCGCCGCATCGCCCTTCAGGATGGCGCCGGCCAACCCCTCCAGTTCCGAGCGGGAGACGAGGCCGAACACGGAGAGCGCGTCCGTCTCGGCAATCGGGTCGCCCTTGAACGCAATCAGCTGATCGAGCGAGGAAAGCGCGTCGCGCATGCCGCCCTCCGCCCCGCGCGCGATGGCGAGGAGCGCATCTTCGTCCGCATGGATCGACTCCTTGCCACAGATGTACTTGAGCCGGTCGACGATCTGGTTCGTCTGGATGCGACGGAGGTCGAAGCGCTGGCAGCGCGAGATGATCGTCGCCAGCACCTTGTCGCCCTCGGTCGTTGCGAAGATGAACTTCACGTAGGGCGGCGGCTCCTCCAACGTCTTGAGAAGCGCATTCCACGCCGCCGTGGAGAGCATGTGGCATTCATCGATGATGAAGATCTTGTACTTCGAGGCGGCGGGTTTGAACTGCACCGCCTCGATGATGGGACGCACATCCTCCACCTTGTTGTGGGAAGCGCCATCCAGCTCCATTACGTCCAGAGCGCGCCCTTCGGCGATCTGTACGCAGTTCTCGCATTTGCCGCACGGCTCCGCGCCGTTCGGATGGAGACAGTTGAGCGCCTTGGCGAAGATGCGGCTCGTCGTGGTCTTGCCGATGCCGCGCGGCCCCACGAAGAGGTAGGCGTTCGCGATGCGTCCCGACTCGATCGCATGCTTCAGCGTCCGCACCACATGCTCCTGCCCGACGACGTCGTCGAACGTCATCGGACGGTACTTCAGCGGCAGCGCCACATGCTGCCGCCCTTCGCCCGCTTGTCCCTTTTTGCTCATGGAATCCAATTAGGCGCTCAATAAACCACCGGCCGCGGCGGCGGAGGTGGCGGCGGAGGAGGTGGCGGCGGAGGCACTACGACGGGCTGCGGCTGCACCACAACAGGTGCCGGTGTCACCACGGCGGGCGCAGGCTGCACCACAACAGGTGCCGGTGTCACCACGGCGGGCGCAGGCTGCACCACGACAGGCGCCGGTGTCACAACCGCGGGGCCGTAGTACGGATACCCGTAGGCATCATACCAGATCTCCCCATACCAGCCACTCCGGTAATGTGGATGCGGCGCAGGCCCTCGCCGCCAACCGCGCAGACTCGGCGGCGGCGCCCCGCGACGAAATGCGTGGTGATGCGGCGGGGCGCCATGCGGACCATGCCCCATACCGTGATGGTGGTTCGCATGCATCGGACCGGGCCCCACGTGGTGCGGGGGATGGCCGGGAGGGACAGCCCAAGCGGCACCGGCAACAAAGCCGCCAACAATGGCAAAAATGATCGACCTTTTCATAACGGTTCTCCTTTCTGTTTTTCCGACGGGAAGCACAAACGCGTTTAGGCGTTGTGCACGACGAGCTGCTTGAACGGAATCTTGATGTCATTCGCCTCGAATGCCTTCTTGACGGTCTCCTGAGCCGCAGAATAGACGGCCCAGTAGTCGGCGCAAGTCGCCCACGGACGCAGATTGATCGTGACGGCGGAATCGTCGAGCGAAGCGACCGCGACGGCCGGCGGCGGATCGGCAAGCACGCCGGGAATGCTCTTGATCGCCTCGCGCGCGACTTCGACCGCCTTCTTGAGATCCGTGCCGTAATCGACGGCGACCTTCGTATCCACGCGGCGCTTGCCGAGCGCGGAGAAGTTCGTGATGGCGCTGCCCCAGACAACCTTGTTCGGCACCACGACCTTCTTGTTGTCCGCCGTCGCGAACACCGTCGCCATCATGTTCAGCTCCAGCACCGCACCCTCAACGCCGCCCGCGACCACGTAGTCCCCCACCTTGAACGGCTGGTTGAGCGCGATCATCATGCCGGCGGCGAACGAACCGAGCGTTTCCTGGAACGCAAAGCCGAGGATGAAGCCCGTCACGCCGAGGCCGGCGATGAGCGGCCCAACGTTCACGCCGAGACGCTGCAGCACCACAAGCGACAGCACCGCCCAGCACGTCTTGCTCACCACGCTCACAAGGAAGTCGGAAAGCAGCTTACTCATCTTGTTCACCTTGGCGAGCGCCCTGGCAACGGACGCACGGATCAGCTTGATCGCAAACATGCCCACCAGAAGGATCAACAGCGCCACGAGAAGGTTGACGGCAAACGTCAGCCCCCTCTCGGAAAGCCAGGCCAGAATCTGGCTCCACAGCTCCTGTCCCTGCGTGAGCTGCGCACTCAACGCATCGTTAAGTCCACTCGCGCCGGTTGCGGCCGCACCGGCCGCGTTTGCCACTTCATTTGTCATCGTCGTTTTCCTTTCGTTCTTTGTTTGCCTTAAGCCTTCTTCATCTGCGGGAAGAGCACCACATCGCGGATGCCGTCCACGCCGGTCAGCAGCATCACGAGCCGGTCCATGCCGATGCCGAGGCCGCCCGTCGGCGGCATGCCGCACTCGAGCGCGGAGATGAAATCCTCGTCGATCTTCTCGGTGTCTTCGCCCGCCTGGTTCTCCAGCGCCTTGCGCTGCTCGAGCGGATTGTTCTGCTCGGTGTAGCCGGGGCACAGCTCGCGTCCTCCGACCACGAACTCGAACACGTCCACCAGCTTCGGGTCGTCCTCGCATGCCTTGGCGAGCGGCACGAATTCATGCGGCAGGCGCGTGACGAAGGTCGGCTGCCGGAGCCCCTTCTCGATCATCTTGTCGTACACCTCGTGCGTGAGCATGAGCGAATCGGTCACGCCGTCCAGCTCCAGATTCACCTCTTCGGCCCGGCCGGCCGCCTTGGCCTTCTCCAGCTGCGTCTCGAACGGCAGCTCAAACCAGTCGGACCCCATCTTCTCCTTGACGAGATCGGCATAGGCGACGCGACGGTACGGCGGCGTGAAATCGATGACCTCCTTCGCCTCGCCGTATTCGATCTGCCGTGTGCCGATCACCGTGTCGCAGAGATGCGGGATGAGTCCCTCGATGATGTTCTCCATCGAGGTGCGGTCGCCGTAGGCCTCGTACACCTCCAACACCGTGAACTCCGGATTGTGGCTGCGGTCGATGCCTTCGTTGCGGAAGTCCTTGCCCAGCTCGAACACCTTGTTCATGCCGCCCACGAGCAGACGCTTCAGGTAAAGCTCCGGGGCGATGCGCAGCACCATGTGCTGGTCCAGCGCATTGAAGTGCGTCTCGAACGGCTTCGCCGCCGCGCCGCCCGCCTGCGACTGGAGGATGGGCGTCTCCACCTCGCTGAACCCCTTGCTCCAGAGATACTTGCGCGTCTCGGCCAGGATCTTCGACCGCAGGAAGAAACGTGCGCGCGACTCGTCGTTCGTCATGAGATCGACGTAACGGCGGCGGTAGCGCTCCTCCTGATCCGTAAGCCCGTGGAACTTCTCCGGCGGCTGCTCCAATGCCTTGGAGAGCATCTCCCAGTCCTTGACGATGATCGACTTCTCGCCGCGCTGCGTGGTGAAGAGCACACCCTTCACGCCAATGATGTCGCCGAGATGGAGCTGCTTGAAGCCGGCGAACAGCCGCTCATCCAGTTCGTCGCGCTTGAAGATGAGCTGGAACTTGTCCGTGCCGTCGTTCATGGTGCAGAAATTCATCTTGCCCATGCGACGGATCATGAGGAGGCGGCCGGCGGCGGAGACCTCCTTCCCCTCCTCGAACTCGGCGCGGATCTTCACCAGGTCGTCATGCGGATAGGCGCGGCCATACGGCTTGAAGCCGAGCTTTTCAAGCTCCGCCATCGCCGCAAGTCGGTTTTCGCGGTATTCGTTCGTTTCAACGTCCATATCTTCTCCTTCAGAAAACCCGTGAATTATACCACAGATGCGAAAACAGCGGCCCGCCCCTGTGTCATCTCATCGGGACGCACGCCAGCCATGGCGGTCGGCGAAATCCATGTAGCAGCCCCAGTCGTAATGGTTCAAGCTGTGTCCGCCCGAACGCAGATGGTGCCCCACGCATCCCTTGTGGAACGGCGTTTCGGGACGGAACGGTCCTTCTTCGACAAGCCCCTTCTTCCCGTAAAGCTCCCAGGCCGGCGACGCATGGCGCGCCGTGAGGAACTCGCCCCACGGTCCCGCACCGTAGTCCGTCGTCGCCGAGGCGATGTACAGGAGGCGCGGCGCCGTGAGCGCCGCAAGCCAGTGCTGGTCGAACGGCAGCACCGCATCGCGTCCGTTGAACTCGCGGTACGCCCGGCAGAACCAGTGCGGGTTCACGAGGTTGTCGATCGCGATCGTCTCGGAAAGGCAAACCGGCACATGGTTGAGCTTCGCGCCGCAGCAGCCGGAATCGTTCACGCAGACGAGCCCGAACCGGGGATCCGTCGCCCCCGCCCAGAGCGACGTCTTGCCGCCGCGCGAATGCCCGATTATCGCAACGTGCTTCGCATCGAACGCCGGCTCCGTCTCGATCCAGTCCACCACGCGGCTCGCGCCCCACGCCCAAGCCGAGATCGCGCTCCAGCTGCGGTAGGTGCGCTCCGGCACGAAGCAGGCGTACAGCCCGTTCGTGAACACGGGGTCCTGCACCGTCAACTTTCCGTCCGTCAGGTCCGGCGGGTATTCGTCAAGCGCCAGCTCCGTGTTCTTGAACACCGCCACCGCATAACCGCGGCTCGTGATGAGGTCCACCGGACAGAAGAACGAGATGGTCTTCAGTTCAAGATCGACATACTTCTCCAGCGCCTGGTTGCAGATGAAGACGAACACCGGCACCGGGCGGTCCGTCTTCGGCAGGAACGCCACGACGTTGAACGACCAGTCGCCGCGCGGCCCCTTGAACGAAATCTTCGCGTGCTTGCGGATCACCTTGCCGTTCAGCATTTCCCGATCCGCCTCGAGCGGCGTGAAGGCAAGCCCCTCCGGACGTTCCACCGGACGGATCCCGTGCATGTTCTTCGTGAAGAAGTCGAGAATCTCCGGGCGGCGCTTCTGCTCCCAGTCCGCGACGGACTTCACCTCGGTGCCGTCGAACGCCTTCATCAGTTCCGGCAGGTTGACGGGCGGCATCTGCTCCAGCACCGAATGCGGCGGCCGACGCTTCTCACCGCCCTTCATCATCCGGTCCGTGTCGTCGATCTTGAACCGGACGCTGACCACCGACTGCTGACGGGCGTCGTTCCAATACTTGATGTACGTCGTCGCCACGATCATTCCGCTGGGGAACAGATGGATGCCGGGATAGCCGCAGTCACATCCAGCATAGTTGTGCAGAAGCTTGATGCGGTAGGTGCCTTTCTCGGCTTTCGACTTGATGGCGGCGTAAGGTCCCACCCACCCCACGAAGTGGCCGCGCGTGGGCGAGGCCGGCGCCATGTCGCGGAACACGATCACGAGCCGTCCGTCCGGCAGCGTCACGCCCTGATGCCGGTCGCCGGTGAGCGCCCACGGCGTATCCACCGCCGTGGACCAGGACTTGCCCTCGTCCCGGCTGAACATCATCAGGCTGCATCCCTTGTGCGTGTTCTCGCGCATCAGGCAGCAGAGTTCATCGCCCGCCGGCGAGCGGAACACGTAGGGTTCGCACGGGTTCTTGCCCTCCACGCGGCAGACGACCTGAGGCTCGCTCCAGGTAAAGCCGCCGTCACGCGTCACGCTCTGCAGAACCTCCAGCGGCGCACAGTCGCGCCCGCCCGGCCCACGATGGAACATCCCGAGATAGGCGCCATCCTTCAGGCGAACGATCGACGAAAAGGTCATCACGCACCGAAACGCCGGACCGAGCGGCGGCATTTCCCGCCAACTCATGCCTTCGTCTTCGCTCATCACGGATGGCATGGGCGCGCCAAGCTCGCGGCGGTCGCGGTCGTTCTTGGCGTCCGGCAGCATCTTCACCTGGCTCCACACCCAAAGCCGCGCCTTGCCGTCCGGCCCCACGAGCCGGTAGATGCTCGGGCAGTTCACATTCCGCCCAAAGCCCGCCGGGAATCGGTCGTCGATGCGTGTCCACGTCCTCCCGCCGTTGCAGGACTCTGCGGCGGGACCGCACCAGCCGCCATGCGGCACGCACCACACCGCGATCAGCCGCTGATCGGGCAGCAGCACCGTGGTCGGATGGCCCTGATAAAAGTCCGGTCGCCCCGCGGCGATAACGACATCTTTCGACTTGTCGCCGGAAATGTCCACGAGCGGGAACCCCGCCGCCGACCGAACACCCAGAACGGCGAGGACGCAAACCGATGCCACTCGCCACGCGAATCTTTTTTCAGCCAAGTTTTCCATGCCGTGAATTATACCATAAACCACAACTTACATGCACCACACACTCAGGCCGCCGCGCTTTGCACCATGTTGGTCAAGATGGCGGGCAAGTTGCCAGCGAAGTCAACTTCTCATCCCTCGACAAATTCAACATCCCCGACATCCTGACGAAGATGCAAACTGCATTAACGTCTCCAGACGCAGCCATGCAGGGCCCCCACGCGGCTCATATCATTACTTCCCCTGAAGAAAATCAGGAATATATTGATGTCGAATCGTTCCATCGCTCATATCGAGCCTGTCCATCGTCAAAAGAAGTTTACCGTCCGCAGACTTAACATCCTCGAGCACAGCATATTCCCGTTGACGAGTCTCTTCATTTCCAAGCACGAATGCCACCTGAACATAGAGCCTTTCCGCTCCCTTATCGCAGACGAAATCGACTTCGCGCTCTTTCAGCCGTCCAATGCTGATGTCATATCCGCGACGCATGAACTCGAAATATACAATATTCTCGAGAAGCTGATCAACATCACGTCTAAGACTTCCCCGCACAACCGTGTTGCGGATTCCTGTATCAGTAACATAAAACTTCTCGTCCACCGCAAGAATTCTCTTTCCAATAAGATCCTGTCGCGGCACCCGTGCTATCAGAAAAGCCTCCTCGCAGGCAGTGAGATAGTTCAAGACAGTCTCAACCGAGGTCTCTCTCCTTTCCCCCTTAAGAAAATCGACAATGCGTCGAGCCGAAAAAGTGTGTCCACATTCTGCCATGACGAAGCGAACGATACGATCAAGCAGATCGACATCACGAATCTGTTTTCTTCTAACAACATCCTTGAGAAGAATTGCACCATATAGATCCTGAAGATAGGCACGGCATGCATCTTGATTGTAGCCTAACTTTGCGAGAAACGGCACGCCTCCTGCCATTAGATATCTATTGAACAGTTGCGTTGTGTCTTCATCCGGGAATATCGTTCTGGCCGCCTCCATAAATTCAACGAATGAAAACGGCGTCATGCGAATTTCTACGTACCGTCCAGTAAGATATGTCGCAAGTTCTCCAGAAAGAAGCTTAGAGTTTGAACCTGTAATGTAGATATCTGCGTTCTTCCGCATCCGCAAGGAATTGACGGCCGTCTCCCATTCCTCGACATCATGTATCTCATCAAGGAAAATGTACACCATTTCATCGCCGGCCTTATTCAGTAGGTCATTCAGATGATGGTAGAGCACCCCTTTTTCAAGGAAATGCTTATTTTCATCATCATCAAGATTTACGGCAAATATGCGAGCCTGTGGATTTGAACATTTCAATTCATCCTGAATCTGCTCCAATAGGACAGATTTACCGCAGCGCCGCATGCCCGTAATGACTTTGATAACATCCGTCCCGATAAATGGACGGATGTTATTCAGATATAACACTCTTTTTATCATATAAGAATCCCTTAACGACCGCGAATTATACCATAAACCACAACTTACATGCAACACAAACAAGGACTTTGTGTCAATTATAACTGACACCCGTGGCGGTTTCCGCGATTGTGTAAACTATAACCGACGCGCTTTGCATCACAACACCCACTCATGCCGCCGCGCTTTGCACGATGGTGGTCAAGATGGCGGACAAGTTGCCAGCCACGTCGCTTCTCATCCCTCGACAAATCCAACATCCCCGACATCCTGACGAAAATGCGAATTGCATCGACACCTTCAGGCGCAGGAGTGCAGGGCCTGTCCCCAACGAATCCAAATTAGCGGCAAAACCTCTTTGTCTTCCATAAACATCTCCAAAGTTTACAAACATCGTTTTCAACACAAAAACAATGTTTCAAAACATCGGAATTGTCTCGTAAACGACTCCACAAGTCAATGGGAACCTTCATGGAACCTTAATAGCGTTGCGGTTACGACCCGCCACTTTTATGTTCAACTCAGAAGAGGGCGCGGATGGCATCGTCGATGCCGGCGACGTCCACAACCTGATTCTGCGTGATGGGCGCCGTCTCGAGCGCCGCGAACGCGGGCGGTGGATTGTCGAGGACATCCGCCCCGAACGCGCGCTGGCACGTTTCGGGGAACTTGTACGGAGTGGCGGTCGCCGCAATCACGCACGGCACGCCGTCCGACGGCAGGCCCAGCTTGCGCGCCACCGCCGTCGCCACCGCCGTGTGCGGATCAAGCACATAGCCGCACGCCTCGCGCATCCGGCGCATCTCGGCCTCCGTCTCCTCCGGCGTCGCCACGCCGCCCGTGAAGTCCGCCTTGAGCTTGGCCGTCGCAGCGGCGTTCAGCGCGTAGCGCCCCGTCTCGGCGAAGTCCTTCATCAGACGCGCCACTTCGGCGCTGTCGCCGTCGTTGAGGATCCACAGGAGGCGCTCCACGTTCGAGGACTTGCGGATGTCCATCGAGGGCGAATTCGTGACCGTGAACGTCTCGCCCGGATCATAGACGCCCGTCGCCACGAAGCGCGCCAGCACATCGTTGACGTTCGAGGCGCAGATGAACTTCCGGATCGGTGCCCCCAGCATCCGCGCATAGTAGGCCGCCAGGATGTTACCGAAATTGCCCGAGGGCACCACCACGTCAAACGTCTGGCCGAGCCGCGCCGCCGCCAGCAGATAGTAGCCGATCTGCGGCACGAGACGCCCCGTGTTGATCGAGTTCGCGGAGGAAAGGAGCGTGCCCGCCTTTTCGGCTTCGGCGCGGAATGCCTCATCGGCGAAAAGCCGCTTGACCGCCGCCTGCGCGTCGTCGAAGTTGCCGCGGATGGCGATGGCATGCACGTTCTTCGCCGACGGCGTCGTCATCTGGAGACGCTGCACGCGCGACGTGCCCACGTTCGGAAAGAGCACCGCGATCTCCACGCCCGGCACATCCGCAAACCCCGCCATCGCCGCCGATCCCGTATCGCCCGAAGTCGCCGTGAGGATCAACACCTTGCGCCCGTCAGCCAATTTCTTCGCCGCCGCCGCCATCAGCACCGGCAGAACCGAGAGCGCAACATCCTTGAAGGCGCCCGTCGGACCGTGGAACAGCTCAAGGATCTGGAAGCCATCCGCCGCCACGAGCGGGATGGGGTCCGCCGCCGGGAACTTCGAGAGCAGATTCGTGATCGCCGCTTCGCGCACCTCCACCGGGATATCATCGAACATCGCCCCCAACGCCGCGCGTTCGGCCTCCGCCAGACTGCCGATCGACGCAATGGAGACGGGCGTCTCGCCCGCTGTCTTCGGCACATACAGGCCGCCATCCGGCGCGAGTCCGCGCAGGACGGTGTAAAGCGAATCGACATCCGTGTTGGAACGTGTGCTGGTGAATCTCATCTTAATTCCTCTGTCTTTTGGGTCGCGTATTTTACCATAAGTTAGTGGCTAGTGGTTAGTGGCTAGTGGTTAGTTTCGAGTTTCCAGTTTGGGTTTGGAGAACTACCAACTTATGGCTTCGATCTCACGGAGGGTGCGGATGGAGGCAAGGCGGCGGCGCAATTCGCCCACGCCGGGTCTTCCCGCGAAATAGCGGAACAGATGCGTGCGGACCGCCCCCGCCACCCACGCATCCAACGTGGGCAACCGATCCTGCGGGAAATTCGCGGCGATCTGCGCATGGAGCGCCTTGAGCGCCTCTAAATGGTCGTGGAAAAGGGATGGTGGAGGAGGGAGGAGGGAGAGGGAATGGCCGTGTAGAAGTGTAGAACGTGTAGGTTCGGGGGATGAAGGTTGGGATTTGAGGGTTGAGAAGATATAGGGATTAGGCAGCGCCGCGCGCCCCACCATGATCGCCGCAACGCCCGTCGCCGCCATCGCGCGCGCCGTCTCGAGATCCTTCACACCCCCGTTCCCCGTCACCGGAATCCGTGCCTTCTGCACCAGTTCCGCCAGCAGCTCCAGATGCACCGCACCACCGTGGTTCTGCGACGTGAATCGCGCATGGAGCGTGATCCCCTTCGCACCCGCCGTCTCCGCCGCATCCAAAAGCTCGAACATCAGCACCTTGTCGGGACGCGGTCCCGGTCGCGTCTTCAGCGTGACCGGCAGATTCGTCGCCCCCACCATCGCCACCAAGAGATCATGCACACGCACCGGATCCTTCACGAGCGCGGAGCCGGCACCCTCGCGGACGATGCGCGGCACGGGACATCCCGCGTTCAGGTTCAGTTCGACAAACCGCCCCGTCGCCGAGACCTCGCGGGCGGCAAACGCCAACTCGTCCGGCTTCGCCCCAAAAAGCTGGCAGGCGACCGGTCCTTCACCGGGCAGGACTTCCAAAAGATGCCGCGTGGGAGAGGATCCGTGCGCAAGCCCGGCAGCGGACACCATCTCCGTATAGGTGAGATCGGCACCGCCGCGCGACGCCATCAAACGAAAGGCGGCGTTGGTGAATCCCGCAATTGGCGCAAGCACGTATTTCATGGTGGGATGGTGGAAAAGTGGAATGGTGGAAAAGTGGAATGGTGGCATCTTGTCCGTTACCACCGGAGTGGCAAAGGCTATGGAGAAAGGAATTTCACCTCCCACGGGCCGTGGGTTTGCCAGCAGGCGCGTACCGCCTCGACGGTCGGCTCCACATAGAGCGCGGAGGTCTGATGGCGGAACCACGTATCCTGACGCTTCGCCAGCTGACAGGTGCGGATGAAGATCTTCTCGCGGTCATCCCCTTCGCGGTAGCCGATGGCAAGCGCGGCGGTCTTCGACCAAACCGGATACTGCGCCTTCAGGCGACGCTTCTCCTCCTCCAGCCCCGCCACGAACATGTCGTCCAACCGCGCGGCGATGCGCTGCCGCACGACCGCGCGATCGATCTTCAGTACGGGATAGGCCGGCGGCGGCTTCGTCCATGCGCGGTCAAGACCCCGCAACAGCGCCGAGAAGTAAAGCCCGGTACCACCGACAATCACGATCGGCGTTTCATCCGGGATTCCAACCACCCAGTCCGCCGCCGCCCGGAGCCATGCGCCGGCGGAGAACTCCTCCGCGGGCGTCACAAGATCCACGCCTCCCATATGGAATTCCGCAATCTCCTCCGGCGGCGGTTTCGCCGTGCCGATATCCATGCCCTTATACACGAGCATGGAATCCGCCGAAAGGATCACCGCCCCCATCTCACGCGCAAGCGCCGCCGCAATGGCAGACTTCCCGGACGCCGTCGGTCCGGCAAGCAGATACGCCTTTCGTGTCGAATCCCTCTTTTCTACACGATCTACACGTTCTACACGGCTAAAACTCTCAATCCTCATAACTATTCGCCCGCGTGCGCCAGAGGCACAGGAACAGCCCCGCGCCGACGAACGCCGTCGATGCCGTCACCATGAGCGGAAGCGCCCAACCGCCGGATGACTGCGCGAGGTTACCGAACACCTTGCCCGCAATCGAAACCCCAAGGTACGAGAACAGCGAAATGAAGCCGATGGACGTGCCGGCGAAACGCTTCGTCGAGAGATTTGTGGCCGTCACGCCCGTGAGCGCCTGCGGCCCGTAGATGCAGAAGCCCCCAAGGCAGAGCGCGGCCGCGCCGATGATGCCGGACGGAAGGAACCAGAACGCCGCGAAGAGCGCCGCCGTGAGCAACATGAGAAAGACGCACAGACGCGGCGCGCGTCCGCCGCAGAGCCGATCCGTCGCCCAACCGGCGAAGAGCATCCCCACGATGCCCGCGAACTCGAAGAACATGATCACCGTGCCCGATTCGCTCGGCGTGAACCCCTTCGCCTCCTGAAGCATCGTCGGCCCCCAGTCCGCCACGAGCGCCCGCACGGCGTTGATCGTGATGTTGATGAGACCCAGCATCCAGATGACGGGATTGAGGAACACCATCCGGAGCGCAGAGTTGTGAGTTTCGAGTTTCGAGTTTCGAGTTTCTTCCCCATTCCCCATTCCCCGTTCCCCATTCCCCATTCCCCGTTCCCCATTCCCCATTCCCCGTTCCCCGCCTTCCGTACCCGGCAAATCCGGCAAACCCTCATCCTTCGGCGTGCCCGGCAGCCAGAAGAGCATCAGCAACAAGCCGAGTCCGCCAAGCACCGCCATCGCCCAGAAGCACCACCGCCACATGCCCACGCCCTGATTGGCGGCACCGATCACACCAAGCCCCATGATCACACCGCAGATCTTCGCGACAAGTCCACCGCCGATGGAGTGAGACGTGTTCCACACGCTCATCTTCGTGGCAAGCTCGTTCGGCGGCACCCAGAAGGCGATCAGCTTTGCGCACGGCGGGAAGCCCGTCCCCTGGAAGAACTGGTTCACCACGAGCAAAATCCCGAACGTCCACGCAAGCGCGGTCATGGATGGATCGCCGCCGCCCGTAAAGATCGCCGCCAGCTGCGGCGCGAATCCGAACGCCACGTTCACGAGCGTACAGACGAGCAGACCAAAGCAGAACATCCGCTTCGGGTTCATGCGATCCCCGATCACGCCGTTCAGGAACTTCGAGAGTCCATAGACGATTCCGCCCCAGAAGAGGAAGTTGCCGAGCATCGACTTTGAGATGCCGCAATCCTGCTGAAGCCCCGGCATGGCAAAGGAGAAGTTCTTCCGCATGAAGTAGAAGAGCGTATAGCCAATCATCGTGGCGAACAGCATCCGCCACTGCATGCGGTTGAACCGCCGGTCTATCTTTGGATCCTCAAAAAGTTTCATCGACACTCCTTTACTTTAGAACGACTGACCTATTTCTTTTCGTTGCTCCAAATGTCGTTAGGTCCGAGATCGAGCCAGACAATCGCCTCAAGCCAACGCGAGAGGTCTTTCGGACGCGCATCGAAGTTGTTCGTGCCAAACGAGAACTTCGCCCCCATCTCCTTCGCGAGGCGCAGGAACTTCGGACGCGGGAAGGACGACTCCGCCTGAATCTCAAGCGCGATGCCGCGCGCAACCGCCTTGGCAATGAGCTTGCGCATCCGCTCTTCCGTCCAGAGCGAATCGTATTTGTCGGCGATCGCGGCCGGCAGAAACGTGGGATTGGCGAGAATCGAGATCGGCTCGTCGAGGATCTGCATGTTGTGCTCGAAATACCGCTCCATCCACGTCTCGGGATCGGGGATCTCCTGCGGCTCCCAAAGCCGGTTGCTCCGCCCGTCGGGACGCACCCCCATGATCATCGTGTCGGCAAGGATGTAATCGAGCTTCGCCCGCGTCTCCTTGTCGATCTGACGGAACCAGTCGCGGTCGTTCACCTGAATGCCAACGGGGAGCGGACGCCCGCCCACCTTCACGGCATGGACGGCATCGGCAAACGCCGCGAGTTTCGCATTGTCGCAGAGCGGCCACTCGCGGCCGTGGTTCTCCAGCGCACCGGTGCGGACGATCCATGCGCCTTCGCGCGCGGCGGCCAGCTGCGGCGTCATCCCGCCACGGATATGAAGATGCCAGTCGGTGAGAACGATTCCGCGCCGGGCGCACTCTTCGGCCAGACACTTGTTCACGGCGGAGTCGGGATAGTTCGAGGCATAGCCGTCAGTGGCGGGATAGCCGATCGGATGGTTCAGGTGAAGGAACATCGTGTCGGGGAGCTTAAGCGCCTTCCGCAGCGCCTCGCGGTCCATCGTGGCGCGGCAGACGGTGGCAAGCCCGTTCGCCGCACAGTAGAGGTAGATGTTGCCGGAAACGATCCCCGCATCGTAGTGCGTGAGCGCGTTCCGCGGCGGTTTCGCGTAAAGCGGATCCGAAAGATCGGCCGCGATGACGAGCGACACCGGCGCCTTCGCCGCGAACGGCTGATGTCCGGCGAGGGCGACGCGGAGATCCTCACCGCACACCTTTTCAAGCACGTTCTTCTTCGCGTCGTAGAGATAGGCGCCGGACTTCATGCAGACGTAGATCCGGATGGTCTGCTTGTTCAGCGCCGTCGCGTTCGTGCGCTTGTCCGGACGGTTGAAGCCGTTCGCCGCCCACAGAACGCCGGAAAGGAACCGGTCCGATACGGGCTCTTCCGAGAAGCTGCGGATCGAGCGGCGGTCCTGCAGCGCCTTGGAGACCGTCACGCGGGAGTTGAGCATGGGCGGCGGCAGAGAGATCGTTTCCGCCCCGGCCGCGCCGCAGACGAGCGCGAGGATCGCGCCTGAGACCATACGGACCGCGCTTCTCATTTGCGCTTACCTTCCTTGAGCTTGCGTATCACCGAGAACATCACGCTCGGATAATCGGTGGAGAAACCGTCGCAGCCGAGGTCGAAGAGCTTGAAGTAGACCTCCTCCGTCTCGCCGCCCGCGAAGGGGATGGAGCACACCGGAATGTTGTGCGCATGGAACTCGTCAATGATCTTCTTCAGGTACGACACACGCGGCACGAACGGCTCGGCGGCCTTCGGATTGTAGTACGAGTGGAGCGACACGGCCGACACGCCCTTGAAATCGTTCGCGCGCATCTCGTTCATCTTCTTCTCGAAGTGTGCCTCAAACCGCGCGATGTCGGCGGCGTTGTGCTCGGGCTTCGGCACGGGCCACGTACCAATCCAGATGAGCGTCTTGCCGCCGTTCGTGGCCTTGTTCCAGTCCAGCGCCTTGCCGTAGTCCTGCCCGGTGTAATAGACCTGGTCCAGCACGCCGGCCTCGCGCGCCTTCTGCGCGATGTACTCCGGCCCCGCGCCCTTCTCATCGACGAAGCAGAGATACGTGGGATGTCCCTTCATCGCGGCGAACGTCGCCTCGATGGTCGGGATCCGGTGGTGGCTGTAGTCGGCGGCGGCGGGATTCAGCTCCTTGAGGTACGAGCCAACGTCGACATCCTTGAGTTCGGCCCAGGTCACCTCCTCCGAAACCTGATTCGTCGCCAGCGCCGGCGAAATGCCGCGCGCGGTCCGCTTCAAGGTCTTGTCGTGGAGCATGATGCCCACGCCATCCTTCGTCTTGCGGCAGTCGCATTCAAGCGCGGAGCCGTTCTCCCAGCACCACTTGAACGTTTCAAGCGTGTTGTCGGGACGCTCCAGCTTTCCGCCGCCGCGGTGGACGTGCGAAAGGTGGAGGAGATCGGTGCGGTGTTCCTTCCATCCCTCCTGCGAACAGCAGCCAGCCACAGCCAGCGCAACCAGAACCAACAGTTTCTTCATTTTCTCTTTCTCCGTGTTTTGTGTTTGTATAAGTGTTTCGGACGGCTACCGACAGATCAACGACAGGGCGGCCAGCAGGATGCCGCACAGGCCTTCGCCGGCGATCAGACCGGCGGAGAAGAGCGTGCCGCCGTCTTCACCGTTCGACGTTGCCGCCTCCGTTCCGCCCCGGCGGTTGACGGCGTATCGCAGCAGTCCGCCGGCCAGCATCGCGACGCTTAACCCCACCGGCAGATAGATGCCGATGGCGACCGGCATCACCGGCACCCGGAACAGCGTCAGCACGATCGCCAGCACAACGCCAACGGCCAGCATGTTCCAGGGAAGGCCGCTGCCCATGATGCCCTCGACGATCACCTTCATCAGCGTCGCCTGCGGGGCGGAGATCGCATCGCTGCCGAACCCCCATGCCCGATGCAGAAGCACCAGCACACCGCCAATCGCCAACGCGGACGCGGTCACGCCGATGAATTCGCCGATCTGCTGCTTCCAGGGCGTCGCGCCGAGCAGATGGCCGGTCTTGAGATCTTGCGCCGTGTCACCAGCGATCGCCGCCACGATACACACGACGGCACCGATCGCAATGGCGGCAACCATGCCAACGGCCCCCGTCGAGCCGGTCATCTTCAGGACGAGCGTGGCGACGACGAGTGTGGCGATCGTCATGCCCGAGACGGGATTGTTGGAACTCCCCACAAGCCCGACCATCCGCGCCGAGACGGCGGCGAAGAAGAAGCCGAAGAGCGCGATGAGAAGCGCGCCGGGCAGACCCACCGGCACGGCTGGCACGGCCCAGATGAAGATGATCGTACAGACCAAACCGCCAATGACGAGGCGCATCGGGAGATCCCGCACAGAGACGCTCTCCGCGCCACTCCCTTTCCGTGCCTTGCGCAGGGAGTCCTTGAAGGTGCGGGCGAACAGCGGCATCGACCGCACGAGCGAGATGAATCCGCCCATGGCGATCGCACCGGCGCCGACATAGCGCACGTAGTTTGACCAGACGCCTTTGACGTTCCCGGCGTCCCACATCGCCTGCGCCTCCGGAATCATCGCCGACACGATCGGCATCATCAGCATCCATCCGAACATGGCGCCGCCGAAGAGCAGTACGGCAACCTTCGGTCCGACGATATAGCCAACGCCGAGAAGCGCCGGTGAAAGCTCAAGCCCAAAAGCGCCGCGCAAGGTCCGGATGGGCCACAGGAACGTTTCCGGAACCAGCTTGAGCCATCCGGTCGCGAACTTCGCGACCAGGGCCAAGCCCAGGCCGGCAAAGACCGTCCGCGTATGCTTCGCGCCCGCTTCCCCCGCACGCAGAACATCCGCGCAGGCAAGGCCCTCCGGATAGGGCAGCGTCGCATCTTCGACAATCAGCGGACGGCGCAGCGGCACCATCAGAAGCACGCCCAGAAGCCCGCCCGCGAGCGCAATCAGCGTAATCGGCAGAATACCCGGCACGGAGAATTCCGCCGGGCGTTCCTGCGCCCACAGATAAAGGGCCGGGAGCGTGAAGATCGCGCCCGCCGCCAACGATTCACCGGCGCTGCCGATGGTCTGCACCATGTTGTTTTCGAGAATCGAGTCACGCCGCATGATGATGCGGAGGATGCCCATCGAAATGACGGCAGCCGGAACAGAGGCCGATATGGTCAAGCCCACGCGAAGTCCAAGATAGGCATTTGCCGCCCCAAAGACGACCGCCAGCAGCGCGCCCAGAATAATCGCCGTTGGCGTAAGTTCCTTTTGTGATTTCATTGCACCCTATTATAGCACATCCTTGCAGAGCTGTTCGACCAGCTCCTGCGCCGGCGGGGCGCCGCCCGGCATGGTGCAGGCCGCCGAGCCAGCAGCCACCGCCCAACGTCCGGCATTCCCCATTCCCCGTTCCCCGTTCCCCAAATCCCCAAACATCCGCCAGCAGAACTCCGCCAGCAACGTGTCACCGGCGGCGGTCGTATCGACAACCTCCACCTTCGGTGCCGGAACGAATTCGCCATCGAACCATGCACCCGCGCCGCCATCGGAAATGACGACATGCGCGGCCTTTTCGCGCAGCATCGCCGTCGCCCGGGCGAACTCCTCCGGCGTCTTCGGCACGAAGCCGACCAACGGCTCGCACTCCTCGGCGTTCGGCTTGATGAAATCCGGCCTCTCCTCGAGCCCAAGGCGCATCGCCTCGCCGCTCGCATCGAGCACAGTCAGCCAACCCTGCGCCTTGAAAGCGGCGACCGCCCGCGCGTAGAAATCCTTCGGAACCGCCGGCGGCAGACTGCCCGAAAGAATCGCAACGCCGGGTGCGGAAAAGGACGAAAGGGAAAGAAGCGATTCAAAGGACAGCTCGGCGGCGAGCTTCGGGAACGCAGACCGGTTGAGCTTCATGCTGCCGCCCGGCCACACGATCATCTCGTTGCGGCGCGTGGCGCCGGCGACACGCATGAAACGATCCTCGATTCCGTACTTCGCCAGCTCCTTGGCAAACGGACGGTCGTTGTCCTCGCCCAAAAGACCGCCGCACGCCACATCCGCCCCGCGCAGGGCAAGCCAGCGGGCGACGTTGACCGTCTTGCCGCCAACGTTCTCCTCCTCGGCGACATCCTTGAAGATTTCGCCATCACCTTTCGGCGCGCGCGGCAGCGTCACCGTCGCGTCGATCGCAGGACTCATGCAAAGACAGAAGAATTTCATGGTAGTGGTTAGTGATTAGTGGTTAGTGGGGGCTCGATGCAACGCGGTTCCGGAATGTAGCAGCCGCGCGATTCGTCACGCCCCTGCGCCACAACGCGTCCACCGCGTGCGACAAGCTCCTTCATCTCCGGCTGCTTCCAGGCGCGGATAAAGACAAGCGCGAGCTGGAGATTCTTGTACTCGGTAAGCATCGTGTAGTCACCGATCGAGTCGCCGGCCGTCAAGATCGGCTCGGCACCATGATGGCGCGGCGCGATGTGCGCGCGGATGAACGCCGGCTTCTCCCCCGACTTCACGCACCCTTCCGCCATCTCCGGCAGATACCGTCCGGAAGCATCCTTCTTGAAGTCAGCGCCGAAGACGCACGCCGGATCGAGATCCAACCCGAATTCCGGACCCGTCGCGGCATACAGCTGCTCCTGAAAGGAACCGCTCACGATGTACACGGCGATGCCGGCCTTGCGCAGCTCGCGGAACAGCTCCTTGATCTCCGGCGTAAACACCATCCCCCGCTTCTCCTTCGGCGCATTGACATCACGCCACAGTCGGCCGCGACCGATCACCTTCGAGAGGCCCCGCCTCGCAAGCTCGCGAAGCTCCGCCGGCGTATAACCGGCGAAGAGACGCGACCGCCACACATAGGCGTTGTAGTCGCCGACATCCACGAAATAGCGCCGGTAGAACGTCCAGAACCGCCTCGCGAATTCGCGCCAGACAGGATTGGCGGTGAGGTCCTGCCCCGCCAGCGGCTTCAGCTGGGCGGCAAGCCGGCCGAGCGCGTCTATGTCACTCTTGTACTGGGGGCCGAGTCCCGCCGACATCAACGCATGGAAGTCATCCACCTTGAGCGCGAACGATTCGAGCAATTCCCACATGCACACGTACGAGAGATCGCCGATCGCCGCCGTGTAGTCGAAATCGAAAACGGCATACGCATCGGGATTGCCGCGGTTCCGCTCGATAAGCGCGTTCAGGCGTTCACGCACGACGGGGTTCCAGCCGCCGGGCGACAGCGGCCCTTCCGACGGCGGCGGTACGCTCGCGTACTCAAGCCCCTCCACTTCGCGCGGATGGTCTGTCGTTCCGGCGACGGGGATGAATGTGCCGACCCAGCGATGGCGCGTCTTCTCCTTCGCCGACGGGTTGGGCAGCGTGAGCTTCACGTGGTTCCAGCCCGCGCGCAAACGGATCGGCGTCGGTTCGCGCATCACGTATTCCTGATCCGTGAACGGCTCCTCGTCCGCCTCGTAAAGCGTCCACGACGGCGTCCAGTCCGCAATCGGATTGCCCTTCTTGAGTCCCGGACGTTTCCACTTCGGCGGCGCGACCTTCTCGCCGTTCAGCTCGATGGAGGCTCCAAAACGGTTCCATTCCCCGACATCCGGCAGCGGTGCCGAGTACACCAGACCGTGGTCGCGGGAGATGTTGGTGAAGCCGATCCACGCGCCGACGGTCTGATTCTTCGGCGACTTGATCCACGTCTCGGCAATCACCGTTCCGTCTGTCGTCTTGCACCCGTGGCGCGCGGGTGAAATCGTCGCCTGCGCGATGTCGGTCTCGATCAGCGTGCCGTCTGCCTTCGTCAGCCGCCAGCGCATGTCCGTCTGACGGAGGAAGTGGAACGGATGCTTCAGATCACGGAGCGCCCGGTCGCGTTGCGCCACCACGCGCCGCTCGATCGCCGCCGCCTCGGCCAGCTGCGGATCGCCGCCGCACGGCAGACGCTTACGGAACTGCGGAAGGTCGTTGTCGCGTCCGTGCCAGTAGGCGTCGCCGAAGAGGACGCACGACGGAAAGACGGGCTGGTTGCGCAACAGGTTTTCATACGGCAGCCCGACGAACCCGTCATGCCAGGCGCAGAAGATCGCGCCCTGATTGAGATCACCCGCGTCATGCCAGCGCGCGGCCTTGTGATAGACGGCCACGGAAAGCAGCTCGAACGGATCGAAGTCCTCGATGTACATGCCGATCGCATCGAAATAGGGGCCGGGGTTCTTCTCCGGCGACACCTTGTCCGTCCAGAGCATGTTGATGCGCGGACCGGGGCTTTCGTAGGTTTCGCCCGGCACCCAGCTCACCATCGTGCGTCCACCATCAGCGATGGACTTCGCCATGCGCTCCAACGTTTCGCGCGGCGCCCCCTCCACGTCGCGCTTCCACACCTCATCGGTTCCCATGTGGATGAACGGCATCTTCTCCTTCGGCGCGAGCGCGCAAAGTTCTTCGAAAAGCGCGGCGGCTTTCTCGGCCACGCCGGGATCACTCATCGTCTTGAACCCGAACGCGCGCCGGAACGCAAGCGCATGTCCCGGGAAGTCGAACTCGGGCATCACGCGCACGCCCCGCGCGTAGGCGTAATCGACGATTTCCCGGAACTCCGCCTGCGTGTAGAACTTGCCCTTGTGCCGGTGCAGGAACGCCCGCTCCGACTGCAGCTCCGGGAAGCGCTTCGACTCCAAGCGCCACGCGTAGTTCTCGGTGAGGTGCCAGTGGAAGAGGTTGAGCTTGTAGCGCGACATCACGTCGATGATGTCCTTCACGCCCTGCGGCGGCAGATAGTTGCGCACCGAATCGAGCATGAACCCGCGCCATTTGAGACGCGGCCAGTCCGTAATGCGTCCGCATGGCACCCGCCCATCCCGCGACAGGCGCACGAGCTGGTCGAGCGTCACGCGCCCCCAGATCTCACCGAACGGACCCGGCGCCGTGATCTGCGCGCCGTCGGATCCGATCTCCAGAACGTACGCCTCGTCCGCCGTCGCCGCCGGCGCTTCCGGCACCGGTCCTTTCACGACCTTGACTATCTGCAACCGTTCCACCGGCACCGTCTGGTCTTCGCTCTGAAGGCTGCGTACCGGCCGCGGCATCAACTCGTCAAAGGAAGTGCTCTCGTGAACCGCCAAGCGGTCGCCGGTTGAGCACCCAACAAGGGCAATGGCTACACTTATCGCACACAACCCGGAAATTGCTATCATCCGTCTCATATCCACCGTCTCACTTTTTTTGTAAATGCCCGTTTGCGGAACAACTGTTTACGATATGTTATTGCACTTTTCATCACTGGCTGGGCATTATACCATATATCCGCAGCGATTGCCTTACCCGCGCATATAGCACCATGCATTCATCTTTCCGTCTTGATCTATTCCGCAATCTTGTCCGCCAAAGCAAACACATGTTCGCCAGCCACAACCTCACGCCGTTCGCCATTCGGCATCTCGACCGTCGCCGCCGTGTTGGGCGGCACGCACACGCGCCAGTTCCATGTGCCGTCCTTTTCATACGTCCATGCGCTCTCGATGCGGCCATACGGTGAATCGAACTGCGCCGTGACATGTCCCATCCGCCGATCCGGCTTCGGCGCAAGGATGAAGTGCCGCCAGCCCGGTGATTTCGGATCGGGCTGTATGCCGGCCATTGTGCCGTACATCCATTCCAGCACCGCGCCGTAGGCGTAGTGGTTGTAGCTCTTCATGCTCAACCGCAGAAATCCGTCCGCCTTCGAATAGCCGTTCCAACGCTCCCAGATGGTCGTGGCACCCTGCTCAACGGAATGCAGCCAGGATGGATTCTTGCGTTGTAGGAGAAGCGTATAGGCCACGTCCGGACGCCCCACCTCGCAAGTCAGCACATCCAAGATAATCGGCGTGCCGAGGAAACCGGTCTGCAGGCAGTCGCCATGATCCTTTATGTTTTTCAGGAGCGCATCCTTCGTCGCCTTGACCGCCTCCGGCTTCTCCAAAATGCCGGACTTCAGCGCGAAAAGCGCGGGCGTCTGCATCCCGCGCAGACATTGCGGCAGAAGGCCGTCCGCCTCCAAAAAGCGTTTGCGCACATAACCCCTCGCTTCGTCCGACATCGTCCGATATCGCACCGCCGCATCCGCCTTGCCAAGCGCCGCCGCCATCTCTGCGCACATCTGCGCATCCCAAAGCCAGTAGCAGCCTCCGAGGAAATGCCAATAGACGAGCGCATCGGCCTTAGGCACCTTCTTCCCGTTCGCATCTTTTTCGAACGCTCCACCGTCGTGCGACTCCAACGCTTCGAACGACACCCAATCTCCCCACTGGTATTCGTTTGCGGCAGGCGAATCGAACTTGTTCTTCGCCGTGAGCGCCATATAGCGTTCGATCGCATCGAAATTCTCCTCGACGATCGTCCGATCTCCATATCGTTTCCACATGATGTAGGGCACGATCACGCCGGCGTCGCTCCAGCCGAAGCGCTCGGTGCTGTTGCTGGCGAAGAGTCCCGGCGGCGCAACGCCGGCGAACGATCCGTCGTCGTGCTGCGAGTCGCGCATGTCGTGCATCCACTTGCGCAGAAAACCGTACACTTCGGCGTTACGGGAGGCCGCCGCGCAAAAGACCTGCGTGTCCGCCGTCCAGCCGAGGCGCTCGTCGCGCTGCGGACAGTCCGTCGGCACCGAAAGGTAGTTCGAGTATTGCCCCCAAAGCACGTTCGAGATGAGCCGGTTCACATCCGCCACGCCCGTCTCAAGCCGCCCGACTTCGTCACACTTCGCCACAGATGTCACCGGCACGGACGCAATCATCCGGAAGCGCACATCGTCCGTCGCCGTCACCGACAGATAGCGGTAGCCGAGGTAGGTGAACGCGGGACGGTAGAACTCGTCCCCCTCGCCCGCAAACACATATTCGACCTTCGCGCCCCATTCACGAAGCACCCGCAGATTGCCGCGATAGACGCTCCCCTCCGGCCCATCGTTCCCGCGATCCTTGCGCCCGCCGCCATCGCAGAGCATCTCGCCCGCCTTCGCAACAAGCCGCGTTCCCGCGCGCGCCGCAAATCGGAATTCCGGCACGGCGGCGGCGTTCTGCCCGAAATCGACCACCAGCGTCTCACCTGCTTTCAGCTCCACGCCATCCGCGGCCTCGTAGCGCCGCAGAATCTCCACCTTGCCGTACGCATCGGCGGATTCGCCCGACACCCCCTTCCAGACGTACAGCGCGCACGGCTTGAGCCGCAAATCCTCGCGCAGCGACACCATTGGCCCCTCCATCGGCACGATGCACCCCTTGAACTCCCGGCAAATCTTCACGGGAGCGAACGCCGCATCCTCCCCCGTCAGCATCCAGCGCGTCTTTTCGCGTGCATCGAACTCCTCTCCATCGAAGATGCCCGCCGCCTTGACAGGTCCCGTCACGCCACCGCGCCACGTCTCGTCCGTGCCAAACCGGGATTCCGTGCCATCTTCGTACCGCACGATGAGCTGTGCGCGAAACGCCGATTCCTTGCCGCGGTAGTCCGTAATCTTGTCGCGCCACCATCCGGCCGTGACAATGGACGAAAAAACATTCGCTTCGCCCCTTCTCCTGTTCACCATCGCCGTCACGTCGAACGTGAAGGAGTGGCGCGTCTTGAGAACATGGTCGAAGCCGGGCTTGAGAAATCCCGGAA
>CACZCD010000009.1 GCA_902779565.1 uncultured bacterium | reverse complement strand
GAGGCGGTGACGGCGGGAGACGCGGACGGAGGCAAGCGAGATGCCGCCGATCCGGCGAAGGGAGGTATTCCGACCGAGCCGGGCGACGGCAGACCGCGCTGCATGCGGACGCGACGCCCCGCAGGAATCCGCCGGAGCCGGCGGTGCGCCGATCCTCCGGCCACACCCTGGCTCAGCGCTGACCGAATGTGCTGGGCGGGGAATGCCGCCGCCTTTAGCCGAACCCGCTTGGGGCGGCGGGATGCATGGCGATGGACTCGCCCCCGACGGCAATCTGGCGATTGCCGAGCGGGGCGAGGACGCAGCCAGGCGCCCTCCGCTACGGGCGGGTGAGGTTGCGGTGGCATTCCCCGCATACTGACATGCAAACACAAACACACACAGCATGCTTACGCATCCGACACGGCCGGCTTTATTTTTTGGCCTATGTGTGATAATATACGGACCGACCTGTAAGGAAGGAGGGGCAAGACATGCGTATCGCACTAACCGGCGGGATCGCTTGCGGAAAATCGCTGCTGGCGAACTATCTGAATCAACTCGGCGTTGAGACTCTCGACGCCGACGACATTGTGCATGAACTTATCCCTGATGCGGAGCGGCGTCGCATGGCAGATGAGGTTTTCCGCGATCCGGTGAAGCGTAAGGAGCTTGAGCAACGCATCCATCCGCTTGTCCGCGCCCGCCTCGCTGAGGTTGTGGGGAAGAGGGAAGAGGGAAGAGGGAAGAGGAAAACTCGAAACAGTCCCTCTACACGATCTACACGTTCTACACGGCTCACCCCTCACCCCTCACCTCCCAACCCTCACCTCCCAACCATCGAAATAATTCCTCTTCTTTTTGAGTGTCATTGGGAAGCGGATTATGATATAATTCTCTGCGTTTCTTCCCCCCGTAGTGTTCAGGTTGAACGTATGACCTCGCGACGCGGCTATACGGAAGAACAGGCCGAATCGCGGCTTGCTGCACAACTTCCCGTAGAAGAGAAAGCGGCCCGTTCCGATTATGTGATCGTAAACGGCGGTTCGGCGGAAAACCTCATGGAAGAAGCCAAGAAATTGGTTGCATGGTTGAAAGGCAGATGCAATGGCTGAAGAAGTAGAGATGAAGACGGAAGCGACGGACGAGATGAAAGAAAAGCGTCCGAGGCGCGGGCGTCCGTCGAAGAGAAGGGCGGCTGCCGCAGAGGCGGCTGTTGGGGAAACGGGCGTTTCGCCCGTTGTAGAGTCCCAGCCGCAACCCGCAACGGACACGATGCCCGTTGCCCCCGTGGATGTTGCGCCCAGCTCTCAATCCGTCCTCGCGGAAGCTCCTGCTTCTGCTGAAGCTTCCGTCTCCGTTGAAGCGACGACGGACAATCCCTCAACGCTCAACGCTCAACCCTCACCCCCTAACCCTCAACAGAATCCGCCGCAGAACACGAATCCGAACCAGGTTCCGGGCATGAAGCGGCTCAGCAAGAAGCAGCGTTGGCTGCAGCGTCTCCGTAACCGCAACGGCGGCGGATGGAATCCGCAGGGCGGACAGCCCCCCTTGCCGCAGGTGCCCCGCAATCCCGATCTTCCCGAATATAAGCTGGCGGACATCCATTCGTGGGACAACGCGACGATCATCGAGAAGATGTGGCCGGACGCGAACGCCGAAGACCTTGGCGCGATGAAGCGTCACGAAATCATCTTCAACGCCATCCGCAGCTATCTGGCGCGCGGCGGCGCCGTGCTGGCCAGCGGCTGCCTCGAGATCGTGCGCGAGGGCTATGGCTATCTGCGGAGCGCCAAGACGAACTTCCTCTCCTGCCCGGAGGACGTGTTCGTGCCGCAGCAGCAGATCCGTCGGCACATGCTGCGCCCGGGCGATACGGTGGAAGGGCCGCTGCGCGATCCGCGCGACCGCGACCGCTATTTCGGTCTCGGCGGCGTGGTGACGGTGAACGGCAAAACGCCTTCCGAGGCTGCACGTATCGTCCACTTCGAGAACCTCGTGCCCACGTTCCCCACGCGGCGCATCGTCCTGGAGACGAGTCCGAACGAATATTCCACGCGCGTGGTGGATATCTTCACGCCGATCGGCTTCGGACAGCGCGGTCTCATCGTCGCGCCGCCGCGCGTCGGCAAGACCGTCCTTCTCCAGAAGATGGCGAACGCCATCACCGCCAACCATCCGGACGCGATGCTCATCGTGCTGCTCATCGATGAGCGCCCCGAGGAGGTGACGGACATGCAGCGCAACACGAAGGCGATCGTGCTCTCCTCGACCTTCGACGAGGAGCCGCAGCACCATGTGAACGTGGCCGAGATGACAGGCGAGATGGCGCGCCGTCAGGTGGAGAACGGACGAGACGTGATCATCCTTCTCGACTCCATCACGCGCCTCGCGCGCGCCTACAACACCGTGCAGCCGCATTCCGGCAAGATCCTGACGGGTGGCGTGGACGCGCTCGCCCTGCACCGTCCGAAGCGTTTCTTCGGTGCGGCGCGCAACATCGAGGGCGGCGGTTCGCTCACGATCCTCGCGACGGCGCTCATCGATACCGGTTCGCGTATGGACGAGGTGATCTTCGAGGAATTCAAGGGCACGGGCAACATGGAACTTGTTCTTGACCGTGGACTCGCTGACAAGCGCATCTTCCCGGCGATCGACATCGAGAAGTCCGGTACGCGCAAGGAGGATCTCCTGCTTGACCCGATGGAGTTGGAGAAGACCTGGGCGCTCCGTCGCGTTTTAGCGGATGCCGGTCCCGAGCGCGCCATGCAGAGCGTGCTGAACGGCATGAAGAAGATCAAGACGAATCCGGCCTTTCTGCTGTCGCTGGATCTGAAGAATCTGTGAGGCGGGTTGGAGGTTTGGAAGTTTGGAGGTTTGGAGGTTTGGAGGTTTGGAGGTTTGGAAGTTTGGAGGTTTGGATTGCAAATGAGGATGACTTTAGAACCAACCACCCAACCACTAAACCACCTAACTACCTAACCTACCCAACCAGATAGATTGGAGGTAACGATATGAAAAAGAAACTGTTGAGTTTTGTGGTGGCTCTGTCCGCCGCCGGTGCATGGGGTTATAGCGTTAACTCAACGCACGGTCCGTTCTACTTTGAGGAATTTACGAATACGAATGGGAAAGTGGTCGGCGAAGTCAAGATTCGCAACACGGATGGCGCGGACTGGCTTCAGGGAAATACGATCGACAACGTGACGAATCATACTCTGACCGCGACTTCGCAGCCGAATTTCTACAGGATCATCATCCAGAAGCCCGGTGTGGCGGTCAAGGCATGGGGCTTATCGACCTCGCAGAACATTGCGAATGCCAACTGGTTACAGAATACCGCCTCCACCAACTTCCTGTGCGCCTACGATTCCGCCTACGCGACTGTCAGTACGGTTTATCTCTACGTCTGGCTGAAATGGATGCGCTACAGCCTACAGTTCAACACCAACGGCGGTTCTGTGTTGTCCGATTTATCGGACATCTGCTACACGAACAGCATCGCCCTGCCGACGCCGTCGCGAACCGGCTATGAATTCCAGGGTTGGACCAACAGCACGTTGACGGCGGCGCTTACCGGCGACAAAACGGGTGCTGACCTTCAGGTGCAGGAGGATGGTGAAACCGTCGTGCTCTACGCAAAGTGGACACCGAAGACGTTCACGGTGACGTTCAATCCAAACGGAGAAGACGCTACGGTATCCCAATCCGAGAAAACCGTCACGTATGATTCCGTTTACGGCACGCTGCCGACGCCTGAATGGCCAAGCCATGGTTTTGTGGGCTGGTTCACTGATACGTCGTTCGATACGCAGATACAGAGCAATACAGTCGTTTCCATCACGGAGGACCAGACCCTCTATGCGAAATGGAGTCAGCTGTACACGGTAACGTTCCAGAATAGTGATGGCAGCATTATCTACAAGCGGTACACGGACGTTGTCTCCGGTTCCCGCGTGGAACCCCCGGACATCAGTGAGGTAATGGTGCCTGAAGGTCATATATTTACAGGAGAATGGTCAAACTCTGGATACGAGCATGTTACGCAGAACTTGATCGTACTTCCGAAATTCTATGCCATCGAGACAACACTCACGTTCTCATGCGACCCGACCGCTGGCGGATCCATTTCCCGTGTTAACCATGGTGCAGGGTTATATGAATATGGACGGACGGAAACGCTTACGGTGACCCCAAACGCAGCCTATGACTTCGTTGGATGGTCGGATGGTTCTACGGACAACCCTTACAATGTCAGGATGATCACGAGTACCAACCTTGTCGCCTATTTCTCGCTGAAGAAGTTCACGGTGGACTTCATGGACTGGGACGGGGCAACCACGAACGACACCCAAATCGTCGAGTATGGCTCGGCCGCCGATGCGCCACCCCCGATTGAGCATCCGGGTTACACCTTTGCGTCGTGGAACGCAGACTTCAGTAACGTCATCTCGAACATGACGGTTGTGGCGCAGTATGCTGCCAACCGGTATACCGTGGTTTACGATGCGAACGGTGGCGGCGGATCGATGACGAATGACGTGTTCACATACGACCAGGAATATCAATTGCAATCAAACAACTATACGCGCACCCTGCACACGTTCCTTGGTTGGGCATCATCGCCTGATGCTACGACAAACGAGGTGGAGTATGCCAATGGCGCGATCGTGTCGAATCTGACTGCTGTCGCGAACGGAACGAATACCTTGTACGCCGTGTGGAATTCTCTGTTGAGCGATCTTTCCGTTGCCGCCGACTGCACGAACCTGATCTTGACATGCAGCAATGCCAATCAATTGTGGGAGGTTGATGCGATAACCGGATATCCGAGCGGCTCGTCGGTAAAGACTGTGGGGAACGTAATGTCAAAAATGACCGCCGAAGCTGCTGGCGTCGGGACTGTGACGTTTTGGGCAAAAACCGTATCTCCCGGCGTGTTGCTGTTTAACGAAAAACCGCAGGGTGGTATTTCCACTGACGGCGAGTGGAAGTTCTATTCATTCGAACTCGGTGATGCCGAATCGTTTTTGTGGCGAGGGACAATGTACGATGATGACAGCGCTGTGTGTTGGGTCGATCAGATACACTGGTATCCGAATCGGTTTGTTACGGTAGAGAACAACAAACTGACCGACGAGGAGAAGAATGTCATAAAGGAGGCAATCCTTCAGAGTTGGGACGTGATATTGGGTGCCAGTGCGGAATCGGTTTCCACTGTCATAGCGACAGGTCCGGCTGTCACCAATGCCGTGGCCTTGCTGAACGGCGGTTACAGGCCGGAGGTTGACACTTCGGTTAGTCCGCCCACCTTGACTTTCAACGAAGTGATTGTTCTAGATGTTTCAATCAGTGAGTTTTCGGTGACGAATCTGCCGATCGCCACTCTTAAGGCCACACTCTCGCCGCACAACACGCCACCAGCTGTCAGAGTATGGGGCGCGCCGACATTGACTTCCGGTTGGAGTCAGATCGAAAGCGAAGGGGATTTCTCAAAGTTTGCCGCGGAGGGCATTGTCTCGTTTGAGTTTGACGTCAGCACCAACCGCTTCTTCAAGGTCATCGCCCAATGATTCTCAGCCCAATGGATCACAAAGTGAGGCACAATCAACGACCAACTCTCATCCCTCAACTTCTACACGATCTACACGTTCTGCACGGCTAAAAAACGACCAACAACCAACTATCATGGGTGACATTGAGATATATGGTGCGAAGCAGCACAACCTGAAGGACATAGATGTCACGATCCCGCGCAATTCCCTGACGGTCATCACGGGGCTTTCCGGGAGCGGCAAGTCTTCGCTCGCGTTCGATACGCTCTATGCCGAAGGGCAGCGGCGCTACGTGGAGTCGCTGAGCGCGTACGCGCGCCAGTTCCTCGACCAAATGGAGAAGCCGGATGTCGAGAAGATCGAGGGGCTCTCCCCTGCCATCGCCATCGAGCAGCGCACGACCGGCGGCAATCCGCGTTCCATCGTTGCGACGGTCACGGAGATCCACGACTACCTTCGTCTTCTGTACGGCAGCGTGGGCGTGGCGCACTGCCCGAAATGCGGACGCGAGGTAAAGCGCCAGTCCGCCGAGCAGATCGTGGAATCCATCCTTTCGATAAATGGGGAACGGGGAACGGGGAATGGGGAACGGGGAACTCCAAACTTAAAACTCATCCTCTATGCTCCGGTCGTGAAGGGAAAGAAGGGGCGGCACGAGGAGACGCTGGCCGAGGTCAAGCGTCAGGGCTTTGCGCGCGTGCGCATCGACGGGACGATGTACCCGATCGAAGAGGTCCCCGAACTCGACAAGAAGAAGAGCCACAACATCGATGTAGTCGTGGACCGCATCGTGCTGCCCTGCGACCGTACGCGGCTCACCGATTCCGTGGAGCTGGGTCTCAAGGCCGGCAAAGGCGTCATCTACGTCGAGATCGTGGGCGGGAAGCAGATCACCTATTCCGAACTGAACGCGTGTGAGCACTGCGGCATCTCCTTTGATGAGCTGAAGCCGCGCTCGTTCTCGTTCAACTCGCCGTTCGGCGCGTGCCCGACCTGTGGCGGACTCGGCGCCATCTACTATTTTGACGAAGATCTCGTGGTTCCCGACAAGACGCTTCCGCTGCGCGAATGCATCCATCCGTGGCGGCGCGCCGGGCACATGGCGATCATGTACTACAACGAGATCCTGGCGCGCATTGCGAAGCAGTACAAGGTGAAACTCGATACGCCGTACGAGAAGCTGCCGGCCTCCTTCCGCAAGAAGCTGATGCATGGTTTCGACGATGACCTCGTGCTGCCGTGGCGGAGCGTGGACAAGCCGTTCGCGGGCGTGCTGGATTCCGTGAAGCGGATGATGGAGAATGCCGAGAGCGACGAGCGGCGCGAGAAGTTTGAGGCGTACCAGAGCGAGCGGCCGTGCCCGGCGTGCCACGGCACGCGTCTCAAGGAGGAGTCGCGCGCCGTCACCGTCGCCGGCAAGACAATCGTTGAAGTGATGGCGATGAGCGTGAAGGACTGTCTGGCGCATTTCAGGGGACTTTCCCTGCCGCCGATGATGAAGGATGTCCACAAGGAGATCGTCAAACGTCTGGAGTTCCTGGATGACGTGGGGCTTGATTATCTTACGCTGGACCGTCCGAGCGCCTCGCTCTCCGGCGGCGAGATGCAGCGCATCCGCCTCGCCACGCAGATCGGGAGCGGACTGACGGGCGTGATGTATGTGTTGGACGAGCCGACGATAGGTCTCCATCCGCGCGACAACGAACGCCTGATCTCAACGCTGAAGGGGTTGCGCGACAAGGCCAACACTGTGGTGGTCGTCGAGCATGACGAGGAGATGATGCGTACGGCGGACTACATCATCGATCTGGGGCCTGGCGCCGGGCGCGAGGGTGGCAAGCTGATGTACCAAGGCAATTTCAAGGGACTTCTCAAGTGCGACTCCCTCACAGCCGACTACCTGACGGGGAAGAAGAGGATATGGGGAACGGGGAACGGGGAACGGGGAACGGGGAACGGGGAACGGGGTGATAATTCCCGCCTTGAAACTTCAAACTCTAAACTCAAAACTCTAAACTCTAAACTCGCAACTCACAACTATCTCACCATCAGTGGCTGCACCGAGCACAACCTCAAGAACATCACGGTGCGGATTCCGCTCGGTACGTTCACTGTCGTCACGGGCGTCTCCGGTTCCGGAAAATCGACGCTGATCGACGAGACGCTCAAGCGCGAACTGATGCGCCGTTTCTACCATGCGAAGGCGAAGCCGGGAAAGTTCAAGAAGCTGACGGGCGACAAGTTGATCGACAAGGTCATCGAGATCGACCAGTCGCCGATCGGGCGCACCCCGCGTTCGAACCCGGCGACCTACGTGGGTTTCTTCTCCGACATCCGCGAATTGTTTGCGCAGACCGAAGGGGCGAAGGCGCGCGGCTACACGCCGGGGCGTTTCAGCTTCAACGTGAAGGGCGGACGCTGTGAGACGTGCGGGGGCGATGGCGTGCGCAAGCTGGAGATGAGTTTCCTGCCGGATGTCTATGTGACCTGCGAACAGTGCAACGGGCGGCGCTTCAACAAGGAGACGCTGGAGGTCCGCTACGGCGGCAAGAACATCGCCGAAGTGCTGGATATGACGGTCGCCGAGGCCTACGAGTTCTTCGCGAAGGTTCCGCGTTTGGCGAACAAGCTCAAGACGCTTGTGGACGTGGGACTCGGCTACCTGGGGCTGGGGCAGCCGGCAACGACGCTCTCCGGCGGCGAGGCGCAGCGCATCAAGTTGGCAACGGAGCTGTCGCGCCGTTCCACCGGCAAGACGCTCTACCTTCTTGACGAGCCGACGACAGGGCTTCACTTTGACGACATTGCGAAGTTGATGACGCTTCTCTTGAAGCTCCGCGACGCCGGCAACACGGTGGTGGTGATCGAGCATAACGTGGATGTGATGCGCTGCGCCGACTGGATCATCGATCTGGGGCCCGGCGGCGGCGACATGGGCGGCAATCTCGTCTGTGAAGGTCCGCCCGCCGCCATCAAGGCCTGCGCCGCATCGGTGACAGGACGGTTCCTGTAGTTGAAAGGAAAGTTGGGGGGGATTTTATCTCACGCAGAGGCGCAGAGAGCGCAGAGGGATATTTTGGGAGCTGTGACTTTGCTCAAGAAATAACAAGGATTCACCATTCCACTTTTCCACCATTCCACTTTTCCACCTTTCCACTTTTTCACCATTCCACTTTTCCACCTTTCCACTTTTCCACCATTCCACTTTTCCACCTTTCTACCTTCAAATGTTACGCAACAAAAACGAGAACTCCTTGGCAATCGCACTTGAACGCTGTGCGCGTTTTGGCGTGAAGCCCGGATTGGAGGCCGTCCGCGCCGTCTGTGCGGCGATGGACAATCCGCAGGATTCGCTGCGGGTGGTCCATGTGGCAGGCACGAATGGCAAGGGTGCGGTTTGTGCGCTCATCGATTCCGCGCTTCGGGCGGCGGGGTTTCGGACGGGGCGCTATACGAGCCCGCACCTCGTTTCGCTCAACGAACGCTTCTTTCTTGACGGCGCCCCCGTCTCCACTGAGAAACTCAATGCCGCTTGCTCAACCCTCAACCCTCAACTTTCAACCAACCTCACCTACTTCGAACTGCTGACGGCGACGGCATTTGAGTTGTATCGACGGGAGAAGGTTGACTATCTCGTTTTGGAGACGGGATTGGGCGGGCGGCTTGATGCGACGAACATCGTCAAAAAGCCTGCCGTCAGCATCATCACCCGCATCGGTCTTGACCATTGTGACTGGCTCGGCCACACGATTGCCGAAATCGCGGCTGAGAAGGGTGGCATCATCAAGCCGGAGGTACCTGTCGTGCTCGGTGCCATGCCGGACGACGCGCGGCATGTTCTGGAACGTATCGCCGTCGAGCGCCACGCCCCATGCCTCTATGCCCCCGAAAACTCTAAACTGGAAACTGGAAACCCTAAACTCAAAACTCTCAACTTGCAAGGGACGTTCAACCGCGAGAACGCCGTCACGGCGTTTGCGGCGTTGAAGGTGCTGGGGATAGCGGATTCGGCCATTGCGCGCGGATTCGCCTCTGTCGTGTGGCCCGGCCGCTACCAGCGCCTGACGGTCGGGGACCGGCGGATCCTTGTGGATGGTGCGCACAATCCGCCGGCGATGCGTGCGTTGGTCGATTCGCTGAAGGCCGAACCGCAAGAGAGCGAAGGGGGCTTCCCGGTCCGTAGCGTCCTCTGCGGGTTCTGCGGCGATAAGGATGTGGGGGCGAACTTGAAGATTCTCCGTGAAGTTGCGGAGGCCGTCTTTGCCGTGCCCATCCGCAACCCGCGTACGCTGCCGCCCGAACGCACGGCGGCCTTGATGCGAGAAGCGGGCTTCCGTTCGGTGACGGTCTGTAAGACGTTGGAAGACGCATTGAATCGGGCTCCAGACGGTACGGTGGTGTGCGGTTCGCTTTTTCTGGCGGGTGAAGTCCTGGAGCTTTTGGGAGCGTTGCCAGGTCCGGATGGACTTTGCGTTCCGAATGAGACATTTACGCCGAGAGCAAAAACATGAACCGGATACTTTTCGAGAAGGATGAGATTGTTGGAGGGCGTGCGACGTTCTCGGACGAACGCGCCGAGCATGTGCTGAATGTGCTGCATGGCGAGGTCGGTCAGACGCTCAAGACGGGCGAGCTGGATGGTCTGATCGGAACATCGGTGATAACGGAGATCCGGGATCTCCACGAACGGGCGGAAGGTTCGGCGCAGCGTGGAAGCGGTCTTCTGGCGGGGACGGTCGTCGTTGAATGTACGCACACGGAGACGGCCAAGGACCCCTGGTTCGATCTTGTGTTGGCGCCGCCGCGTCCGCGCGTGCTGAAGCGGCTTCTGCCGCAGCTGACGGCGTTGGGCGTGGGGAAGATCGTGCTGGTCGGGGCGGAGAAGGTCGAGAAGTCGTTCTGGGGCGCGCAGATCCTGAAGCCCGAGATCTATCGTCCGTTGCTGGTGGATGGTCTGATGCAGTGCGGCACTTCGCGGGTGCCGACGATCCGCTGCGAACGAAACCTTCGCCGTTATGCGGAAATGCAGATGGCGGACGAATTCGCGGGGTCTGAAAAGGTTGTGGCGCATCCGTCGATGGGGAACGGGGAACGGGGAATGGGGAACGGGGAACGGGGAATGGAGGCTCTCAACCCTTACGTCTTCGCCATCGGGCCGGAGGGCGGCTGGACGGAGGAGGAAGTAGTGCTGATCGAGAGCAAGGGCTTCGTTCGGCGTTCGCTCGGCAGCCGTATCCTTCGCACCGACACCGCGACCATTGCCCTCATTGCGCAGTTTATGGGGAAGGATTGAGATGGGTTGTCAATCTCACGCAGAGGCGCAGAGAAGCAGAGTGCGCCGAGAGATGTTTTGGAGTTGTGTGCGGCACTGTGCTGTCACCGAATCGACGAACCGGGATGCACGCGCCGGCGCGCCGGGGGAGGTCTTCACCGCCGATCTTCAGACGGCGGGGCGCGGACGGCTTGATCATCGTTGGCTCTCGCCGCCGGGCGAGAATTTGCTGATGTCGGCGGTAGTGGGCGTGGCGGATGTGCCGCCGGAGGAAGTCGCCACGCTGCCGCTGGTGGCCGGCCTTGCTGTCGCGAACATGGCGGCGGAGTTCTTTTCGCGTCAGGGCAAGTCCGCCACGGCGGCGGCCGTCCGTCTCAAATGGCCCAATGATGTTCTGGTGAACGGACGGAAGCTCTGTGGCATCCTCTGCGAACGGGTAGAGGACCGAGTGATTGTCGGGTTGGGGCTCAACGTTCGGCAGATGCGCTTCGCGCCCGAGATCGAGGGACGGGCGACCTCCTTGCTCCGTGAACTGGGTGCGGGGCTGGACGTTCGGGTTCCCGACGTGCGTGAGCATGTGCTTGAACATCTTGGAGCTGCGCTTGCGCAGTGGCGCGGCGGGGGCTTCCGTTCCGTGTGGCCGGAGATCTGCCGTCGGGATTTTCTGAAAGGGCGCGAACTTTCCGTGTCGCGCGTGGAGGACGATGCCGCGCCGGTGAAGGGTGTGTGCGACGGCATCGGGCCGGACGGCGCGCTGTTGGTGGCCGGTGTTCCCGTCTATGCCGGAGAAGCGCATGTTATGGTATAATAGTACGCCATGAAAACAACCCGTCGCTCGTTTTTCGTTGGTGGATGCGCGCTCGCCGCGTTGCCGTCCTTTTCGATCACACCGCCCGCCGCCGGACGGAAGCTTCGCCTGGGGCTCATCGGCTGTGGCGGCCGCATGAAATCTCTCTTGACGAATGCCATTGACGAAGAGGTCGTCGCGATGGCCGATCCCGATCCCGCCGCATTTGAGAAGCACTTCAAGCTTCTCAAGGCGTATGGACATGGAGATGCCGTGCCGAAGATCCGTCTGTTTTCGGATTACCACGATATGCTCGACAAGATGTCTAGCGAGCTGGATGCCGTGCTGATCGCCACGACGAACCACCATCACGCCCCTGCGTCCATCCTGGCGATGGAGAAGGGATTGCATGTGTACGTGGAGAAGCCGATGGCTTCCACGATCGAAGAGGTGGGGGCGATGCGTGCGGCTGCGCACAAGTATGGCGTGGCGACGCAGGTGGGCAATCAGGGTCACAGCGATGAGGGCGTGCGGCGTTTCGCGGAGTATCTGGCGGCCGGTGCGCTCGGCGACGTCAAGGATGTCTGGTGCTGGACCGACCGGGTGAACGCCTACGCCGTGGAACCGCCGCCTGCGGCGCTCCCGGCGGGATTCAACTGGAAGGCGTACCTCGGCTCCGCGAAGGGGATCGACACCTATCGTGAGACGATGCATCCCCACGGCTGGCACGCCTGGCATGGCTTCGGCAACGGTTCGATCGGCAACATGGCGACGCACATCTTCGATCCGTTTATGTGGGGGATGGAGCTGGGTGCGCCGACAAGCGTGGAAATGGTCAACAACATCCCGGGCGGAAGGGGTTCCTGGGATGTCAGCACCGAGTTCCGGTGGGAGTTCCCCGCCAACGCCAAGCGAGGACCGGTGACCGTGCATTGGTTCGACGGCATCAAGCCTGGCGTCCCCGTCGATGAGGAGCACGTGAAGATGAACGATTGCGTGCGCGACCTCAAGTGGGCGAACCGTCCGCCGATCGTGGAAGAGGCCGAGCGGAAGTATGGTGTGGACTTTGGCCGTTCCGGCGGCGCGGTCGTCTGCGAGAAGGGCGTGATGCGCATTGGCTCCGGCGGTGGGCTTATGTTCGCGCCGACCTCTTTCCAGAAGGAGCTGGGTGCGGTGCCGAAGATCTTCCCGCGCGAGAAGCACATGAACCACATGAAGGATTTCTTCACGGCCGCGCGCGGCGGGCGCCCGGCCGTCTGCAACTTTGACTATTCGGATCCGCTTGCGCGGATCGTCCTTTCCGGAAACCACGCCTCCCTCGCCGGCAAAGGAAAGAAGATCGCCCTGTAGGCGGCTATGGCCGGACTCAATGATACGCCGAACGCGAACCGACTCCATATCGCGTTCTTCGGACTGCGGAACGCCGGGAAGTCCACGCTCGTCAATGCCTTCGCCGGGCAGGAGGTCGCCATCGTGAGCGATGTCGCGGGTACCACCACGGATCCCGTCTCGAAAGCGATGGAGATCCTGCCGCTCGGTCCCTGTCTCCTCACGGATACGGCGGGGTTGGATGATGAAGGTGATCTGGGCGAGCTGCGTGTGCGGCGCGCGTTTGATGTGCTGGCCACCACGGATGTGGCGGTGTGGGTCTCGGCAGCGCCTGCGCCGGCGGCGGATGCGATTCACGTGCGCTTTCTGGAGGAATGCCGTCGCCGTGACGTGACGGTGCTGGAGTACCATCGCGGCGAGGATGTCGAGGCGTTCCGACAGAAGGTTGCATCGGTCAAGAGGGTCGAGGCCACGAAGCCGCTCCTCGTTGACCTGGTGGAGAAGGGCGATGTTGTGCTGCTGGTGTGTCCGCAGGATGGAAGCGCACCCAAAGGACGGCTGATCCTCCCACAGCAGCAGGTCATCCGCGAACTTCTTGATGTCGGCTGTGTCGCGCAGGTGTGCCAACCGGATGCGATACCGGCGCTTGTCGCCGCCGGGATGGATCGGCATCTAAAGTTTGGCATCACAGACTCGCAGGCGTTTGGGACCGTGGATGCCACGCTGCCGAAGGATGT
Source organism: uncultured bacterium (assembly GCA_902779565.1). Lineage (GTDB taxonomy): Bacteria > Verrucomicrobiota > Kiritimatiellia > RFP12 > UBA1067 > UBA1731. The sequence continues at coordinate 23,798 of CACZCD010000009.1, read as the reverse complement.
GCCGCTCACCTCGTTCTCGATTCTTTTTGCGCGCGCGAAGGGCGATCTGAATATCTTCTGTGAAGGGCTTGCGGCGCTCAAGGCGCTGAATGACGGCGACACGGTGCTGGTGGCCGAGGGGTGCACGCATCATCGGCAGTGCGGCGACATCGGCACGGTGAAGTTGCCAAAGGCCGTCGCGAAACTGACGGGGAAGAAGCTCAACTTCGTGTTCTGTTCGGGCGGCGACTTTCCGCTTGAGAAGAAGTTTAGAAGTTTAGAAGTTGAGAAGTTGAGAAGTTTAGAAGACCAAACCACCAAACCTCTAAACCTCCAAACCTCCAAACTTCCAAACCTCGTGATCCATTGCGGTGGCTGCATGCTCACCCGCCGCGAGATGGCGCGCCGTATTGCCGCTGCGCAGGATGCGGGCATCCCGATCACGAACTATGGCCTTGTTCTGGCGGCGGCGAACGGTCTGGAGGTCGATCCGATGACCTGTATGATTCGGCGAGGAAAAGTGGAAAAGTGAAGAGGTGGAAGAGTGGAAAGGTGGAAGAGTGGAAAGGTGGAAGAGTGGCATGAAAAAGATTATTGCAATGGGTTTGTTTTTGGTCTTGGCGGCGGGCTGCATGCTTTTCCCGCGCGAAAGGGGCACGCTCTGCCTGACGTTTGATGACCGGAACTGGCCTCGCTGGGAGGCAGCGCTTCCGCTCTTTGCCCAATACGGCGCCCACGCGTCCTTCTTCCCGAATGGGAATCTCGACGAGGCCGCGCTGTCCTCGCTGCGCAAGATCGCCGATGCGGGACACACCGTAGGTCCGCACACCCAGGGACACGCCGATGCGCCGCCGTACTTCGAGAAGCATGGCGCGGAGATGTACTGGGAGCGGCAGGTCAAGCCCCAGATGGAGGCCCTTGCGAAGGTCGGCATCCATCCGAAGTCCATGGCCTACCCCAACAATCGCCGCACGGACGAAACGGACGCTTTCCTCAAGACGAAGGGATTCCGCCGTTTCCGCGCGGGATATCCGGGCGTGCGCCCCTACGATCCGAAGGGGGAGAAGAAGGAATCGCTCCGTCCGTTGGCAGAGGTTGACGAGGTGTTTCTGCCGGTGGATCAGGTTGGCTCCACGGCGTGGATGCGGGGCGTAGGGATTGGCGAGTCGTACAACACCGACATGAACGACATTCTCGCGGCGCTTGACCGGGCGGCCGCCCGCAACGAGTTGATCGTGTTCTTCTCTCATAACATCGCGCCTAACGCCAAGTCGATCAACATGAAGACGGAATGGCTCGAGCGCATCCTCGCCCATGCCCATGCCCTCGGCATGCGGATCGTCGGCTTCGACGAGCTTGATTAGCCCGCTTTGAAAAAACAGGCGGCTCGCTGTGTGCGCGCCGTAAATTTGTGGTATACTACGTGCCGAATACGAGAGGAGTCATTCTATGACGTTCGAGAACGCCATAAGCGTGTACGCATGCAGACCGAAGGTCTGCGTGTGGAGACGTGCTGCATTTGCGGCTGCGCTCGTTATCTCCTCTACGCTTTTCGCCGCCGAAGTGTCATCCGCCGATGCCGCCCGCGCCGCCAAGGCGTGGGTGGAGCGCGGCTATGCGATGGGAGCGCTCGCGACGGCGCGGACGGTTTCGGGCGTCGATGAAATCGAAGATACCGCCTCCGGCGCGCGGCTGCATGTCGTGAAGTTCGAGGGTGGCGGTTTTGTCGTGCTTTCGGCCGATGACCTTGTTGATCCCGTCATTTCCTTTTCGGCCACGGGCAATGGCATTTCCACGGATGACGACAATCCTTTCTGGACGCTTCTGCGCGGCGACATTGCGGCGCGCGAAGCCACTGCGGGTGTGGTTCGCGGTGCGGGATCGGCCAGTGGCAGGAGGTCGGCGGTCTCCCGTGCCCGTCCCGCCTCCGCCACGTCCACCACCGCGCAGCGGAAGTGGTCGGCGCTTCTGGGCGGTGGCACGCGCCTTCAGTCCGCCGGTGACGGTGTGCCATCCCTCTCGGACATGCGTGTGCCCCCACTTGTGCAGTCGCAGTGGGGACAGGATGAGATCGGTGTGGAGCCGTGCTTCAACCTCTATACGCCGAACAATGATCCCTGCGGCTGTGTCGCCACGGCCGGCGCGCAGATCATGCGCTACTTCCAATGGCCGGCCGTCTCGATGGAGATGCCACGGTTCACCAATCCGCACTGCAGGGTGGATGGCGTTGCCACGAGATTGACTACGCAGGGCGGTTCCTATGATTGGGCGAACATGCCGCTCAATCCCACCCCCGCGACGATATCCCCCATTGAGCGACAGGCCCTCGGAAAGCTGACGTCCGATATCGGCATTTGCTGCGGCATGGCGTATGATGACAATAGCGCCAGCATTGGTTCTTATATGCTGGCGGAAACCTTCACGAACCATTTCGGCTATGGAAGCGCGCTTGCGGCGCAATGGAATATGACGGTTGACCAGAGCGGCACCGAGACGTTCAGACGGGCGCTTCTTTCGAATTTCGATGCGGGGCTTCCGGTTGTCCTGAGCTTGAAAGGCGTTCGGTACGACCACGCGGTCGTGAGCGATGGATATGGCTATTCGGACGGTTCGCTTTTCGTTCATCTGAACTTCGGGTGGACCGGCATCAGTGACGCATGGTATTCGCCGCCGCATCTTTCCACGGGAGATGACGACGACTATAATTACAACCGAATCAACGGGCTTGTCTTTAACATCTTTCCAGACCTGCCGTCCAGCACGGTGATTTGCAGCGGGCGCGTTCTGGATGCGGATGGCAATCCCGTTGACGGCGCGGTGGTTTCGTATTACAAGCCTAATGCCACGTCGGTCGGGGGAATACAAAGCGGGAATGACACCGGTTATGTGATGACAGGCAGCACGGGGATCTATGCATTGCGTCTCCAGCCGGGGCAGTACGTCGTGAGGGCGTCATTAGGCTCTATGTCCGCTACCACCTCTGTCACGCTTTCCCCGAACGTGGCAACGAAGACGGCGCACCCGAATCAGTACTGGCCGGATCCGCCTGCGGTGATCAACAACCTTATCGACCAGGATCTTGTGCTGTCAAATCTGGCAGGGGTGGCCGTTCCGGTGTTCGATCCGCCGCCCTGTCTCTTCTATCCCTCCACCAACGTCTCTATCACGTGCGCCACACCCGACGCGACGATCCGCTATACGCTCGATGGGACGGAGCCGACGGCAACGAGTAAGGTTTACATGGGCCCCATCGCCATTTCGGATGATGTGGTGATTACGGTGAAGGCCTGGGCGGACGGCATGAATCCGAGCGCTGCCATCTCCGCGGCCTACACCTTCGACGTCTCACAAGGTGCGCCGCCAGGGGACTACTTTATCAATCCGATCATCATCTCCGGTGCCAGCGGCACGCGTGTGGTGGAGGATAATTCGTTCTATACGGAGGAGTCGGGGGAGCCGTTGCACACGAAGTGGTTGGATGAAGCTGAAAACCTGTACCACTACTACTATCAGTACAACACGATTTGGTATGAATGGACGGCGCCAGGGTCGGGGCTGATGACTTTCACGGCCCGACTGGTGGGAACCCACATCCTTCCGCCGATGCTCGCCGTGTACACGGGAGAATCGCTTTCTTCGATTGAACGGATTGTTTTCGATGCTGACGAAGATGAAGACCGTTTTGCCAAGGCCTCGTTCAACGCACGGCAGGGCGTGACATACCGAATCGTGGGCATGTCCGGATACGAAGGGTTGTATGGTACCTTCACACTCACCTGGTCGGGAGACTTGGTGGCGGAGCCAACGGTCACGCCCCTTGAAGTGACGACGAGCGTCCTGCCCCCGGCAACCTCTGGCGTGCCGTATGCCGTTACGTTGGAGGCCTCCGGCGGCGTCGCGCCCTATGTCTGGTCGTCGGCCGCGACGGCGCTGCCGGCCGGCCTTTCGCTTTCACCTGGTGGAGTCCTTTCCGGGACGCCGACGACCCCAGGCGTCGAGTCGGTGACCATATTCGTCACGGACGATGTGGGAACCAGGACTGGGCGGACGTTCAACCTCACAGTAGAGTCTGAGGTCGAGCCAGGACCGGACGCCCGGTATTCCATTCGCTTCAATGCCAATGGTGGCATGGGAGACATGGACGATCAGGTCATCGCCGTTGGTGAAACGCAGAATCTGAATCCGTGTCTATTTGCACGGGTAGGCTATGTGTTCACGGGCTGGGCGACATCTCCAACGGGCCCCGCCCTCTACGGCGACGGCACAGGTGTAAAGGATCTTGCAACGTCCGAAGGTGTCGTGGACCTTTATGCTTGTTGGGTCGCTAACCGCTATGCGATTATGTTTGAGGCGAACGGCGGCGAGGGGGTTGGCACGGCGCAGCGTGGCGTATACGGCACCGCGTTCGCCCTCTCGGTGAACCTTTTCACGTGGACTGGCCATACGTTCAAGGGGTGGGCGACAAACGCGGGCGGTGATGTCGCGTTCGCCGACGGCGCGACCGTCTCCAACCTGACGGCAGAGGTCAACGGCCGCGTGACGCTGTACGCCGTCTGGGCCGTCAACCGCTACACGCTTTCGTTTGACGCAAACGGCGGATCGGAGGTGGCGCCGATCACGCAGGACTATGGCACGGCGGTGACGGCACCCGCCGCGCCGGCGCGGACGGGCTATACGTTTGCAGGCTGGAACCCGCCGATTCCCGGGACAATGCCAGCGAACGACATGAGGATGGTGGCGCAGTGGATGGTGGATCAGGAGCACATCTTCATTCATGTCAAGGACTCTTATCCGACTAAAGACAATGGTGAATTTCTGCTCGAGCTATCGGATTTGGTTGCGTCGTACACCGCTCCCAAGGTGGCGGTCAAGGGCTTGCCGACCGGGCTCAAGTTCGATGCGAAGACGCTTGCGATTTCCGGCAAGGCGACGAAGCCGGGGATCTATACGGTGAAGATTTCGGTGGCGAACGCGACAGTGAAGAAAGCGGTCGAGAAGGAGTTCCTGCTTACAGTGCCGAATCTGGTGTGGGATTCGATTCGGTCGGCGTCCGGCTGGAGGACAAGTACACGCTTCAGGCGGGCATTGTGCCGAACGTGGCGGACAGCTTGGCTGCCATGACGGCGAAGGGTTGGAAGCTGGCGGTCTCCGGGTTGCCGTCTGGCGTGAAGTTCGACGCGAAGAATCTGGTGTTCACGGGCGTCGCCAAAAAGGAAGGGTTCTACACCGTCTATTTCACGGCAACGAGAGGGAAAGGGAATACGGCGGAGAAGCAGGTTGCGACGGCGACATTTGAGGTGGTGTTCCCGACGCTGACGCTCACTGTTGCGGCGTACAGAGACGCAAGCGCGACGAACAAGGTGAAGGTAACGGGCGGCGGCAAGTATGCTTTCGGCAGCAAGGTGTCGCTCAAGGCGACGCCCGAGAAGGGCAACGTGTTCGCGGGCTGGTTTGATGCGCAAGGCAATCCCCCCGCGGCGGGCTCGGTGGACTACCGGACGGCGTCGTGCGCCTACCTGGCGACGGACGAGGACGTGACGCTGATGGCGATGTTCGCGAAGGAGAGCGAAGACGTCGCGAGCCTGAAGGTGACGGTGACGAATGCGACGACTGCGGCCGACGGAGCGTACGCGCTGGATCTTGGCGCGTGCGTCAACTCCCTGTCGCTGCCCAAGCTGACGGTCAAGGGGCTGCCGGCGGGACTCAAGTTCGATTCCAAGGCGCTGAAGGTTGCCGGTAAGGCAACGAAACCCGGCGTCTACACGGTGACGGTCGAGGCGACGAACACGTCCGTCAAGAAGGCGACGGACGACTCCAAGGGGGTGTTTACGCTCACGGTGCCGAACAAGACCTGTGCCGCGCTGCCGAACCTCAAGTCCGAGACGGACGCATACGACGTTGTCCTGTGTGGTGTCGCCTTCAATCCTGCGTGGGTGGACTGCACGCCGGTGAACGGTTGGACGGTGAAGGTGGCGGGGCTGCCGGCCGGACTCAAGTATGACGCCAAGACGGGCAAGATCACGGGCGTCCCCACCGCCAAGCCAGGCTACTACACGGTGACCTTCACGGCGACGATGGGCAGGGAGAAGCAGGAGGCGACCATCACGCTTAACGTGGCGGCGCTGCCCGCCTGGGCGGTCGGCACGTTCGACGGTGCGACGGATCATGGTGCCCCAGTCTCGCTGACCGTCGCGGCGAACGGCAAGATCAGCGTTAAGACGACGCTCGCGGACGGCAAATCGCTCGCCCTCGCCGCGGTCTCCTTCGACACGGTCGATGGAAATGGAGGATTCCATGCCAAAGTGATCGGCAAGAGCGGCAAGGAGACGATTACCAGTGAGGTGGTGGCATACCCCTCCGGCCTTGCGGCCACCTCCCCTGCCTCAGGGGAGGAGTTGATTCCGTATGGCGTCATGTCGGGCGGCGATTGGATGGCCTACCAGAATCTGTGGAAGCGCGCGGACACGAAGGCGGACATGCCAGTTGTCAAGAAGGACATCAAGGTTGATGTGCCTGGCGCGGCGGGCGATACGGACAACATACTGACGCTCACCTTCAAGAAAGACGGTGTGGTCGCGTTCGCGGGCATGGTCGGCGGGATGAAGGTCAGCGGATCGTCGCAGCTGGTGTGGGCCCGGCGCGATTCCGCCGCTGCCGGGGTTACGGCGAACACAGGGGGCATCACACTTTACCATGTGACGCTCTACGCGCCGCCGAAGGAACTGTTCACCGGATGGAGCGCGACGTTCGGCGTCAGGCTGACAACCGACGCGAATAACGTCGTCACGAGCATAACGCTGACGACCGTATATAGACACTAAAAAGGGCGGCGATCAGCGTACACGCGAGGGGAATTAGTTTCTTCATACGGTCCATCCGTTGTGGTGTTTCACGAAGATGCGCGCGTTGGCCTCGTCGTCGCCGAGGATGCGCTCCTTCACGGGATCCCATTTCAGGCTGGCGCGCCCGAGGCGGGCTGCTATGTTTGCAAGATGGCAGATCGTGGCGGAACGGTGGCCGATCTCTACGGGGCATACGGGCTGCCGCCCCTCGTACACGGCATCGATGAAATCGTGTTCGTGGCAGCCTTTCGCGTTGATGTTGTGGTAGAGGTGGATGTCGGAATCCTTGAGATCCGTCTCCTTCCAGTGCCTGAGCGATTCCGGCAGCTCCAGCTTGCCGCGCGCGACGAAGAGCTCACCCTTTTCGCCATGGAACTTCAAACCGTTGAAACCGATGGACTCCTTGTCGCCGACATGCGCGCGGAAGCCGTCCGCATAGACGATGTCAAACTGGTAGGTCTTCGCCTGATCGAGATAGCGGTTCGTCACGGCCGGGTCGAAGATGTCCGTCTTCACGTTCTCGATCGCGACAGGCCCCGACAATTCGGTGCCGAGCGCCCACTGGAGGATATCGAAATGGTGTGCGCCCCAGTCGGCGATGGAGCCGTTGCCGGTGCGTGAATTCCAACGCCAGCAGACGGGGGAATGGATCGCGGGGATGTAGGCGTTATTCTCCCAATGCTGCGCGGGGCCCTGGTAGAGATTCCACATCGAATCCTTCGGACTGAACCAGTCCGGAATGGGCGACGGCGTGCAGTCGCGCGTGTACTTCTGCTTGAGGCCGTCGTTGTGTGCGTAGCAGAGCCCGATCGTGCACGACTTGCATTCGCCGAGAAGTCCGTTGCGGATGATCTCCGCCACCACGCGGAACTCGGACGCGCTGCGCTGCTGCGAACCCACCTGGAATGTGATTCCGTGTTCCTTCGCCGCCGCAATCATCGCCCACCCCTCGGAAATGCCAAGTGTCATGGGTTTCTGGCAGTAGACGTGCTTTCCGGCCTTCATCGCCGCCACGCCAATGGGCGCGTGCCAGTAATCGCCCGTCGAGATCAGCACCGCGTCGATGGAGGGATCGTCGATGATCTCACGGAAGTCCGCCACGCTTTTCGTCGCCGTCGTGCCGTAGCGCTTGTCAACCTTCCGCTTGAACACCTCGCGCCCATGGGGCGTGCTGGCGTTGTAGCCGTGGTAGGCGGACTCGGCGATCGGATCGCACACGTGCGTCACGCGCACGCGCGAATCACGGAGGAACGCGCTCATATTGTAGTCGCCCATCGGCCCGCAGCCGATGACGGCGAGCGTGAGCGTTTCTGACGGCTTGGGACGCCGCCCCTGCTTTGCGCCAAGATTGAACGTGCCGCACCCGCCGCAAACCGCCGCCAGCGCGCTTGTTCCGATGAATTCTCTTCTGTTCATTTCAACCCCTTCAGATACGCCACGCTGGCCTCGACGTCGGCGTAGGTGTTGCGGCGTGTTTCGCATTCGACGACCGCCCACTTCGTCCCGGCCGCGGCGGCCGCCGCAAAGATGGCCCGCCAGTCGTTGGCGTCGCCTTCGCCACCAATCGAATTGCCGCCGCCCGGCTTGGCGTGGATGGAGGGGACGCGTCCTTTCAGGCGGTTCAGCCATGCCACCGGGTCGTCCTGTGCGAGCTTCACATGACCCACGTCAAGTTCAAACGGCAGTCCTGCGTCGTACAGGAACTCGATTGGGCGCTTCCCCTCGTAGTGTTCGCGTAGCTCGTGCTGGTGGTTGTGGTACCCTACGCGGATGCCATACGGCTTGAACTTCTCCCCCAGTTCGGCCAACCACTCGGCGTGTTTCCGCCATTCCGTCGCCGTCTTCAGCTTTTCCATCGGCTGATACACGAAATCAATCTTGAACCGCTGGCAGAATTCGACGAATTCGTTGAACTTATCGGGCGTGACGAACGTCTTGCGGAACGGCATGTCGACAATCGTCAACCCATTGTCGCCGAGCATCTTCTCCAGTTCGTCCGGCTTCATGAAGAAGAACTGTATGGACTGCACGCCGTCGAAGCCCAGCGCCTTAAACCGTTTGAACGCGGCGGCTGGGTCGCTCTTCCACAGTTCGCTCACGCTGTACATCTGCACGCCGATGCGGATGCCGTTTATTGCGAGTGGCTCATGATTGCAGGTTCTGCAGCCCGCCGCAGCGCCCAACGCCGCGAGGGTACCCATTCCTAGGAATTCTCTTCTGTTCATGGTAGTTGGTAGTTGATAGTTGGTAGTTGATGGTTGATAGTTGGTAGAGATTCAGAAAACTCCCCCTCTAAGATAGAGGGGGTGGCCCTAGGCCGGGGGAGTATGATAGGTGACGGAATCATACCCCCTCGCCCCTTCGGGGCACTCCCCCTGTCTCAGGGGGAGAGTTTGTGGTAATGCATCCCAGCTAATATTTGTGGACATTAGACTTATCCTCATTTACATTCGCGTGCGCTGCGCGGGCGACAGGCTAACCCCTAACGACTTTCCTCCCTTTAGCCCTTTAACCTTTTAACCTTTCAAGCTTCCGCCTTCCGGTGGTCAGTGTGTCGGCGGGAGTTGTCTCGCAGTAGAACGGATTGAAAAGCTCGATGGAAAGCCAAGGCGCCGCGCCGACGGCGTTCAGATTGGCGAAGATTTCCTTCCATGGCGCGAGACCGTCTCCCGGCCATACGCGGTCAGCATCGGCCAGCCGGTCGCGCGGCGGATTCGCCGGATAGTCGTTCATGTGCAGGACGGGGAGCGTCGCCGCCGAGAGCTGTCGGTAGGCCCCGAACGATCCGCCGCCACGGTAGGTGTGGTACACGTCAGCAAGGATGGCGGCATCCGGGCGGTTGAGCATCTTTAGCACCTCCAGCGCGTCCTCCAGACGCGAGAGGTTGACGGAATGGCCCCAGTATTCGAGAAGGGGTCTCACGCCCATTTTCTGCCCAAGATCGAGCACGGCGGCGTAGCGCTCTGCAATCGCCTCCTTCGGCAGAAACGGCGAACCGGGCTTCTGCACACCGAACATCGAGGCCGCGATGCGCGGACATCCCATCTCCGCGAGCATTGCCATGTCGCGCTTCGTCTCCTCCAGACCCGCCGCGCGCACCGCCGGGTCGGGATTCGCCCACTGCCCGAACGCGATGCCGTTGATGAACGAAAGGCCGCCATCCGCCGCCGCCTTCACCGCATCGCGGAAGGTCCCGTCGTCCTTGGCGGCGCGGATATCCTTCATCCACGGCTCAAACCCCTTAAAGCCCGCCGCCGCAACGGCCTTGACCTGATCGAGCAGGGAAAGATTGTAACCGCGAAGGGTGGAGGCGTTCATTGCGAACTTCGTGTGACGTTCGCATTTTGCCCCCACGCATCCGGCGATGGCGGCCAGCGCGCCCATTCCCACAAATTCCCTTCGGTTCATCGTTTTTTTAGTTTCCAGTTTAGAGTTTAGAGTTTCCAGTTTCCAGTTTAGAGTTTCCAGTTTAGAGTTTCCACTTTTCCACCTTTCCACCTTTCCACTATTCCACCTTTCCACCTTTCCACTATTCCACCTTTCCACTTTTCCACCTTCCCACTATTCCACTATTCCACTTTTCAACCCCTTGACCTTAAAAACGCTTCGACTTCCGCGCGCGTGGGGGCGCTCGGCGGCCGCCCCGAAAGTCCGCGGCACTTGATCGCCGAAACGGCCGCGCCGAAACGCTGGCAGTCGAGGAGGTCGTGCGTCTCCAGCCAGCGGACGGCGAAACCCGTGTGGAAGAGATCGCCGCAGCCTGTCGTATCCACCACCTTTTCGACGGGAAACGCCGGGCACTTCACGAAGTCCTTCCCGTCAAAGCACATGGAGCCGCGCACGCCCATCGTCGCGCCGCACACCTTCGGGCGGTACTTCTCCCACACCTGACGCACGGCCGCTTCGGCGTCTGTAAGCCCCGTGAGCTTCAGGATGAACTCCTCTGAGCAAATCAACAGATCGGCAAGCGGGAGCAGCTCGTGCATGCCGTCGCGGTGCGTGCCGGCGTCGTACATCACCGTCACGCCCGCTTCGCGCGCGACCTTCGCCGCTGCGATCGCGCCTGCCGCGTTGTGTCCGTCAAGATGCAGCACCTTCGCGGCGGCGATCGTCTCGGGGTCGATCTCTTCCGCCGTCAGCTCGTCCAGCCCCTCGCGCGTCCATGCGCACGAGCGCGCGCCCGTCTTCTCCTCAATCCACAGATAGGCGATGGCGCTCGTGGCGCCGGGGCGGATCTTCACCATCGAGGTGTCCACGCCCTGACGCGCGAAGTCGGCGAGGATCATGCGCCCGTCGGCATCGTCGCCGACCGTTCCGGCAAACGCCGCCGAAAGGCCGAGCGTCGCCGCGCTCGCCGTTGAGTTGGCGGCGGGTCCGCCGCCGAGGATGGCGTGCGAAAGCATCTTCACCTTCGTGTCCATCGGGATGAACGGCAGTACCGCCAGATGGTCGTTTGAGCAGAAGCCGAGTCCAATGTAGTCAAATCGTTTCATCGCGGCGAATTATACCACACGCCGCATGAGAGCGGCGCGAAATGCCTTGAAAATTATTGAGAGGATTTGAGAGAGCCCCGCGAACGGAACTTTTGGTATAATTTGCGGCATGGACAGCATACGCACCCGACAGATCCTGGACTACGTGAAGGCACGGAAGTCCTGCACCCTCAAGGAACTGATGCAGAAATTCCACATCAGCTCCGCGACCATCCACCGCGATGTCGTGGCGCTGGCGGCGCGCGATGCGGTGGAGCGCGTGCGGGGTGGGCTCATCTATAAGGAGGCGCCCAGTGCCCGCGGCAGCAGCGACGCCTATCAGGAGCGTGTGGTCGCGCACCGTACCGAAAAGATCGCAGCGGCGCGGAAGGCGCTCGCCGTGATCGAGGAGGGGGACATCATCTTCCTTGATTCCTCGACCACGACCTATGAGCTGGCGCTGCTGCTGATGCATTGCGACTTCGACCATCTCACGGTCATCACGAACGCCGTCCCCGTGATGCACCTCTTCCGGAAATATCCGCCGCACTGGTCGATGATCGGATTGGGCGGCAACTACGATCCGCAGCTCAACTCGATGCTCGGCGTCTCCACGCACGAGCAGCTGGCGCGGTTCAACATCACGAAGGCGTTCGTCTCGGCGTTCGGTCTGGACGACAAGACGGCGACCACGAACCACGAGCGTCAGGCGGAGATTCTGCGCAAGGTGCTCGACGCCGCCGACCGGCGCTACCTGATCCTCGACCACACGAAGCTGTGCCGAAAGGGTCTCTACCGCATCGCCGCCCGCGGCGGCTTCACGGCCATCCTCACGGATCGGTAGCACTTGAACCGGACGGGCGGTTTTGGTAAAATTCACACCCAAATTTTAGAAAGGTTCACCATTCATGAAGATTGCCATCGGTGCCGATCACGGCGGATTTGAACTCAAGGCCAGGCTTATGGCCTCTTTCAAGGGCTGCGAAGACAAGGGATGCTTCGATCCGGAGGCCTGCGACTACCCGGACTATGCGGATGACGTGGCGCTCGCCGTCGCGAAGGGGGATGCCGATTTCGGCGTGCTCGTCTGCCGCACGGGCATTGGCATGTCCATGGCCGCGAACCGCTTCCACAACGTGCGTGCGGCGCTGTGCCATACCGTCAAGGAGGCCGAGACCGCCCGCCGTCACAACGGCGCGAACATCCTCTGCATCGGCGCGGACACGACGGACGAGAAGACGGCGTGCGACATGCTTTCGACCTTCCTCGCCACGTCCGTGGACGAGACGCCGCGCCATGTCATCCGCCGCGCGAAGATCGAGCGTGCGAAGCGTCTTTCCGACTTCTCGCTTCTCGCCCGCGAGGATCCCGAGGTTTGGGCGGCCATCAAGTCGCAGGTGGTGCAGGAGGATACCGAGATCAACCTGATCGCGTCCGAAAACACCTCGTCGCGCGCCGTGCGCCTCGCCGCCGGCAGCGTGCTGATGAACAAGTACGCCGAGGGCTATCCGGGCAAGCGCTGGTATTCGGGCTGCCTCCCTGTGGATGCGGCCGAGGAGCTGGCGCGCCAGCGCGCGTGTGCGCTCTTCGGCGCGGAGCATGCGAACGTGCAGCCCCACTGCGGCAGCGCGGCGAACATGGCGGTGTATCTCGCCACGATCAAGCCTGGCGACACGATCCTTTCGCTGTCGCTCGACCAGGGCGGACATCTTTCGCACGGCTCGCCGGTCAATTTCTCCGGCAAGCTCTACAACATCGTCCCGTACACGGTGGACCGCACGACCGAGCGCCTCGACTACGACGCGCTGGAGAAGCAGGCGCTGGAGGTGAAGCCGAAGATCCTCCTTTCGGGCGCGAGCGCGTATCCGCGCACCATCGACTTCAAGCGCATCCGCGAGATCTGCGACAAGGCGGGGTGCATCATGATGGTGGATATGGCGCACATCGCCGGCCTCGTCGCGGGCGGCGCGCACGAATCGCCCGTCCCGTACGCGGATTTCGTCACCTCGACCACGCACAAGACGCTTCGCGGACCGCGCGGTGGCCTCGTTCTGTGCAAGGCGCAGTACGCCAAGGCGCTCGACGCCGCCGTCTTCCCGGGCATGCAGGGCGGTCCGCTCGAGAACATCATTGCGGCCAAGGCCGTCTGCTTCCGTGAATGGATGCAGCCCGAGATGAAGGCGTACGCCGCGCAGGTCGTGAAGAATTGCCAAGCGATGTGCAAGGCCGTGCAGGACCGCGGCTTCCGGATCGTGAGCGGCGGCACCGACAACCACCTCTTCCTCGTGGACGTCAAGGCGAAGGGCATGACCGGCAAGGACGCGGCGGCGGCACTCGATGCGGCCGGCATCGTGGTGAACAAGAACACGATCCCCTACGACACGGAGTCGCCGTTCAAGACGAGCGGTATCCGCGTGGGCACGGCCTCCATCACGACGCGCGGCATGAAGGAGCAGGAGGCGGCCACCATCGGCGGCTGGATCGCGGACATCCTTTCCGACATCACGAACACCGCCCTCCAGCAGAAGATCAAGGCGGAAGCCGCGAAGCTGGTGGCCGGATTCCCCGTGCCGTGACCGTCGGCCTCGTGAGCTTGGGCTGCGCCAAGAACGCGGCCGATCTCGAAGTGCGGGTGGGGCGTCTGCTCGCCGAAGGCTGGACGCTCGCCCCGAATCCCGACCGCTGCGACACGCTCATCGTCAACACCTGTGCGTTCATCGCCTCCGCCCGCGACGAGGCGGAACGTGAGATCCGCCGCGCATTGGCGCTCAAGCGGAAAGGGCAGGTCAAGCGCGTGGTGGTCGCCGGCTGCTACCCCGAACGCTACCCTGAACGGGCGGCGCGCTTTCCGGGCGTGGACGGTTGGGAGGGCGTTCCGAAGAAGTTCGATTGCCAGCGCGTGCCGGGACTGCGTCTCTCCGGAAAGGCGTATGCCTACCTGAAGATCGCCGAGGGGTGCGCGCACCGCTGCGCCTACTGCGCGATTCCGGCGATCCGGGGCGGCTACCGTTCGCGTCCGCTCCGCGCAATCCTGAAGGAGGCGCGCGATTTTGTGCGCACCGGCGTGAAGGAGCTGAACCTGATCGCCCAGGATCCAATGCTCTACGGCGTCGATCTGAAGCATGGAACTGGAAACTCTAAACTTCAAACTCTAAACTCTAAACTCGAAACTCTAAACTCTAAACTCGAAACTCCCAACCTCGTCACGCTCCTGAAGGCGCTTGACCGGATGCGTGGCGACTTCCGCGTACGCGTGCTCTATTCCTATCCGAGCGAAATCACGGACGAGTTCCTTGAGTGGATGCGCACGAGCCCGCGCGCGGTGAAGTACGTGGACGTGCCGCTTCAGCACACCGATCCCGCGATCCTGAAGGCGATGGCGCGCGGGACGGCCGTGAAGGCCACGCAGACGGCGGCGGCGCGGATCCGTGCCGCCGTGCCGGGGGTGACGCTCCGCACCACCGTGATGACGGGCTTCCCTGGCGAGACGGCGGACGCCTTTGCACGGCTGCTGGCGGACGTGAAGCGGATGGCGTTCGACCATCTGGGCGTATTTGCCTATTCGCCCGAGGAGGGCACGGCGGCGGCGAAGCTGGAAGGGCGTCCACCCGCGAAGGTGGCCGAGCGGCGCGCCTTGAAGGTGATGGCCGTGCAGAAGAAGATCTGGGCGAAGAAGGCGAAAGCGATGCTCGGGAAGGAGTTCCCGGCGCTTGTCGTCGCGCCGGGCCGTGCGCGCCTTGAGAGCCAGGCGCCGGATGTGGATGGCGTGGTGCGCCTTGCCGGGGGCGGGGAGCATGCCCCGGTCGGTGCGTTCGTGACGGTCCGCCTGACGGCCGTGCGCGGCTACGATTTTATCGGTGAACCGCGGATCGAATCCTGACATCACCGCTTTGTGGTATAATTATGCGCTGACGTTCCGCTGTGGGGCGTCACGGAACAGTAACGTGAAAGGTGTTTGAAGATGAGAGGAATTAAATTCGCAGCCACCGCAACGTGCGTGGCCGCAGCCTTGTCCGCGGTGGCGGCTCAGACTATAGATCTTGAGTGGAACGTGCGCTACGACACCTCCGTTCCGTATGAGGTGGAGCTGAGCCCCGCCAAGCTCGAGAAGCTTGCGGGCGTGCCGAAGGGAAGTGGTTTCGTGGTGAAGGCGGATGGCCGGGATCTCGGTGCCGTCGCGTTCACGGGCAAGGAGCCGGGCACCATCGATCTCCGGTTCCAGGTGCCGCCCGGCGCGAAGCGCCTCACCTGCGATGCGGGCGAAGGCACGCTCGAGCTGGCCGACTCCTCGCAGATCGACAACCTGTTCGCTGGCGCCCTCGATGCCACCAACCTCGGCAAGTGGGACTGTCCGAAGGGTCTCAAGGCGTCCGCCGAGCGCGGCGGCGTCCTGTTCAGCTCCACTGTTTTCCTCGACCGGACGGTATCCTACACCGTGGACGTGCCGAAGCGGTTCGCCGGAAAGCCGGTGAAGGTGGAGTTTGATGTGACGAGCCGCTCGAAGATGGTCTGGGCCGGCAAGTTGAAGGTGCGCCAGCTGGACGCGGCGGGCAAGGAGCTTCCGGAGAGCGTGAGCGACCCGCGCTGGACGAGCCAGATGCGTCCGCCGCAGAAGCTCACGACGTATCGCGAGGATGGCGTGATCCATCCGCGCGCGTGCAAGCTGCGTCTTGAGATCGGGCTGAAGAGCACGGACCGCGACATTGACGAGTACGGCATGCCGCTCAAGGACAAGAGCGGGCTGTTCGCGCAGTTGCTCGTGAGCCGCGTGGCGGTGCGTCCGGCGGTGCAGCTGCCGTTCCCGAAGTACGATGACACTTTCTTCGCGGAGGGCGTCTCGGGCGAGGCCGGCGACCGCGCGCTCACGCTTGGCGGGAAGTTCGGTGGTGGATTCTGGTACCAGACGCACTCCCATGCGTGCTGGGCGGAGGCGTACGAGTTCCGCGACGAGCGCGACTGCTTCTTCCCGACGAAGGCGGGCACGGTCGAGGCGTGGTTCAGGGCGGACTGGTCGAAGATGGCGGGGAACACGGTGACGCTCTTCGATTACTACCAGGGCTATGTGGCGAGCGAACGCCAGCAGGCCAAGGGTTCTTTCATGGCGCTTTCCTGGAACCGCTCCAGCGGTGTGATGGGCATAACCCTGCGCGATGCCGCCGACCGGAAGTTCTATCGGTCTGCGAAGGTCAAGCTTCCGGCCGGGCAGTGGTTCCATTTGGCGGCGCAGTGGAACCCGGGCGGCAAGGCTGAGGTGTTCGTGGACGGCAAGCCGGTGATTTCGCTTCCGTTGGACGGCTTCAAGGAGTTCGACATCACCGACAAGAAGATCAAGCATCCGAACGACATCGCGGGCATGGAGTTCTACCTCGGCGCGAATGCGCATGGTACGCGGCTTATGAACCGCGAAGGCGCCTCTTCGGAGAACCCGCTTCTTGAGGGTGTGGTCGATTCCTTCCGTGCGTCTTCGGGCTGCCGCTATTCCGGCGAGTTCGTGCCGGCGAAGCGCTTCGCGTTGGACGGCGCCACGCGTGCGCTCTTCGATTTCGACCGTTCGTTCGACGGCGCCTCCGGCGGCGGCTTGGGCTTCATCCTCGGCTGCTACCGCGCGTCGTCCGACCGCGTGGACCACAAGCTGAAGATCGGCGGGAAGAAGGTGCAGTACTTCCCGGCGAAGAACCTCCCCGAGAACGATCCGGCCGTGGTGCTCGACATCAACAACTATCCCGTGATGCCGAAGCCGGCGGAGTACACGGCGGCGCGGCGCGAGGTGCGGCGCTCGTTCGACATGAAAGCCGGCGGCCGGGCGGAGTATGAGGTGCCGGAAGGGGCGTATCCCGACTACGTGGAGATCGCGAACACGGGTGACACCACGCTCGTCTATCCGCTCGTGCTCGGGACGGGCGAGCTCGACCCCCGCAGCTTCGGCGACCTCGCGGAAGGGTTGAACCTCGGCAACGCCTCCGACCGCGACAAGGCGAACCGTCTCTTCCAGATGGTGATCTCGGCGAGCGACTACTTCATGAACCACAACGCGATCTTCCCGTATGGAAGCGACATGCCGAAGCAGGTGTGCTACGATGCGATGGTGGTGATGAACGGCTACTGCGGTTTCGAATGCGGACCGCTCAACAACCTCGCGGCGAACATGTTCGCGACGGTGGCGAACTGCCCGGCGGTGCAGACGGGCGGCTACGGGCACTCCTTCGAAGAGGTGTTCTATGACGGGAAGAACCACATCTACGACCTTTCGGCGCAGAAGTTCTTCCCGGGGATGGACAACGAGACGGCCGCGTACCTGCGCGAGGTGGGCGACCAGCCCGGTGTCCACAACCGCGTGAGGTATTCGGCCGATCACTTCATGCGCAAGGGGACGCGCGGGCACAGCGTGCAGAGCCCGGACTACCGTCCGAAGGTCGGCGTGACGCTCAACCCCGGCGAGTCCTTCCGCGTGTGGCGGGGCAACAACGGCGAGGGGAACAACCTCCAGTGCAAGACCACCCACGGCAAGGGTAAGATCAAGTGGAGCACGCCGGCGAGCAAGATCATCGCGCCGATCTACGAGAAGGAGACGGGGGCGTCCCACAAGGCTGAGCCGATCCGCCGCATCGACCGCTTCTTCCCGGACTTCTCGAGCGGCTTCATCACCTTCAAGGGCCGTCCGGCGGCGGGGAACCCCGCGTTCACGAACGTGACGGCGGATTCGTTCTGCTACAACGTGAGAAGCGGCTATCCGATCACCTGGGCGCAGTATGCCGCGAAACGGGCGGACGGCACGGCGGCGGAGCTCGAGATCTCGACGAACTTCAAGGACTATCGTCCGCTGCCCGCACCGAACGCCGCGGGCGAGACGGTGCTCGACTACCTCGTGCGCGCACGCCACGGCTACTGGATCCGCGTAAAGGCGCCTATCGACAAGGTGGCGTCGTTCTCCGCCGTGACGGAGGTGCAGGTGAACAGGCGCACGTTCCCCGGCCACGCGAAGCCAGGCCGGAACGAG
Source organism: uncultured bacterium (assembly GCA_902779565.1). Taxonomy (GTDB): domain Bacteria; phylum Verrucomicrobiota; class Kiritimatiellia; order RFP12; family UBA1067; genus UBA1731. Next base: position 5,508 of record CACZCD010000009.1, on the reverse strand, counting down.
TTCACGCTCAAGAGCGCGTCGGCGGGCCAGGCGCGCGTGACGGTGCAGTGGCGCGAGAACGTGAAGGACGTGCAGATCGCCGGCGGCGTGTTCTCCGGCACGATTCCCGGTTTCGAGCGCCAGACGGTGCTGATCGATCCCGCGAAGCCGCTCTCGCTTTCGGTCTCCGGGCTTTCGCCGGCGGCGAAGGCGGTTGCCACGAAGGGTCTCAAGGCAACGCTTGCGGGCGGCACTTTGACGGTGGCGGCGGCGGACGCGAAGGCGGAGCCGTTCACGGGCGCGGTGACGATCGACGACGGCGGGGCGAAGCGCGAACTGACGGTGATCGCGTGCGCCGGCGCACGGCTTGCGCTCGCGAAGGACGGCACGCTCACGGGCGGCGCGGAGAAGGTGGCGCCGGACGCCGACCGCGTGCAGGGATGCGTGATGCTCCGGAAGGAGGGCGATGGCGTGAAGCTCGCGTTCGATCCGATTCCGGCGGGCGAGTACATCGTGTTCAACTGCGAGCGCTTCACGGGAGGGCTCGTCAAGGGCGAGAACGGTGCGCGCGTGCTGCGGTTCAAGGTTCCGGGCTCGACGAAGAAGGGTAAGGATGCCTGGCAGCCGAGCGGCGCGGCGGCGAACGGCAACTGCGACTTCCTCAAGGCGCCGTATGCACGGAAGGGTCAGCGCGGCAACTGGAAGTGGGACTACCCCTTCGTGGATGAAGACCGTGGCTCGTCCTGGAGTGGATGGGAGGTCAAGAACATCCCGTTCGCGGCGACAGGCGAACTCGAGTTCGGGCTTTCGTCCGACCGGCCGGAAGGCGTGGAGTTCGCGGCGGCGCTGGTGTTCCCGGCTTCGGTGTCGCAGGATTTCCGTGGCGAGGTGAAGAAGCTTCTGTGCGGACTCAACTGCCAGCCCGTGAGAATTGTGTGTCGTTAGTGGTTAGTTGTTAGTGGTTAGTGGCTAGTGATTAGTTGTTAGTGGTTGGTGGGAAGATTCCACAAAAAGAAAACAAGGAAGGACGCGGAGCGATGAAGATGGGACAGGTGTTGCGAAGCGCAGCGGGCATGCTGATGGTCGCCGTGTTGGCGGGCTGCTGCTCCTGCGGTGCCGGGTCTGCGACGGGACCGAAGTTCTCCGTGTTCGCGAACGGCATGGATCGCATCGCGAAACAGCGGGGCGTGACGATAGAGCGGGCGGCGGAGCTGCTGGCGGCCGAAGGCGTGGAAGGGTTCGATTGTAGCTATTCGGACAAGAAGCTCGACCGCTATGCCCAGACGGTCCTCAAGCCGGTCAACCTCTATGGCTTCATCCCGTTCAACGGGCCCGACCGTGGACGGAGCGCGAGCGAGGCGTTTGTCGCGGCGGCGGTGCGCTATGGCGTGCCGCGCATCATGTGCATTCCGAACGAATTCCCCGGCGGTGTGGAGTCCGAGGCGGAATATGCGATGATGCGCGACGGCCTTGCGCGTCTCGTGGCGCTGGCGGCGGAGAAGGGGGTCGCGGTTTCGGTGGAGGACTTCGGCGGCAATCCGAAGAGCCCCTGCTCGCGGGAGAAGTATCTCAAGCGCTTCCTGCAGGACATCCCCGGTCTCCGGTTCACCGTCGATAGCGGAAACCTCTACTACGCCGGACGTGGTGAGGATATCCGTGAGATGGCGCGCTTCGCCCAGGGCCGTATCAGCCATGTGCATCTCAAGGATCAGGAGAAGGAGAACAATCGCCGCTATGCGACCTTGGGGCTGGGCGCGGTGCCGAACGAGGAGATCGTGAAGACCATGGAGAAGGACGGCTACAAGGACTGGTACACGCTCGAGAATCCGATTGGCGACGATTATCTGGCCGATGTCGCCCGTCAGGTCGCGGTCGTGCGCCTGTGGTGCAAGGATGTCCGGAAGTAAAGGGAGAATATCATGTCCGAGAGAGGGGTCATAATTGTCGGAACGGGACTGATCACCAAGTTCCATGCGCAGGCGGTGAACGCGTCTTCCAAGCTGACGCTGAAGGGGTTCGTGGGGCGGACGAAGGAGAAGGCGGCGGCGCGGGCGGCGGAGTTCGGCGGCGAGGCGTTTGACGATCTGGACGCGGCGTTTTCCGCGCCCGGCGTGGGGCTCGCCGTGGTCGCGACGGCCTCGGGCGCGCACGACGAGGCGGTGTTCGCGGCGGCGCGGCACCGTGTGCCCGTGCTGGTGGAGAAACCGATCGCCATCACCGTGGAGCGCACCGACCGCATGATCGAGGTCTGCCGCGAAACGGGCACGCCGCTTGGCTGCATCTTCCAGACGCGCTGGACGGACGACTTCCGGTCGGCGGCGGCGAAGGTCAGCTCCGGCGAACTGGGGCGCCTCACGTACGGCGGCATCCGCATTCCGTGGTGGCGCACGGACGAGTACTACACGCAGTCCTCCTGGCACGGCACGTGGGAGATGGATGGCGGCGGTGCGCTCATCAACCAGTCCATCCACATGGTCGATTGGCTCGTGGCGCTCATGCCGCCGGTAGCGGACGTCAAGGCGTTCGCCGCGACGCTGGCGCACCCGATGGAGGCGGAGGATACCGTCTCGGCGGCGATCCGCTTCGAAGGCGGTGCTTTGGGCGGGGTGTACGCCACCACGGGGTCCTTCCCCGGACGCGGCAAGTCCATGGAGATCACCGGCACGAAGGGGACGTTCGAGATCAAGGATGGCGGACACGGCGTGGCGCGTCCGGACGCCCTCGAGTACACGTCCCATCAGCTCTGCTTCGAGGCGTTCGCGGATTCGCTTGAGCCGGGCGGCGCACCGTATCCGATCCCGGGCGAGGAGGCGCGCAAGTCTGTCGATCTCATCGAGCGCATCTACCGTTCGGCGGGGCTGCGTGTCTGAAAAGGTTAGGGGAATGAGGAATCGATCGCTCTGGTGGTTTGTGGGATTCACGGCGTTCTTCGCCGTTGTGATGGCGTGCGTGTTCTGGGGAACATGGTCGACGGCCGTGGCGTTCGTGCAGCCCGATCAGGGCATCACCTATCCGGCGGACTTCCTGCGGCAGCTGTGGTCAGATATCTGTGGCGGCGGGCGCGCGTGCGTGCCGAGCGATCTGCGCTTTCTCCTTGGTGGGCCGTATGTCTGGCAGGAGCTTCAGTACGCGCTCGCGATGTACTTGGCGGCGCTCGGGGTGGTCTATTACCTGAAGGGGCGCGGACTTGGTCCGCTCGCCTGTTATGGTGCGGGCGCGGCCTACGGGTTCATGGGCTACAACTTTACGCTCTTCTCCGCCGGACATCTCGGCTGGTTCATCTATCTCATGTATGGACCGTTCTGCTTCGGGCTCATCGACCGTTGCGTCCGGAAAGGGAATTGGCGCAACTGGATCCTGTTGGGCGGCGTTCTGGCGTGGGCGAGCGCGCAGCAGCCGGATATGTGGCTTCTGTTCACGGTGATGGCGTTTGTCTATGGTCTCTTCAAGCTGATCTGGCAGGTGAAGGGGACGGCACCCGGCGCGCGGAAGGCGGCCTTTCTGCGCATTCTGGGGGGCGTGGCGCTGACGGCCGTGACGCTGGCGGCCGTCGGCTGGCCGCAACTCCACAATGCGATCTTCGTGCAGACGGCCAACCGTGACAAGCAGATCGCCGCGACGACGGGGGCCGCGACGGGCGGCACCGAGACGAAGGCCGACCGCGAGAAGCGCTATGTGTTCTGCACGAACTGGAGCTTGCCGCCGGACGAGGTGATGGAGTTCCTCATCCCGGAGCTGAAGGGTGGTTCGAGCGATCCGCGGGTCAGCCCGAAGAACCCCTACCATGGGCGGATCGGCATGCAGATCGCGCCGGACCGCTGGCAGCCCTACCGTCAGCACTCCCTCTACATGGGATTCTTCACGGTCCTCTTCGCTTTGGCGGGGATCGCGCTGGGGTTTTGGCGGCGGAAGGGCGAAACGTGCGGCGGCGTGTCCAACCGCGGAGAGATCGTCTTCTGGACGGCGATGGCGGTGGTCCTGCTCCTGTGTGCGCTGGGGTGGTTCACGCCGTTCTATCGTCTGGTGTTCGCGCTGCCCGTGGGCGACTACATCCGCTGCCCCGTGAAGTTCGTGCACCTCATCGAATGGTGCGTGGCTGTGTTGGCGGGCTTCGGCGTCGCTGCGCTCCTGGAGCTTCCGTTCGCGCGCAAGGCCCCGAAGGTGGCGTTCGCCGCGCTCGCGGCGCTGTTGGTGGTGAACATGGTGAACCTGGCCGTCATCGATGCGCGCTACTGCGCCGTGGATCCGGGGGATACGATACGGATCGCCGTGGCGCAGGAGACGGGGTCCGCGTCGCTTGCCTTCGTGATGGACGGGTCGGCGAAAGTGGGCGGCGACGAATATATCGTGGCGGGCGGTCTGGCGTTTCAGCAGAACGCCGCGCTCAAGGAGGCGCTTTCGAAGGGGACGTATGTTCCCGTTTCGTTCTGGAACTTGCAGATGGGGCGCTTCGTGAAGGTGCCGCGCGAACGGGCGGGCTTTGCGCTTCTCAAGGCGGCGAACCCGCCGCCGCGCGAGCCGCGCGCCTCGGTGCCGGGCGTGGCGACGATCCTTTCGCTTGTGGCGTCGGTCGCGGTGTGCGCGGTGGGCGTGAGCAAGGTCGTCGGGAAGCGAGGCGCGCCACGGGAATGACCGTCATTCTGGCGAATGGCGCGCCGCCCACGCATCCGGTTCCGCTGCGGCTCTTCCGCGAGGCGGACCGCCTGATTGCCTGTGATGGTGCGTGGCGGAAGGCGCTTGACTTGGGGCGCACGCCAGATGCCGTGGTTGGCGACGGCGATTCGCTGGGCGAGGACGGTCGTGAGGCGTTGGCGCAGAGGGGGATCCCGTTCATTGGCGAGGAGGAACAGGAGACGAACGATCTCTGCAAGGCGTTCCGCCATGCGGTGGCGACGGGTGCGAAAGGGGACGCTGTCGTGATTCTGGGCGCGACGGGGCGTCGGGAAGACCATGCGCTCGGCAACATCTTCCATCTGCTGGACTTTGCGGCGGCCCCGCGCGAGGGGGGCGCGGACCGGCTGCCGGCGCGGGTGTCGATGGTGACGGATTTCGGGACGTTCGAGCCGGTTTTGCCGCCGGGCGGCACCTGGACGGCGGCGGCGGGGCGGTCCGTGAGCGTGTTCGCGCCGGTTCCCGGCACGCGGATGACATCCGAAGGGCTGGAATGGCCGTTAGAGGGCGTTGCGCTCGATGCGCTTTGGCGCGGCACGCTCAACCGAACGACCGGCGACACCTTCACCCTCCGCACCACCCACCCAATCCTCCTCTACCTCGCGCATTGACTCTTCGTGTGTTTGGTGCCGTGTGTGCGGTGCCAGTCAGCGTGCGCGGTCCACCGCCCCAACGGTACTCGCGCGCGAAATGCACCGTTTCGGATTGCGCCCGCACCGCTCCGCAATCGTTAGATTGCGTTCGGGTGCGGTCGCTTCCCGGTCCGGCGCATTTCGCATCGCTGCGTTCCGCTGCGGGGGCGGTGGGCCGCGCGGTTGGCACGGGCGCGCGGGCGCTTCCGCGCGGCGGTCACTCCGC
>CACZCD010000008.1 GCA_902779565.1 uncultured bacterium | reverse complement strand
AAATCCCGGAAGCGGTTGGCCGTTCACGTAGGCCTGGAACACGCCTTGCCCCGTCACCGTCCACCAGGCCTCCTTCACGGACTTGCCGTTCAGGAGACGCTTCGCGAAACATGAAGCACCCGGCATGGCACGCCGACGGCTACGCGCCTCTTCGGAAACATCCGTCGTCCCGTTCGGCACGGCGATCCATTCGCTGCCCTTCCAGTCGGCATCCGTAATCAGCCCCATCGTAAATGCCGCTCGCTTAGAAGAGGTCTCACGCCCGCGCTCATCCGTCACGGCAACCGACCAGATGTACCGCGTGGCGCTCTTCAGCGCAGGGCCCGTGTAGGGCGCGGCATGGGACGCCGCCTCGCCGATCTTGCCTGACCGCCAGACATTCTCGCCGGACGCGGTACGCAGCTCAATCGCGTACGCCTTCTGCTCCGCCCCCCGCCGCTCCGTCTGCATCTGCCACGAAAAGACAGGCCGCACGATGTCGGAGGGATCCACAAGGTGACATACGCGCAGATTGTCTATGGTCGTGTGCGCGACGGCCACCGCCGCACACAGCACTGCGGCTACTGTAAGAGAGCACTTATTAATCAATTTTTCTCCTGTTCTCTCTGCGCTCTCAGCATCTCTGCGTGAGATTTACATGGGATGTTGCTAATTGTTCTCCGAGCGCATCAGAAATCGAGATCGACGAGGATCGGGCGGTGGTCGGAGGGACGCCAGATGTCGCTCACTCCCGCGTAGGTCGGGCGCGTATAGCGATCAACAACAACCCGCGCCTCCAGCACATGGTCGTAGAGCCCCCGCGTCATGTAAACATAGTCTATGCGCGACTTCGCTCCGCAAGTGACCTGAAAATCGCCCGGCAACCATTCGTGCATGAGATCGACGAGCGGCGTGTTTTCGATCAACCACCGATGGACAGCGTAGCGCGGGGAATCGAGCGGAAGATCGTACATCCGGCTATCGACCGGCGAACGAGCATTGTAGTCGCCCGCAACGACCCAGAACTGGTTTGATGCGTCCGGCACCGTGAAGAACGACCCTCTGAGAACGGTCTCAATCTCGTCACGCCGCGCCAGATCGCCGCCGAATTTCGCCGCGCTGGCCTTGCGCTCCGCGTCCGTCTTGCAGCCGTGCCCCCACGGCGTCCAGTTGAGATGGACGGTCACGAAGTTCAAGACGTTCGTGCCCACCCGGATCCGCGCCCATCCCGATCCGGTCGGCACGAGATCCTTGGCGACGCTCTCGATGGGGAAGCGCGACGTGATGCCCTGCATGTAGCACTTCGGATTGTCCGAGCTGATCCAGACGTTGCCATGCCCATAGCGCGCCGCCAGCTCCGGCCAACCGGCGGGGAGAATCCGCTGCGATTCGTCTTTCACATGGTCCGTCTTGCCCGTCTGCCGCTTGGTCCGCACCTCCGCGAAGACGCAGATGTCCGGCGACTGCTTCTGCACCCACGCGACGAAACGGTTGAAGTTGTCGGTCTGACCATCCCACATCCCGTCCTGGATGTTCCAGTAGAGAAGCCGCGTCGATCCATAGGTCGTACCCGCAAGAGCGCAGATGAGGAACGCGATCACCCCTACCCTGAATTTCCCTTGCATCATATCCTCCCTGATTGCTACTTGATGATGACTCTGGTACCGAGCGGCGTATATTCCACCGTTGCCGAAACAGGCTCCCCGACGACCCTCTCATTAAATACCGTGTAGATTGGCTTGACGGAATAGGTGTGGGTTTGAGACTTTGCCTTGGTGTGTATCCATGTCAACGTCAGTGAATCCGAAGTCTCGCCAGGCATGAGAACACCATCCTCGTACCATTCGTAGCTCTGCGCGCCGGCGGCAAGACAGGTGAGCGTGGTGGAGTTCTCGCCTTCCTTGTACGTGAGCGTCGCCGGCTGCGGCGAAATCTCAAATTCGCCGGTCTGCCCCTGGTAGCCCTTGCCGCGCACCTTGCCGCCCGTGAGCGGGAAGAACCTGTTCTGGCAGGTCTCGTACAACCCCGCCACGCCGTTCGTCAGGCAAGGCACGAAGCACCTATCCAAAACGCCTGACTTGTAGATCTTCACGCTGTAGAGGCGCATGCCGGCCGCATATCTGCCATCGCAACTGCCTCCAATCCGAAGAGTCGTTGAACACGTAGTGGAGTTAAGAGTTGCACCCGTGCCCTGCGCCAGTGTCAAGGATTCAAGCGCTACGCCTCCCCTATATGACGTAAGAGTATTATTCGGCGCATCGAAAACGAACTTCACTCGTTCATTTGTAATGAACGTCTTCTTGACCCATTCGTTCTTTCCGGTATTGTAATCCGTGAAGCGCCAGCCATATCGGAATGCGCCGGACGGATAATAAAGGCTGAACCAAATGCCGTCGGTACCGCTCTTCTGGTGGAAGAATACCGGAGCAGCAGTGGCGGAAAGCCTGAAATTGTTGTTCCATACGGCGAAGTCCGTCTCGACCCGGCTATCCTTGGTAACCACATATTCTGTATTGATCAGATGTCCGTCCACACCGTCGAAGTCGAGGTAGGCCTCCTTCGCCGCCTCGTCCCCCTGAATGTCGCCACCGGCCTCGCACACGATGTTCGTGTGGGCGTTAGTGTCGGGGCTGCCGTACGTCGTCGAGTTGCGGCTACCGTACACCGTGGGGAGAAGCCCCAGAGTCGGCGCGGCTAGCACGTCACGCAGAATCGGTACGCTGTTGGAGATGCACGGCCGGTAGTCTCTTACCAATGTCTCAATGCCTCCCTCCGTCTCGTAGATCTTGAGTCCATAGATCTTCATCGGCATCGTAGGGAAACTGCCGGAGCGGAGGCCGATCTGAAGCAACGTAGAATTCAAATTCGCCGTTACGGGACTGGAGGACGTGATATTGAAGTTTGTATAGCCAGCGGTCTCCAGTCGAATATTGTTTGCGCTTGCTGAAACCTTTCTGCGAACATTGTAGGCATAATCCAAGCCGACTTCTCTGACTCGGCTCTCTTGAGAGCCGACCTTGTAGTAATAGCATCCGGCGCTGTCCTTTCCATACGGCATAAGATACAGCATTTGGCTGGAACTATTGGCAAAAAACACATGTGCCTCATAGGACCATTTGGTGCTGGCCGTCCAATCTGGCGTCAGCAACGCATAATCGAGCTCCATCCTGGACGTTGGCTTGAAAGTATAGCCCGTGTTGAAGTAAAGGGACTTCCCCTTGACCGCCGCCGATGCAATCGTGTTGTCGGGCATCGAGACATAAGGGTCGTCTTTTTCAATCGTCACATCGCCGCCCGCGACGCAGGCGCGTGCGTTTTCGCCCGAATGGAACTGGCCAGACCTTGTTTCCTTCAAGCCCGCAATGCCGCCTTTCACCCACGGCAGGAACTCCTTCACAAGCGTGCCCGATTCGTAGATTCTGAAACTGTAGAGCCGCATCTTGGCAGGGTTATCGAATGTGCTTTTCACAGACGAATATGTTCCATACTCGCGACAGCACCTTGCAAAAAGACCTAGCGGATATGTCTGCGTTCCGTCAGGAACGGCGGCCAAGTTCCTGTCAATGTTCTTCGTGCCCCCCGTCCACACCTCAAACTTCTTGGGACTTGAATTGAAGTCGAGCACGATCTTGTGTCGTTCAAGATCGGCTGGGCAGTCCCCTGCGTTCCACGCCTGCGAGGTATAATCGGATTTTGATGCTTGATAGGACCAGACCCAAGGGCCGTCCGTCACCGCCTGTCCAAGGTATAGCGCGCAAAAGGGAAGCGTGTCGTCAACAGAGCCCAACACGCCAAATGGTTGTATCTGCCCTTTGATTTCCAGCAGCTGGAGGTCGATTTCGATTCGGGTATGCGGCCCGATGAAGTGGCCTGTATTGAAATACTGGTTGCCATTCGCATTTTCGATGTAGGCATCCTCACAGAAGGCGGGCGAAGCGAACGCCAACGTGGCGACTACACTGCACGCAAAAGCCATTGATGTCAGTTTCATCGTGTTCATCTCCTAATGACTGTTCAAAGTAACGGCAGAAGTATATCAAACTATGCCCCGTTCCAACACCCCACTTTAGGGGGGTGATGACGAGGGCAAGTGTCCCCTTTCCCGCCACACGCCTGCGGCTCATTATGCTATAATTTGCGGCGTGGAACAATGAAGATTATCCTCAAGAGCTCCCGCGTGAAGCGCCTATTGTCGGCAGGTGTCGTTCTGTTCGCGTTCCTGTTTTCGGCTTTCGCCGAAACCGGAAACCAAAACGCGATTTCGTCTGTCGCCGCACTCACGGAAGCCCTGCGCGAGGGCAGAAACGGAATGCCGTTTGACATAACGGCAACCATCATTCAGCCGTACACGAAGAACATGTATCGGTGTGCCGTGCAGGACGCCACCGGCGCCATCATGATCGAAATGTCGGAGACATCGCCTGAAAACCGCCTGTCGAAAGGCGATCACGTCCACATCAGAGGATCAACCAAATCCGGATTTCGGGGCCATTCCTGCTATGCCATCGCCAAGACCGCCGATGTGCTTTCCCAAGCGCCCATTCCTCCGCCGGTCGAGGTCGATGCAGCCGACTTGGCGGAAGGTCTTTTCGACAACAAGCTTGTGCGCTTCAAGGGTACCGTCGTGGACGCGTTCCTCGACGACATCGATCCGCTGTGGGGGTTTCTGATCCTCCGGAGCGGCCGCGAATCCATCTATGCCTGTTTTGCGTCCTCCCAGTCGGCCCACGACGACATGAACGACCTGATCGGTGCCGAAATCACCATCACGGGGTTCTATTCCGAGCTGATCACCGAACCGAGATTTCATTCGGGGCGTTTCATCCTGATCTCCGGCCGTGACGCCGTCTCGGTGATCCGTCCAGCGCCAGCCGATCCATTTGACGTTCCGGCGCTTACCGCGAAACAGCACGATAGCGCCGCCGTCATCAACAGCATGGCGCGACGGCGGATGACAGGGCGCGTGATTGCCGTATGGCACGGAGACCGGCTGCTCCTGAGAACGGCCGAGGGGAACTTAGCGAGGGTCGATCTCGCCGAGCGTAGGCCGCCGTCATACGGAATGTGCATCGAAGCGGCGGGCAAGCCGGAAACGGATCTCTACCGCCTCAACCTCTCCCGCGCCATCTGGCGTACGAACAGCGTCGCCGTGGCGGCCGAACCGCCACCAGTGGATGTGACCGCCCGGCGGCTGCTGAATGACGGCGGCGGCAGACCTGCCGTCCAGATTCGGTATCACGGCAAGGCCGTCAGGCTGAAGGGCGTCGTGCGGAGCCTTCCCTCCCCGGACTATTCCGACGGCAGACTGTCGCTTGACTGCGACAGGTACATTATACCCATCGATGTGAGCGCATGTCCGCAGGCCCTTGCAGGTGTGGAGATCGGATGCGTGATCGAAGTGGCGGGCATCTGCCTTTTCGAGATGGAGAACTGGCGGCCGAACGAACCCTTTCCGCGCGTGGACGACTTCGCCGTCGTCGTACGCACACCTGACGACGTGCGCATTCTGTCCCGCCCGCCCTGGTTGACAACCGGACGGCTGCTATCCGTAATCGGCACGCTTCTGGCCGCGCTCGCGGGCGTGTTTGTATGGAACCGGCAGCTCAACCGGGTCGCGGAGCGGCGCGGACGCGAACTGACCGAAGAGACGGTCGCCCGCGTGACGGCAGACCTGAAAGTGGGTGAGCGTACGCGCCTGGCGATCGAGCTGCACGATGCGCTCTCGCAGAACCTGACCGGAGCCGCGCTGGAGATCGAAACCACCGACGTGTTGATCGACGACGATCCATCCAAGGCGCACCGCCACCTGAAGATTGCCTCGAAGACGGTGAAATCCTGCCGCGAAGAGCTTCGCAACTGCCTCTGGGACCTCCGCAACGACGCGCTGGAAGAGAAGACGATGGATTCGGCGATACGTAGGACACTTGCGCAGTTCATAGATGGTACGGAACTCGTCGTGCGCTTCAACGTTCCGCGCGAACGGCTTTCCGACGGCACCGCCCATGCGCTCCTTCGGATGATCCGCGAACTGGTTCAGAACGCCATCCGGCACGGACATGCGAATACGGTCAAGATCGCCGGAAGCCTCGAAGCGGAGCAACTTCTTTTTTCCGTACAGGACAATGGATGCGGATTCGATCCCGATGACCACCCCGGCATCCTGCAAGGACACTTCGGCTTGCAAGGCATCAGGGAGCGGGTCATGCGGTTCGGCGGCAAGATCGAGATCGCGAGCGCTCCGGGCAAAGGCACGAAAGTGACCATTTCAATCCAAACAACCCATCGCCAATAAACCATCATTCTCCACCATGAAACCAATCAAAGTCCTGCTGGCAGATGACCATGCGATCGTGCGCATGGGACTGGCATCTTTGCTCGGCACGCAAAGCGACATCGATGTCGTTGGCGAGGCCGAGGACGGCGAAGATGCCGTGCGCAAGACCCTCAAGCTGAGGCCTGATGTCGTCATCATGGATCTCATGATGCCCAAGATGGACGGCTTCGACGCAACGGCTGAAATACACCGCCAGTTTCCAGACACCAAGATCATGATCCTTACGTCCTACGGCGCGTCGGACGGAATTGCGCATGCGCTTTCGGCGGGTGCAACGGGAGCGTTGATGAAGAGCACGGAGTTTTCAGAATTTGTCGCCGCCATTCGTACCATTGCCGCCGGGGGACGTGTCATAGCACCGGAGATCGCGCGCCAGCTTGCCGAAGACCCTCCCGTGCCCGACCTGACGTCGCGCCAGACCGAGATCCTCCATTGCATCACGCGCGGCCTTACCAACGCCGACATCGCCAAGTCCTTGGGCATCCGCGAAGACAGCGTCAAAGAACATGTAAACGCGATATTCGCGAAGCTCGGCGCAGCCAACCGCTCGGAGGCCGTCGCCATTACCTTCCGTAAACACCTTCTGAAACTCTAAGGTGATTTTCCACACTTATCGATGTGGCATCCGCTAAAACCAACCGCCGACTTTACCGCTTCTTCTCGTTGCGGAACTTGATGTAACGCGTGATGTCGCGTATCGTCCCGTCCTTCAGCTCTGCGTATCTAAAGAGGTTCTGCGAGGGCGCCGGATCCAGCTGTTGCTTGCTCGCCTTCGACCAGCAGTTGATCGTTAAAGCGTAGATGAGCCGCACCGCCCCCGGTTCGCCGCCGCCCACAAGATCGACGCCATGCCGCCAGCCGAATACGTGCGACTGCAGCACGTTGAAGTCCTTGTCGAACACGAAGAAGCACGGATAGTCCTCTTCCGGCGTATAGAAGTTGATGTAGAGCCGCTCGCCGTCCGTCGCGATGTTCTGGACGCCGGCGCTGCAGTCGTAGCCATGGTCAACGAGGAACGGCTCGCAGAGCGGCTGGAGCGTCTCGGCGTCGAACTTACCGAAATAGTTGCCGCGAAAGGGCTTGTCTGGGATGCGCGCCGGGCCAAGCCCCACGTACAGCACGCCGTCCATGCACGTGATGCCGTCGGCGGAACGCACGAACTCCGTGGTCTTTATGCGCTTCAGGTTCTCGTCCCACACATCGATGCGCCCACGCTTCGGCACGTCCTTCGGGATGCACACCGCCGTGTAGAGCTTGCCGTTCCAGTAGCAGATGTCGCCCTGGTGTTTGTCGGCGGAGACGTGCATCAGGAGATGACCGTACCAGTCGAACTTGTACAACCCGTCGTGGAGCGTCGCGTAGATCGCGTTAGACGTCACGCAGAAACCCTGAACGTGTCCGCTGCCCTTCGCGAGCGCGCCCGGACGCGTCAGGATCGGTTCCCAGTTCGGCGGCACCGGTGGCGCGGGCCTTGCCACGCCGGAACCATCAGCGACAGCGGGTGCCGCATTCAATCCTAACACCGCCGCAACAAGCGAAACCGCCAAGATCGTTCTTTTCATGCGATCCGCGACGCGACGCCGAACGGCTTCGTCAAAGCGCAGATGATCCGCCGTATAGACCATAACTCTTACCCAATTACCGAATCTTCACGACAGTGCCACGCGGCGTCATCTCCACCGTAGCCGTGATCGGGGTCCCCTTGACCGTCTCGTTGAAAACCGTGTAAACAGGCACGACCGAGTAGGTACGGACATGTGGCCTCTTGTGCGTCCACGTCACCGTGACGGAATCGGAATCAATGTCCTCCTTCTCGCCGTTCAGGTACCATTCATAGCGCTGCGCACCGGCGGCAAGGCAGGTGAGCGTGGTGGTGTTTTCTCCCTCCTGGTGCGTCAGCGTCGCAGGCTGCGGCGAAATCTGGAACTCCTGCCCCGCAAGCGTCGCGCCGCGCACCTTGCCGCCGGCAACCGCCGAAAAGGTGTTGTTCACAAGATCGTAAAGCCCCGCCTGCCCGTTGCGGACGCACGGCACGTAGTTGCGCACAACTTCGCCCGCTTCGGTGATCTTGAAGTTGTAGAGCCGCATGAACGCATTGTGCGTCAATCCGGCCCAGTTGCAACCGATCCAAAGGTTGGTGCTGCAAGTCGTAGCCGTGAGGGAGCCGGGCATGGACTCGTTGTACAGCTCCTCGCCATTCTTTTGAATCGTCATGCAGCCTTTCGGAGCATCGAACTTGAACTGGTAGCGCTCGTTGTCGAGCGCCCGGACATTTGTCCAATTCGAAGATGGAAGATCCTCAAAGCGATAGGAGAAGTAATTGTTGCTGCGCCGGAAAAGGCGCGCATGCACACTTCCGTTTGCACCCATCTGCTCGAAGAAGAAGGGTTCACTGGTGGAAGTCGTGTTCCAGCACGAGAAATCCATTTCGATGCACGTATCCTTCGTGACGATATGGCCCGTGTTGACGCCCTGCCCTGCCACGCCCGGGAATTCGACGTACGCCTCCTTCTCGTAATCATCGTCCGTGATGTCGCCACCCGCGTCATACACGGCAGTGATGGGTGAAGTCAGCCCGACTGTTGTGGAAAGCTTGATGTCGGAGGCGTCCAAGCTGTTGGTAAGCCCCGCAACGCCGTTTTTCACAAACGGCAGATAATTCTTGACCAGCACATCCGATTCATAGATCTTAAGCCCATAGATCCTCATCGGCAGATAGGTGCCAAGCTTCAGCGTTCCTGCAAGCGTCGTCGTAATCGCCTGCTCCGCAGATGCCGTCCTCGTGTGGTTCGTGTATCCCGCCGTGATAATGTGGAACTTGTTGCTGTTCACCGATGCGCTACGTCGCACGCCATAGGCGGTTGCGAGGCCGATCCCCGAAGCGCTACCTTCGGCCTTTCCGACCTTCGTGTAGTAGTAACCTACGTTTGCAGCGCCACCATGCATGAACAGATAGACGATATAGCCATTGGAAGATGGGCCTGTAAAGATGTTCTTGGAGTCCGAACCATATAGATTGTTCGTGGCCCAGTTTGTCATAAGTGCATAGTCAAATTCGATACGGGTGGTCGGATTGAACAGATACCCGGTATCTATGTAGATGGTGCTCCCGCTTACGGATTGCCCCGGAAGATTCCTGCCCTCGGATGTAATGTAAGGGTCATCCGGTCCTTCTTCCACATCACCCCCTGCCGTGAATGCTGCGATGTTCTCACCCATCACGAACCGTCCGGAGCAATTCTCCTTGAAGCCCGCAATGCCGCCCTTCTTGAAAGGCGTATAGTCCCTGACAAGCACACCCGCCTCCCAGATGCGGAAGCGATAGACCCTCATCTTGGCGGGATACGCAAGGGTCGTCGTATAGGACGAGTAGGTTCCGTAGGAAGTGTAGTTCTTGCAGAAGAACACCAGCGGATAGTTCTGCCGGTGGGCAGGGAAATCGCTGAGATCCTTCTTGGTCTTCGAGTCGCCCGTCCATACCTGAAACTCCTTTGCCTCATAGAAGTCCAGCACGATCCTGTGACGCAGCGTATCGATCGCCTTGAGATTGCTAGCCTGCCGGGTGCCGCCGCTCGCGCCACTGATGAAGGAGAAGCACTCCGTACCGGAGCCGTTCTTGCCGACGTAGCACTCGCATTCGGGGTCGGTATCGCTCTTTTCCGTTCCCTTCGCACCGAAGAAACGCACCTGATTCTGGGAATTCGTCGTCAGCTGGAAGTCGATCTCGATCTTGGTCTGCGGACCGACAAAGAAGCCGGTATTGATGCCGGCGCCGTCAGAGCCATCGGATTCGATGTAGGCATCCTCGCCGAACGCGGACGAGGCGAATGTGAACGCGACGGCGGCACTGCACGCAAGAACTGTACTGAATTTCATCGTCGATTCCTTTCCTTTGGACACATAAGGTACCATATCGACCATCCACTTTCAATTGCATATTGAAATTCAAAACTTGCATATCTCATCCACCCTCGCCACGCCATGCCTTCCCTACTATGGAATTGGACAGTTTTTTGCCACGTGGAGTCGAAGTGCCATTTGACATTCCTCAAATCCTCGCGGCAGCAGGGAGTGCCACATGCGCCTACGTTACCGGTCAATGGGCTTGTCGAAGATGCAGTGGCGCGAGATATCGCGTATCCTGCCGTTCTTAAGTTCAGCGAACTGGATGAGCGCCTGGACGGCGGCATGGTGCTTCGTCCCGTACCAATTGATCGTGGTGCAGTAGATGAAGCGAACTGCGCCGTCCTTCCCACCGGGCACAACGTCCATTCCCTGCCGCCAGCCGAAGAGATGCGCGCCCTTCACGTTCATGTCCCTGTCAAACACGATGAAGCACGGCGTGTCCGCCGTCTCGTCGGGACAGTAGTAGTTGGCGTAGATGTACTTCCCGTCCGTCGTCATGTTCTGAACGCCCGCGCAGCAGTCGTAGCCGTGGTCGAGCCTGAACGGCTCGCAGAGCGGCTTGAGCGTCTCGGCATCGAACTTGCCGTACCAGTTGCCGCGATACGGCTCGGCCTTTGTGCCGGCAGGTCCCAGCCCCACGTACAACACGCCGTCCAGACACGTAATTCCGTCCCCCGGGCGCGCAAGGTACGTCTCTTTGATGAAGTTCAGATCCTCGTCGAACACCTGTATGCGCCCACGTCCCTTCCCCTTGTCGGCATGGCACAGCGCCGTGTACAGCCGCCCTTCCCAGAGACAGATGTCGCCAGTATGGCGTTCGACCTCAACACGCTTTATCAGGTGCCCGCACCAGTCGGTCTTCACGATCTGCGTATGGTAGGCAAAGTAGAGCGCATTGGAGTTGGCGCACATTCCCTGCACGTGTCCGCACCACGTCTTGTCAACGAATTCCTTGACCGCCCCCGCCTGCGTCAGACGCGGATCCCAGCTCGGCACCTTCCAGCTTCCCCTCGACAGATCGATCGCGTCGCACCGCACCGCCATGACAACCGCCACGGCTGATGCAAAAACAAGTCTATTCATTCTTCTTTACTTCCCTTTACTTCCTTACTTGCTTCCTTAACTGTTCAAATGCTGTGAGAATAGGACATCGTCATCTCGAAAGACTGGACGTTCGGCGTGATGAGTCGATTCTGACGACCGTTCGTCGCAGGCAACCCCGCCATCACCGGCGTGACGCCCCGGTAGAACTCGCTCCGCTGTCCCTCCACCTTCAGATGCCCGTTCTGGTTGATGGTGATGATGGCGCTCACGGGATCGTTCCATGCGATCACGTGCCGGGCGTGCTTCCAGCGCTTCACGTCTTCCTCGGGATAGGCCGTGTGCGTCTTCACCATCCAGTCGTAGCTGGCCGAGTTGAGATCGAGATAGACGATGTTCTCCAAGATGCGCACGTGGTCGCAGTGGTGGTGACCGTTGATCACAAGGCGGACGCGTCCGGGGTGCTTCGCGTTCGCGTCGTCGAAGATCTTGCGGACGGCCGCGCGGTCCGGCGAGCCGTCCTCACGCTCGTAGCTGGCGTGGCTCGTCACGATGCACGGATACGGCGAACTTTCAATGGCCGCCTTCAGCCACTCCAGCTGTTCAGGCGGAACGCGGGTGATGAGACTACCGCTCTTTCGCCCGACGGCATAGTAGTTACTGCTAGAATAATGCACCCACTTGCCGTCCATTAGACAGTTGTTGGTGTCCGTCACGATGAAGCGAAACCCTCCCCGGTCGAAGTGGTAGTATCCCCGGTCGAGACGATAGGCGGCAAGCGTCTCCTCGTGAGAGTTGCCGTCGTCGTCGTGGTTGCCGACCGTGTGGTAGGTCTTGATGCGGAAGTCGTTGTAGAAGTCCACATAGTCCTTGCACTTGGCCGGCGTGTGGGTGAAATCGCCCATGTGGATGATGAAATCGACCTTTGACCTCTCGGCGCGGTTCAACACGCGCTCCAGCCATTCGCGCGTGTCGTGCGGGAACACGCCCGGATAGTAGTGAATGTCCGCGAACGCGCAGAACTTCACTTCATCCGCCGCCGACTTGGCCGATAGGCTCCCCGCAAACAGCGACGCCACGCCGGCGCCGATGAAACCTCTACGACCGATTCCCATCTTCTATCCCTTCTTGATCTCCGCCCCAACCTGGTCAATGCCCTCCAGGAGTTTCTTCTCCCATCCGGGCAGCGTGAAGAACCACGGCGCCATCATGAAGCCCTTCAGCCGGTCGGGCGCACAGACCCTCCGGCAGTGGTCCACCGTGCCCGCGAAGTTGTCGTCATGGCTCCAGTTCGACCCTGTCGGCACCTGATCAAAGCCCGCCTTGTCGAGCAGCTCGTAGGCCTTGACGTACGTGATGTACCTCTCCTTGCCCGCCGCCTTCAGCTTCTCCTCGCTGAACAGACTGCTGTAGTACCAGTTGGACTGCAGGACACTCCGCGGCATGCGGCTGAAGAACAGATCGGGGTGATGCCACACGTAGTCGCTCCAGATCCACGGACGCATCCCCGTCTTCTCCGTCTCCTTCACGAACCACAGGAAGTCGTTCCACCACAGTTCGCCCTGACGCACGGTGCAGTAGAGGTACTTGCGCTGATGCCCCACCGTCTCCTCATCGTAGCCGAGGTGCAGGAAGCGCGGATGGTCGAAGATCTCATACACATCCCGGATGAGGTCGGAACAGACCTGGTAGTACGTCTTTGTGGAGAGCATGCGCTCGTACTGCTTGAGCCACACGTCATGCGCGGCGGAGAAGTTCATCTTGGGAATCGGCTCCAGACCCATCGCCCGGAGGCGCGCCAGTTCCTTGCGGAACCGCTCGATCTCCCAGCTGCCCTTCACCCACAGCTCAGGATGGCTGGGATACTGGATCGCCTCGCCGAGATCGATGATCACCATGTTCATGCCCACCTTCACCATGCGGTCCGTCACTCTGCGCCACACCGACTCATCGAAGCGCACGTGATCCGCCTGGCACACAAGCTTCAGATCCTCGCCCTTGTAGGGCCCCCAGGAGGTGACGGGCTGATCGCTCCACATGTTCGTGCCCATGTGCAGGAGCGCCGACCAGATGAAACCATCCTTGCCGGCCGGCGGCACGCCCCGCCCCGTCAGCACGCCACCGGCCGCGAGCGCCGCCGCGCTGATGAACTCCCGTCTTCCAATCTCTGTTCTCTTCTCCATGACTTATCAACTCCTTACTCTTAAGATCCGCTCCTTGACGAGTTCTTTCGGCTCGCCGATCTCGACCTTGGGCGCGTGGGCGAGAAGGTAGTCCTCCGCCTCCTTGCACCAAAGACCCTTGTTCGCCGAGCAGATGCGGTCAAGCTCCGCATAGAACGGATCGGACTTCCCCTTCTCCGCGAAATCCGCAATGGCCGTCATCGGCATATTGACGTGCGTATAAACGAGGCGCTTGCCGCCCGGAATCTTCAGCATGTCGAAGGTCGCCTCGGCGGCGGAGTCGAGTCCGCCCACATGCGTGATCATCACCTCCGGGTGCAGATAGCCCTTCCCGATCCAATCGACGGAATCGGCCATGTCCTTCACGTCGCCGCCGGAGTTTGCGACCACATGGTGCATCAGGTAGTGGACGTTGTAGAAGTTGAAGCTCGCCATCAGATGCTGGTCCGTCGGACCCGCGAAGAAGTTGAGGCAGCCCCCGAAACCAAGAAGGTCGGAGCATTGCGTGATCAGCGCAGGTGCCGCCGCCATCAGGAAGATGTCGTCGTAGCCGCCGCCCGTCGAAGTGGGATTGTCGGCGCGGGCGTCGTCCGTCCGATTGTACGCCTTCAACGTCGCAACGGGGTCCGCGATGTCCTTCACGTTGATGAAGTGGAGCTCCACGCCGTTCAGCTCGCCGTCGGCCCGGCCGTTCGCGTAGGAGAGGCCAAATATCTGCGCCGCGCGCGCCATGCGCGTGTCGTCGATGTCCGTCACAACAAGCCTGCGCGGACGCTTCTCCGGCGAGTGGCAGGCGATGTCGATGCAGCCGAGGCCCATCGCGCCGCAACCCGCCATCAGGAGCATCGTGCCCTTATCGACGATGCCCACTTCAAGGTCGTGCGAGCAGAACGCGTTGTGGTAGTTCGTGCGAAAGCCCGAGACGATGCAGCTGATCGGCTCGGCGAGCGAACACTTGAAGAACGCATCGCCGTCGTACGGCAGAAGGCACCCCATCTCCATCACGATGGAGGGGAGGTACACGTGCGTCGTTTCGCCGCCGATCGTGTGCCAGGCGTAGCCGACCGTCTCCAGCTCGTGCCCGGGAATGTTCAGCGACGGCTGAAGCCCCACATGCTGACCCACGTGGAACTGGTCTTTCCACTTCGTGCCCACCTCGCGCACGATGCCCGAAACCTCGTGCCCGAACATCGTCGGCCGCGTCGCGATGTCGCGCGGCACTCGCTTGTGCCCGGTGCCGAGGGTCGCGCCCTTGTAGTCGCTGAGGCAGATCGTGTTCGTCACCAGCTCGACGACAATGCCTTCCTCGCCGGCTGGTTCAAGTTCAATGTCTTCAAGACGCGCATCGCGCGCCCCGTAAAGTCTCCATGCCTTTGCTTTCATGCCGTGTATGATAGCACAAGCCCCCTCCAATTTCACTTGCAAATTATTTTGGAAAACTTGCATCTCCCATCCACCCTGTGCTATACTGCGCGCCATGAGAGAGAAAGTGTTGGCCATGGTGTCGCCGATGAGCGCCGCCCGCATCGCGGGCATCGCCCGCTATGCGCACGAGCAGGGATGGCACCTGATGATCCAGGACCGCCTCGGCTACCATCCGCTCGCCTGGGACGGCAACGGCGTGATCGCCGCGCTCCGCTCCGACCCCGTCTCGGTCGATGCCGTCAAGAGGTTGATGAAGCGCGGCATCCCGGTGGTGGATCTCACCATCAGCCGTCCCGACATCAAGGTTCCCCGCGTCATGAGCGACCACACCGCGATCGGACGCCTCGCCGCCGAGCATTTCGCGGAGCGCAACTTCCGGAACATCGTCTGGTTCTCGACCGGCTGGGGGAAAGTGCAGGAGCTGCGGTACCTTGGCCTCACCGAACGGACACCCGCCGCGCGCTGGGTCGCGGAGGAAGAGATGCCGAAGACACGGCGGAACGACTGGGATGCCTTTCTGCGCTGGCTCTCGTCCAAGCTGAAGGCGGCACCCAAACCGCTCGCCGCGCTCACCTACGACGAATCGGACGCCGCCCGCCTTCTGGACGTGGCGGAGCGAACGGGTGTCTCCGTGCCGGAGGAGCTGGCCATCCTCTCCATCGGCAACGACCCGCTCATCTGCGAAAACCAGTCCGTGCCGCTCTCCTCCATCGACCAGAACCTCGAACGCGGCGGCTACGAGGCGGCCTCCCTCCTGCATCGGCTGATGGAGGGCGGCAGACCGCCGGCAAGCCCCATCCTCGTGCCGCCCGCAGGCGTGGTGCTCCGCCGCTCCACCGACGTGATCGCCGTCACCGATCCGCTCGTCCGGCAAGGGCTGAAATACATCGAGGCGAACCTCGCGACGAGTTTCGGCGCGGTGCAGATCGCAAATGCGCTCGGCATCACGCAGAACGTGCTGCACAAGCACTTCACCGCCGAGCTGGGGCGTTCTGTCGGCAAGGAGATCGCCCGCCGACGTCTCGCCAAGGTCAAGCTGCTCCTCCGCAACACCAAGATGTCCGTATCGGAAATCGCGGCGGCCACGGGATTCTGCACCCCCTCGCATCTTTCCAATGCGTTCCACGCCGCGACCGGCACCACCCCGCGCGCTTGGCGGGCAAAGATGATGTGAGGTCCGCCTACCGGGCCTGAAGCGCCGTGGCGGCCACCGTGTTCACGATGTCCTCGACGGAGCAGCCGCGCGAAAGATCGTTGCACGGACGCGCCAAGCCCTGCAGCACCGCAAAGCACGACGCGCCGCCGAGACGCTGCGCGATCTTGTACCCGATGTTCCCCGACTGCAGATCCGGAAACACGAGCACGTTGGCGCGTCCCGCCACGGGGCTCCCCGGCGCCTTCAGCGCACCCACCTCCGGCACGAGCGCCGCATCGAGCTGAAGTTCGCCGTCGATCAGAAGCGCCGGCGCGAGACCTTTCGCGATTGCCGTCGCCTCCCGCACCTTCTCGACGAGCGCATGTTCCGCGCTGCCTTTCGTGGAGAACGACAGCATGGCCACGCGCGGCTCCTCAACCCCGCACAGCTTCCGCGCCGTCTCGGCGGTCGCCACCGCAATGTGCGCCAGCTCCTCGGCCGTCGGGCACGGATTCACCACGCCATCGGCCAGCACGAGCAGCCCCTCCTCGCCGACCGACCGGTTGGGGCACTCCACGAGGAAGCTCGACGAAACCAGTTTCATCCCGGGCGCCGTCCGGATCACCTGAAGCGCCGGACGCAGCATATCGCCCGTGGAGTGGATGGCGCCGGAGACGAGACCATCGGCTTCGCCGGCCTTCACCGCCAGCATGCCGTAGTACATCGGATCGGCCGCCAGTGCCGCCGCCTTCTCCTCGGTAAGCCCTTTCGCCTTCCGCAGTTCGTAGAGCGTCGCCGCATAGGACGCGAGACGCGCCGCGTTGGACGGCGCTTCGATCAGCGCCTTCGTGAGGAGGATCGGCTCGGCAATCCCTTCGTCCTTCAGGATCACCGCCGCCTTGACGGTACGCGGCTCGTCACCCTCCGGCAGCACGATGCGCTTCACGTCCGCGCGCGCCGCCGCCTTCATGCGTTCCACAAGTTTCATGTCGCTTCCTCCCTGACTTCCGTCGAACCTACAGCCCGATATCCCCGAACCCGCCCCAGACGTCCCGGCCCGTGTAGGTCTGCGCCGTCAGCTCGCCGCGCAGCACCTTGAGCGTGGGCAGCGCAAGCGCCTCCTGCTCCATCTCGCCGGGATAGGCGAACACCGGCGCGATGAAGCCGCAATGCTTCTCGATGCCTTCGACGATGTCGGCAAAGCGGATGAGTCCGCCCGTGAGGAGGATGCCGTCCACCTTTCCGCAAAGGACCACCGCCATCTCGCCGATCAACTTGCAGATCTGGTAGATCATCGTGTTCCAGACCAGCGTCGCCGCGCGGTCACCCTTCTCGATACGTTCGTGGACGGTGTCGGCGTTGGAAGTGCCGAAGAAATCGACGAATCCGCCGGATCGCGTGCAGCGGCGGCGCAGTTCTTCGGTGGAATGCGTCTCAAGGTAGTTGAGCACCGTCAAGACCGGCAGAGACCCTATGCGGGTGGGGGAGAATGCGCCGTCCCCGTCCGCGCCCATGTTGCTGTCCACCGTCCTGCCGTGCTCGTGGGCGGCCACGGTGATGCCGCCGTCGATGTGCGCGACGATGAAGTTGCAGTCCTCGTACCGGCGGCCGATCTTCTCGGCGTGGAACTGGGCCACGGCCTTCTGGTTCAGGCAGTGCGTGTGCGCAAAGCGGTACACACCCTTGATGCCCGTGAGGCGCGCGTAGTCGTTGAGCTCGTCCACGGTCGTGGCATTGAGCGTGAAGGCAGACTTCCCGAACTCCTCCGCGAACTTCCACGCGAGCATCACCCCGAGCTTGGCGGGATGCTCCGAACCATCAAGGCCCTTGGCGGCGTCGTCGAAGACATTCTGGTCGACGCGTATGATGCCACTGGGCTGGGAGTGCGTTCCGCCGCAGCGACCGACGAACGCATCGATCGAGGCAGGATCCACCCCCTCCGACTTGAGCATGTCGAGGATCACTTCGCGCCGGAACGGCATCTGTTCGTTGACATGCGAGAACTTGAGGAGCACGGACGCCTCGTGGAAGAGCTTGTGTTCGAAAACCGACGTCTCGTCCTCGAACAGACTCACCTTCGTGGAGGTGGAGCCAGGATTGATCACCAAAATCCTGAATTTTTTCATGATGTGAATTATACCATAATCAAACCACGGGAGAAATCCCCCCCTCTTTCCAACCGCCAATCCCGCAACCTCAATCCACGACCGTCCAGAAACCCTGCCCCATGAGCTTCTCGGCTTCATGCGGCTCGATCGTCCGGTCGCTCATGATCAAGGTGTCCTGACGCGAGTTGATCAGCGAATGGTTGAAATAAATCGGACGCTCGATCTTGTCGCCGGGCGAGAGCGGGTTGTCCACCGTCTTCACCTCGCGGATCATCTCGCTCCACTGGCGACGGACTTTGTCCATCGTCTTCTCGTTCTCGATCCGCGCCTGGCGCATGAGGTCCATGCCTTCGTTCATGCCGATCATCTGGCCCTTGAGGATCGCCGTCATCATCCGATTCGCGGCGTGTCTCCACAGCCGGTTCTCGAACCCTCCGGCCAGCAGGCGTCCGCCGACCTTCTTCGTCTCGGCGAGTTTGCCGGGCGGCGCCACGGTCAGGAAGGTGTCGAAATCCATGGCCGACGCCATGGCCGGCACGTTCGGCCGCACCTGCACCGCGCTGAACGCGCAGACGAACTCGTAGAGCGCCTCGCACCGCGCGCCGTTGTAGTCGCAGTCGAAGAAACACTCCACCTTGAACGCCTTCTTGAACGTGGATGCGCGGTCGGACGCGAACCGAAACGCCACGGCCCGCTGCGTCTTCGGCGGGATATTGTCGCTGAAGCGTCCCCCCTTCGCCCGGAAGCTGGACAGCCCGGGAACCACGATGCCCGAATTGATTTCCCGGGCGAGGTGCTGGGCCATGGCGTCGGGGTTGGAGTAGATGCCGCCGGACTGACTAAGGAGGAACGCGCCCCTGCCGATGAAGCCCGCCTCCTGCACGATGCGCCGTTCCGACGGGTTCATCAGGATGGTGCTCTGGAGATACGGATTCGAGCGCGCGGGCACGTTCCACTTGACCCAGCCCATGCCGGTCCAGCCGGGAGGGAGCGGGTAGCACAGCGCAGGGACGCGGAGCAAGCTGTCGAATATGACGAAGTAACTTTGCGCCGCCTTCATCGGGATGGTTGCCGCCAACGCGGCGCCCAATAGGATTGTCTTTATTTTCATGATCTTAAGCCTACCATATTCTCCCGGGCGACGGATGACGAAACCTTTCCATCGTCTGCCATCCCCACCCGCATTTCATCTTTAGAATTCATGGGCGTATTATACCATGCCTTTCGCTTCGCGTTTCCCCAAGCGCACACGCTCCCGTGCACATATTGCAATATGCGTACGGGGGTGGGGCTTTTCGGGCGGCGCGCATTTACCACCGCATTTATAGAAGTCCGGTGGTTGCCGACGTCGGATCAGACATGTCCAAATGTAACGATCATCGCCTCGCGCGACCAGAACAGGAGGAAGCGCCGTTTCTCGACAATCTGAAAGACGACTTGCCAACCCTGTTGTGCATATTGGTTAAATGTCTGCTCGATTTTGCCCAACGGCATCTTCGCGGAACCGACCAGCAGCGTGCTCAGCCCGCTTTCCTCAATCACCACAACTTTGTAGCGCGAATAGTGCATAGTTCTTCTCCTTTTGGGTTTTCGTCATAAACGTTCGGTGAGGCGCTTCAGCTCTTCGCGGAGGCGCTCGGCCTCGGCTTCGTCACCATGCTGAACGGCATATTCAAGCAACAGATCCAGCCGCTTGATTTCCTCAATCACATTGTCTCTCTGTGGCATCGCCATGGTCATTCACCTTCGATTCATTCCGCCGCATATTATACCACGCCCCGCCCTTTGCCGCAAATCTGCCAGCCCATGCGAAACCACAGTTTGCAAACTATGAACATGTGATATCGTTATGTACCATGTGCAGCCACCGCGAAGCCATAGTTTGCAAACTTTGAACCTGTAGTAAGGCGCGGCGACACCCACCTGAAAACCACAGTTTGCAAACTATGGTTTTCAGAGGTAAGGTGTGATATACTTTGGGGCGAAAGGAGAGGTATGGAGTTCTGGAAAATCTGTCGGGTTCTCAACAACGAGATTCGGTTGTCGCTGCTGCGGGAAATCGCCACATCGCCCAACCGCGAACTGCATGTCGTCCAGGCGGGCGAATTCGTCGGTCTCAAAAAGGCCGCCGCCAGCCAATACCTCAAGCAGCTGGCCGAGGCGGGGTTTCTTTCGGTCGAACGTACGGGACGGTATGTCATCTGTTCCGGCGAACCGGAGAAGGCATCGCCCGTGTACAGGCTTCAGATGGTCTTGGCAAGACTCTTCGCGGCTTCCTGCGAACTGGACTGGCAGAAGCCCCTTCTCAACACGATCAACGCCTTTGCCCACCATGTCCGCATCCGCATCCTGCAGTCCCTCTCCTCCAACGCGCGATGCGGCTTTGAGGAACTTGCCAAAGCAACGGATCTTCCGTTCGCTACGCTGCGGCGGCAGCTTGGCATCTTGATTGCGGCGCAGATAGTCATCCCCTGCGACGCGCCAGACGGACATCGCATCTACGAACTCGGGAAACCATCCGACCCTCTCGCCCGCACCCTGCTCGCCCTCGCATTGCAGCCCCTATCTCCCTCCTAACACAATTTCATAGTTTGCAAACTTTGAACCTGTGGTATGGCGAAGTATCGCCCAATCGAAATCCATAGTTTGCAAACTGTGTATCTATGAGGCACGAAAGGATCGGGCGGAAACCATAGTTTGCAAACTATGAACATGTTATCGCCATGTGGAATGTGGCGCCACTCGGAAACCACTGTTTGCAAACTTTGAATCTGTCGTATCGCGAAGTGCCGCCCAATCTAAGAACCATAGTTTGCAAACTATGAACTTGGTTAGGATTCAGGCGCGCCGCAATTGATTCAAGATCGGCGAGGTTTCGGCAGGGCTGAAGTCAATCGAATATGGGCGTGAAACATGCATTTGCAGATTTCACGCCCATTTTGGACATGCCGATTTTGGGCGTGAAATGTGCATTTTCAGTTTTCACGCCCGAGCTGCTCAGATGCTTCCCCATCTCACACGAGCAGCGGGGGTAGGCTCGGCGAAGGCGGAAGCTCGCAAGCGCGAAGGAGGATCATACTTGTCCGCCGTCTTGTCCGCCGTCTTGACCGTCCTAGCGCAAAGCGCGGCGGCGGAAGCTTCAGCGTAGGCGGAAGCTCGCAAGAGTATTTCTATTGTTCAAACTACTCCAACTTGTTGACCTACTTTTTACAGCGGGAATTAGACCAAACTGCCGCCTGAAATTAGGGTACGCGCATTACACCCTCGCCTTCAGGTTGGGGATTTCGGCGGCATCAAGTTTCGTGAAGGCGAAACATTTCCAACCAAGGTCTTTCAACGACGCGCCGATGAGATACAGCACCTTGTCATCGATGATGAGAAAACGGTCGTGGAAGTTTCGACTTTGGCGCACCGTCAAGCCACCATACTGACTGTTGAATGTTGCAATGTCACTTGGCGAAATCTTATTACCTCTGTGCGAGGCAACAATCTCGACCGTCACGCCCTTTGCTTTTTTCGCTAGCAGTTCAAGCGTCACGACATCCACCCAACTGTCAATGAGTAGGATCGACTTCTTCGCGCTCAAGATATGCTTTGCCGCAAACACCTTCGCGTCAAAGACCTGTCCGTTGTAGAACACGCCCTGCATCGGCGGCAGCGAAGTCTGGACGAAGAAATCCACCTTGTCCTTCAGCTCTACAATCTCCTGATCGTGCTTCGAAAGCCGCCGATCCATCTTGTCTTCAAGCTGGTTCAAACGTTGGCTGAACGCATAGCCGCGAAGCATGTAATCTTTGAGAACTTGGGTCGCCCATTGTCTGAACTTCACGCCCAACACGGAATTAACCCTATAACCGACGGATATTATTGCGTCAAGATTGTAGCAGGTGACATTCCTTTTTACTTGCCGGTCTCCTTCTTGCCGAACTAGGAAGAAATCCTTCCTAGTTGCCTCCTGCGTCAGTTCTCCGCATGAGTAGATGTTCTCAAGGTGCAGCCTTATGTTTCGTGTCGTACATCCAAACAAAATCCCCATTGGGCTTTGAGTCAACCAAACTGTTTCGTTTTCAAGCCGAACATCCAGCCGCATGGTTTCATTCGGCTGATAGACGATAATCTCATTCTTTTTGCTCAAGGCAAACTCGCCTTCAAACTCCGTGTTGTATCCCATTGTCCGATTCCTTTCGCCCGCCTATGCGGGATGTGTTGCCGTATCATCGGCGGCACACGCCGCCGCTGCAGTCTGGAATCGGCTCTGCCAGCCATGCCACCGAAGTGGCGTCCGCGTTGTTTCAGCGGATTTCCTCGCTACCCGGCCCATGCGGTTTCCTGTGGATCTCAGCTTGCCACAAGCCCGGTCCGGACGACTTTCGCTTTATAGCCCTACCTAGGGCATCAATCCCCGAAAGCGCCGCGTATTGTACCACACCCCGCCCTTTGCCGCAAATCTGCCAGCGCATATAAAAACCACTCACATTTACCACCGCACTTATATAAATCCGGTGGTAACCAACGATGTCCATGGTTTATAAACTGTGAACATGGTTTGATTCCTTTCAGATCGAGTCGGTGAGGCGCTTCAACTCTTCACGGAGGCGCGCGGCCTCGGCTTCGGCGATATCAGGTCATTCCCGGATTTATATAAAAGCGGGAATGGCCTGACGGCGTATTCAAGCAACGCACTTGACGCGCAAAAGCATATACGCGGAGGCGGAAGCCACTAATCACCAACCGTACACGCTCGTACACATATTGCAATATGTGTCGGAGGGGTGGGGCATGAAGATGTGACGGGGGGAGGCTCGGCGAAGGCGGAAGCTCGCAAGCGCGAAGGAGGATCATACTTGTCCGCCGTCTTGTCCGCCGTCTTGTCCGTCCTAGCGCAAAGCGCGGCGGCGGTAGCTTTAGCGTAGGTGGAAGCTTCAGCGGAGTCGGAAGCCTTGGCGTAGGCGGATCGCCTCTCTGCGGCATCGCCATGATGCTTCCCTATGCATTCTACTCTGTCAACTTCCCAGCTCTAACCACAAATAGCCAACTACTACTTCCCGCCGCCTTTTACGACCTCCCAATGACCGCCCTTGCGTCCACCGATTCTGCGAATCTTGCCCGCAGCCTTCAGTTGCGCGAGATTCTTTTCAACGCCTCTTACCGACAGGCCCACTTCCGCCGCCAGCCTTTCACGCGTCATCTCCGGAAACTCCTTGAGAAGTTCCAGAATCTTTACCCCACTTTTTACCACACCTTTTCCCACACTTGCCTGAAGCCCCTCGTTTTCCTTCTTGAGGAACTCGGTGAACCTCTCCTTCGTGGGAAGCTGAAGTTGATACTCGGAGAGGAAAAGCTGCGGATCGGTGAATGGTGCGAGGTACTCGGCCGTCTCTTTACCTACGCCCGTGCACAGAAGGATGCCGATCGGCGGATTGTCGCCCGCCGTCATCTTGTTCTTACGGTAGTAAGCCATATAGAGCGAAAGTTGCGCAATATCCTTGTAGTTGAGCTTCTTCGGCTTAAGCTCAATGAGGATGTGGCACTTAAGGATGCGGTGGTAGAATACAAGATCAATCCGTTCGTACACATCATCGATGAGGATGTGCTGCTGCTGATCCTCGAAACAGAAACCGGCCCCCATCTCTCGAATGAAGTTCTTGAGATTGTCAAGGATCCCCTTCTCAAGATCCGACTCATCCCAATCTTCCCGGGGCTTCAATCCAAGGAATTCAAGAACCGTCTTCTGCTTGATGAAATCCTTCGCGTCCAGCTTCTCCGCCCGCCCTTGCGCCAACGCTGCGATCTTGTGCGGATTCTTCGCCCATCCCACGCGCTGATAGTACTGGCTGTCAATCTGCCGGCGCAAGGCCCGCACGCTCCACGTTCCGCGGATTGCCTCAAATGCATAGAACGTCCGCATCATCGGATCAGGAAGATGCAACAACTCGCAAATGTGAGAATACGAAAGGTTGTTGAAGAGTGCGAATGGTGCTATGCCGATATCATCACCAGAATAGACAAGCAATCCCTGCTCCACAGATAAGCTCGACAGTGTCGATCCTTTTCCCGGCAAGACGTTGATGTTGCCGCCCGGCAATTGGCTCGACACTGTCGATCCTTTTCCGAAACGGCTCTCCAGATACCTGCAAATCTCAGCGGCAAGCTCAGGATAAAGCTTATAGAAAAGACGATATGTTTTCAATGTGGGAACGGCGTATTTATCAGATCCCAACCTCGATGAAAGTTTCTTCAACAACCTCTCGCCATACTTTGCACGGTCAGCACCGTGCTGTTCGTACTCGACGATGTAGTAGCCCGTGAGCCACGCCCGCGCTGTTACGCTGCGGTTGATGACCACAAGCGCGTCCTGCTGCAACGCCTCCGACGTTGCCTGAATCCGACCGACCAGACTTTCAAAGTCAGTTTTCTTTTTACTGCGCATGTTTCACCTCCATCAGCTCACACTCGTCGTCGGCAATCTGTTTCTTAGGTTCTTCAAGTGTCGTTTTCGTCACCATACATTTCCTTTTCGCTGTCGATGTAGAACCGAACCGCATCAGGATAGATCGGCATAAAACACTTGCACAGCCTGTCGAAGAGCAGCTTCCCCTTCTTGTAGCACGACACATCCAGTATCTGATCGAAAATCCGCTCGATCTCCTTTTCGCTGTACGAACTGGGATTCCGACAGGCGTCATCTATTGTCGGTTTGAGCAAGGCACAAGACTGCTCGTAATGCCCCGCCAACGACTTGGCCATCTTCGAGATGTCGGCAACCAATCTGTCGTATTCTTTGTCGTTCTTTTTCGTGGCCTGCTTCTTCATTTCTCGCCTCCGAGCTGCTTGCGGACGAGTAGACGCAAGGTTTCCTTATCGGGAAGAACGGTCATGTACTTGCTCGCGAATATGCGCTTGGAGCCTTGCGGCAGCGTCATTTCAACAATGGCGTCGTTCTTGTCCGCACAAAGGAGTATCCCGATGGTCGGATTCTCTTCCGGCAGCTTCACCATTCGGTCGTAGTAGTTCACGTACATCTGCATCTGCCCGATATCCTGATGCGTCAACTCGCCTGTTTTCAGGTCGACGACCACGAAGCTCCGAAGAATCCGATTGTAAAACACGAGATCCACCCTGAAATGCTTTTCCTCGAAGGTGAAACGTACTTGCCGCCCAACCAGAATGAATCCTTTGCCCATTTCTAGTATGAACTGCTCGACGTGTTCGATTATCCGTGACTCCAATTCCGTTTCGCTGTATCGCGCTTTCTCTTCCAGGCCGAGGAATTCAAGCACATACGGATCTTTGACGACATCTTCCGGCCTTTTGACAATTTGCCCTTTTTTCGCCAATTCGAGTACGCCCTTCTTGTCGCGACTGAGGGCAAGCCTCTCGTAAAGAGAGGAATTGAATTGTCGCTTCAACTCGTCCAGATCCCAACCGTTTTCGGCGGCTTCGATTTCATAGAAGCGTCTCTCGTCAGGATTGTCCATCCTCATCAACACGAGATAGTGCGACCAGCTTAGGCGAAACGGATACACGGACCGAGGACTTACGTCAGATTCCTCAAACCCGGTTTGAGGAATTGGTGAATTTGAATACACGCGGAACAACTTGCGCATGTATTCTAGATTCGTCGCGCTCCATCCCTTGCCGAGCTGTGCCGTCAACTTCTTCGACAGTGCCTGGAGCTGTGCCTTGCCGTATTGGGCACGTTTCTTGCCCCCCTGCTCCTCCTCCACAATCATTCGCCCGACTTCGTAGTAGGTATAGACAAGAGCGACATTGACCGCCGAGACAACCTTGCGCTTTGCCTCCTCGACAAGCGTTATGATGCGATCTGCAAGACTTGACTTCCGCGTCTTGACAGGTCTTTTATTTCCGTGTGCAAGGTGAACACCGATCTTCTTCTTCACTTCCCGCCTCCTCTGAAAATGTTCATTCGTGTGTTTAAGATTTTCATCCGTTCACCCTCTTTGTCATTCAAGCACCTCGTCGTCAGTTGGCGCTGGCGCCAGTACGACCGACTTCCCCGTCTCGGCCTCGCCGAACTTGTCCTTGTCCGTCGTGGACTTGGTTTGCTCGACACGGCACGTCTCCGTGGGCTCAAGCAGATTTCCCAATTCGCTCTTCGTTATCATAGTGTTCCTCCTCGCCAGATCATACCATACTGCCGCCATTCAAACCGATTCCGTCAGCTTGCGCAACTCCTCGCGGATGCGTTCGGCCTCTTCCTCGTCTCCATGCATGACAGCATACTCAAGCAAGGCGTCAAGTCGCTTGATCGCCTCTATCGTATCGTCTCTCTGCGGCATCGCCATAGTCTCTACTCCACCATTTCTACTCCACAAATTGGGTCTGTCCCTCTAGCACCCCCTCCAGCCAGCAGTCCGCATTTCATCTTAATTCTTGAAGGCATCTTCTATCTGTTGCGCTACAGTCAGGCCGCTTGGCGAAGAACCGTATATCGTGGCATAGACATAGCGCGATGCATCTTGCGCGGCCCAGAGTTTCCCGATGGCCGTCTTTTCGACTGTATCAGCGGATTGCCCAGTAAGCTCGCCCTTGTATTCCAACACGAAAAACCGGCCGTCCACAAGTTCCCCGACAAAGTCAGGATAGAACCACTCCGTCCTGCCTCCCATTGGCAAACGAAACGAAGCCGAATCGGAATCCTTGTTTCGAAGCCAATAAAGGACCTTTGACGAAGAATCAATCAGCTTCGCACATTCGAATTCCTCTCCCTCGCCAAATGGTTTCTTGCCGTCAAACTTAGGTATGGCATAAGTCCCCAAATAGTGTTTCTTGAACCGCCAGCTTCCATTGTATACATCTGAATTACCCGCGTATATATGTTCATCAAGCGCAAATCCTCTGGGCAGATCCAAAGACAGCTTGTAATCGCCGCCCAGGCAGAACGTCTGCTGATACGCCTTGCGCCTTGCCTTGCCAAGCGCCTCGCTCAGATGCCATTCCAACCGTTGCTTGATCTGGAAGCGCACCAAAACCATCTGTTCGCAGGTCATGCCATGATTGGCCCGAAGATCGGCAACGATCTGAGTCAACCAATGCCGCTTTTCTGACTGCAACAACAACACGCAATCCTTGGTAATGCCGTCCAACACATTGACGACATCAGAATCTTCTATCTTCCCCGAGAAACCTTTTAAATACTCGGCATGTGCATCTGCCGCGAACCGTGCGGTCATCTCGTTTCCGTCCAGTTTCAGGATGAATGTCTTCCCGTCGTTGCCGCTTATTGATATTTCATCCCCGGAAAGAGCCTCTGGCAGAAAGCCAAGTATGGAGTCCCCAATCGTCTCATAGACAGCATCTGTCGAAAACAGACTGTCCCCGTCTATCTCAACGCCAAGCCTCGGGAACCTCCATGGATGGCTCTTCGCCGGAATCGGCGCTGCGACTTGCGCCTTCTTCTTCTGGTGCTTGAGCTTCAGCTCGTGCGCCTTTTCCTGCATGCCGTTTTGAGCAAGTTGCACGGCCACTTGCTCAATCACCCCGTCGTCTTCAGAACCTGAAAGCTGTATCTCTCCGTCGCCGCTTGCAAAATCCTGAACCTTGATTCCCACAGGCAAGACTAGGCCATCCAGCGTCGCCTTGTCCAACTTGACCACATCCGACGGCACGGAGAACAAGTCGCCCAGGCCCCCTGTCTCCGGCAGATTCTCCTGCACGGCCTTGAATGCCTCAACCTCCGAAAAGCCCTTCTTCTTGAGACCTTCCGTCAGCTCCTTGGCGGCGGAACCGAACTCCTTGCTCATGACGAACGCATACGCACGGTTCAACTCGCGCGTTTTGCGCCTTTTTGCATACGGCATGCGCATCACACGCCCCAACAACTGAATCGTGTCCTTGCTGCTGCCGACATTTGCGAGTGAACAGAAAACGTAGGCGAACGGGCAATCCCACCCTTCCTTCAACGCCTGGACGGTAATGACGTAATTGACCTTGCAGGCTGAATCCATGACATTGACATCGTCCAGTTCCTTCTGGTCACCCGTTGCGATCTTGACTTCCTCTTCCGGAATCTTCAACGTGTCCGTCAGATACTCCTTCAGCTTCTCGACGGGAACGTCGCCGTTCTTCGGCGTCGCCTGAAACAAAACGATCGGCCGGACATATTTGCCCTCTTTTGCGGCATTCTCCGCCGCCGCAAGCTTCGCCAACTGCGCGCGTTTGGCGTTTGCCGACACAACGGCCTTTTCCCAATCAAGCTTGTACTCCGTCAGCTCAATCGGTAACTTGACCATCTCTTCGTCAAAAAGCTCCTGCGCATAGACGCTGTAAAGGACATTGTTGTCGCGTCCTGGCGTCGCCGTCAAGCCCAGGACAGCGCATGGATTCAGACGCACCAACGATTTCTGCGAGAGGTCTGTCACCATGTGATGCGCCTCGTCAACAATGATGATCGGGCGTATGTGGCACAGGAAATTGGCGAAAGAGAACTTCGGTTTCGTCGGATCGCCGCCAACCGCCTCGTCCTGCGCCTCCATACCGGGCTCAAGCGCAATGTCACCGAAATGCTTCTCCATGTCTTCGTTATGCCGATAGACGTTGTATTTTCCGGTTTCCTCATGGACGAACGCCTGAACGGTACTGACAACGATACATAGGTTGTCCGCGATGTCCTCCGGCAATATCTGGAACTTCTCGTCAAGGTCGAACACCTTGACGCGCCCTTCGAACTGACGGTCAAGTTCCTGTCGATACGGATGCAACACGTTTTTGAATGCATCCGCCGTCTGCTTCCGTATCGTGTCGCTCGGCGCAAACCATAACACGAACGGATAATCCTTTGACTGCGCCTCGGCGATGATTTTCAGCGAATGCGCCGCAAGTATCGTCTTGCCGCCGCCCGTCGGAACCTTGATGCAGACAGTTGGCACGTTCTCCATCCCCTTCGGCGACTTGTAGCCATGGTCCGCACCCAGGCGCAGCCGCGTGTCGCCCTCCGCCGTTACCGTCTTGTAGGCGGCCTCCGGCGACTCGAAAGCGCAGCGCTCGAAATACGCCTTGACCGCCGCCAAAGTATGATCTTGATAATGCGTCAATGTCATGCTCATAACCTCACCTCCTCGTCACCAAGTCGTAAGGAGTCTGGCGGAACTCGATCTTCAACGCCTCCAATGTTGGCGCCATCAAACGACACGCCTCGCCATAGACGACTATCTTCTCATAGTCACGCCCCGCCAGATCCGCCTGTATCACCTCTAGCGTCTTGCGCGTCAACACATTGCCGCCGTTCACGCTCCTGTCCTTGAGGATGCCATTGTACAGAAGCACATACGCCGTCCCCACATGTACTCCAAGAACGGTGGATTTCTTGCCGCCCATATAAGGCGTCTTCGTTTCGGAGAACCAAACATGCGCCGCCATCACGTCAAACGGAATGTCACCCGTCAACGAACCGTCCTCGTTCAAGATTGCCTCGCCCAGCTCGTAGTAACGGAAACCGCCACCACCTTGCCACTTCACCGCCTTGGAGATTCCGCCCTGTTCGCCATCGACTACCTTCTTCATCCTCACCACGCAATGTGTCTTCGCGTGTTCGCCCATCTCAATACCGATCCACCGCCGCCCCATCTTGTGCGCAACCGCCGTTGTCGTACCAGAGCCAAGAAACGAATCAAGCACAAGGTCACCCGGATTCGTCGCAAGAGTCAATATACGTTGTATTAGGCGCTCTGGCTTTGGAGTGTCAAATGGGTTATCCGCCCCGAATAGAACATTGACTTCTTTCTTTGCTTCTTGGTTATGACCAACCTCCTCCTTAGTCCACCACGTCCAGCAATTTTGACCCTTCAGCTCCGAAAGATACCTTTTTTGTCTTGGCCGCGATTTGCCATCTTTGCCAAACCATATTCTATTCTCTGAACGTAACTTATTAAATGTGTCTTCAGCCAATGCCCAGCATCTTCCATCCGGAGGCGGGAAGGCTACACCTGCTGGAGTTATTATCGTATAAAACTGATTTGACGTAGCGTGGCCCTTCATTCCTGTAATATCAACGGAGGCCCAAGGACCGCGGGGATCGTTATCAGGGTTCTTAAAATCTTTCTTTCTATCCTCTCCCGCCTCTATCTGATTAAACAACCATTTATCTTTGTGCTTCTGATAAACGAGAATGTAATCGTGCGCATCACCAAGGCGCAAGCGATTGTCTGGCGATGTGCGTTTTTGCCAGACGACGGTTGCCACAAAGTTCTGCCTTCCAAATATCTCGTCGCACATGACCTTCATGTACGCCTGCTCATCGTCATCGATGGATATCCAAATGCTACCGTCCTCGCGCATGAAATCGCGTAGGAGCTTAAGGCGCGGGTACATCATGTTGAGCCATGTGGAGTGTTCGAGGTTGTCATCGTAATGCTCGAACGCGGAGCCAGTGTTGTACGGCGGATCGATGTAAATGCACTTCACCTGCCCGGCATAGAACGGCAACAGCGCCTTCAGCGCCTCCAAGTTGTCGCCGTGGACGAGGACATTGTTGCTTTCGCTACTGGGAGTCTTGGAGTTTTGGAGATCTGGAGAATTTTTAGAGTCTTCGCCCTCTCTCCGAGACTCCGAAACTCCCCGTAGCGAAAGCAATCCGTCTGCATGGTACGACAGCGACTTGTCCTCGCGCAGAATCTTCATGACGACATCCTTGACGGACTTCGTCGCCTTTTCCCTTCCCATCCAGTTCAACGTCGGCATCTTCGGCTCTCCTTCAGCAAATAGGTTTAACGCGGCCAACACCGCGACCAGCAACACTCGCTTTTTCATTTTCTTCAATGTCCTGTTTTATCATCTATCATTTTCCTTTCATCATGCATACACGTGTTCATCCAGATTTTACTTCAGTAAATCTATCAACGTTTCAATTTCAGTTTTTAGATTCGCAAACACATGTCGCTTGACTTCATCAGGCAAACCGCAGATGTAGTTACACAGTTCCGATTTTCGTAGTTCGTACTCGATGTTAGATTTCCCATATCCCTTATCGTTCTCTTTACGCTCAAAAAATTCATTCCACTTTACTTCATCTATCACATCCAGTACAAGGGCATTTTCCGAGCCCTTTTTACAATTCTTGACATTAGGATAACTTTCAACAGATCTCACAATAAGATTTCCCTGCTGTTCAAGTTGATGCGGTTTATCGCAGTCATATTGTATCACAATCTTCATAGGTGGATTGTTTGCCTTATAGTGTGTCGCGGCACGTCTTAATCCGGTATCGCCGGAATTATCCTCTTTACCATTGTCATTAATATGCCCAATCCAACAAAAGTCAAATGGTAATACCATCCCAAAGACAGTTGCCGCTTCCGAGAAATATCGCTCATCCGTCTTTCCTTCAACATAAACCACTGGACGTTGTCCCTGAACATTGAAATCAACATGAAAGGCATCCGACACCACTTCCACCGAATCACATCTGTAATATTCAGGCTTGTCCTTAACTATTATGTTATTATCCTTATCTCGTTCCAAAACTATAACCTTATCATTGTATCTATTCTCATTATGGATAATAAACGGCGAATGTGTAACAACAAAAATTTGCGATGTTTGTATCCCGCTTTCCGTAGTGAATATTCGCTTGTAGAAATTCAATATCTTCTTCTGCCATTCGGGATGCATGCTTATCTCAGGCTCATCAATAAATACAAACGCCCCCGTCAAAGCGTTTATGTTGCGCAGCATAAAACAGCCTCGATACACAATCTGCTTTTCTCCAGAACTCAAGGCATCTATCGGGACATCAACACCACACTTCTTGAAAATGATTGTTTTATGGTTATCCCGATTCTCAATCCTATCATATTGCAAATCGGAGAAAATATAGTCGAACGCTTTTGTCAATCTGTTCAAACGAACTTGACTTGGCGCTTCGTCGATGGTTTTGCCATTGCCGATGTTTTTTCTAACCCAACGTGCAGTACTTGCATCATCAAGACTTTGTATGTCAACAATCAATTGCTTGATTTCCGTAGCAAGCTCTGGCGTAGAATGCATACTCCCCGATTCAGAATCAAATGCTAGGCTTGTGACAGTTCTAACAACTCCTCCTTTGAAATTTATATCGACATCAGAATATATGGACTTACTAAAATTAAGCCCCGTGAAAATGAATTGCTTTCCTGACGAATCTTGACAATACCTATCCGCTATTCCTTTCTGCCGAACATTATAGTTGACAAAACAAACCCCTCGTTCGGTCTGCACTTCAAGAATAATCTTTTGCTTTATTGAATAGCTTCTAGAAATAATATCATCTATCGAACTTATAATAGCACTTTTACCAGTTCCATTTTCTCCAGCAAAAATAATCGTATCAGAAGGCACACCTTGTGCATTACAAAAATCTAACTTAAGGCCTTGCAATACTGGGTGTTCAACAAATTGCACACCACGTAATATCATGGGCTCAGGACGAATCATAGAGGCGTCATCTTTACTTTCTTTCGCCAATTGATCCCTCAATTCCTCGAACTTCCTGTCTACATATTCCCTTGTAGCTGTGATCGTGTTTGCCATCTAAAAATCTCCTTACTCGTCTGAATCATAGAAATCAT
Organism: uncultured bacterium; assembly: GCA_902779565.1. Classification (GTDB taxonomy): domain Bacteria; phylum Verrucomicrobiota; class Kiritimatiellia; order RFP12; family UBA1067; genus UBA1731. Next base: position 31,989 of record CACZCD010000008.1, on the reverse strand, counting down.
CCAACACATAGGTCTGAACCGGCTTGATATACAATTCGTATCTTATGACCAGTCTCACCAATTCGTTGCCGTCGATCAAAGTAATCGGCGAACCTTCTTTTGCGGCGGTTTTTGCCGCGCTTGTAAACCTACCATTTGTGATGAACACGCCGTAATCTGCTTGGTACTTGTTCATCGCGCCCAAAAACTGGTTGATCTCTGGCTCGGACACGGGCCCAACATTATACCGCTTGCACTGAATCACCACCCGCGTCGTTCGAAAATCGTTACGATCAACATGATAACCGTATCCATCAATACCGCCATCATTGCTGACTTGAACGCCCTTTTCCGTGAACTCCACACCCATCTTGTTTAACAGCGCCCTTGAAAACGCCTCAAACTTTTTGGGCGACATTTTTGCGATAGCTGCAAGCAAGGATTCCTTGAATTCATCCTTGATCTTTTCCTCTGCCTGCGTCTCCTCTTCGCTGTCGTTCAGGTCAAAGTCTTTCTTCTTCCTGTTCTCGCTAAGTTCTTCCCAATGCGTTTTAGACGCCTCTATGATCTTCCAAACATCAAGCGTGTTTAAATTGAGGTTTTCACCCTTCTCCGTTAGCACCACGGGAGATGAACGCGAGAATGTCACCAACCCATTAAAAAGCAAATCCTTGACTGCAAAGTTGAACTTGAAATTGAACTCCTTGTAAGTATTCCCCTTTTTCTTCGATATCGTCACTTTTTCGGCATACTCGGCAATCTGGTCATCCAAATCAGCTATGCGTTCTTTTATTTCCGAACGCTCCAACTGCCCACCCGCGTCCTGCAACACCTTTAAAATGGGCTTGATCAGATACGCAATCTTCCCATCAGCCGTCCTCTTGCTCAGTTTCACACCATCTTCTTTTCTCATTTCATGTTCCTCCGTAAATTACCTTACGCCCGCCCCAAACGCCGACCTCTTGATTCGCCGGATTTCGCCCGCGTCCAGTTTCGTGAAGGCGAAACATTTGCTGCCGAGGTCTTTCAGCGACGCGCCTATCAGGAACAGTTCCTTGTCGTCGATGATGAGGAAGCGGTCGTGGAAGGATTCGTTGTAGCGGACGGCGAGTTTCGGGTACTGTGCGTTGAAGGTCGAGATGTCGGCAGGGGAAATCAGGTGTTTCGGAACACCCTTCTTGAAATGCTCCGATGTGAAGATTGTCAGCCGCACACCCTTGCGCTTCTTCGCGAAAAGATCCAGCACCTCCGGCGTCGCCCAGTTGTCGATGAGTATCAGCGAACGTTTCGCGCTTTGAATCAGCTTCAGCACCAGCGCCCGCGCATCCCACAACTGGCCATCATAAAACACGCCCTGCAACGGCGGCGTCTGCGTCTGCACGAAGAAATCAACCTTCTGTTCAAGGGTGGCGATGCGGTCATCATGTTTGGCAAGATTACGATGCATCGTATCTTCTAGTTGGTTCAGTCGGGAATTGACCGAATATCCGCGAAGGAGGTATTCCTTGAGTACTTTTGTCGCCCAGATGCGGAACTGTGTCGCGCGTCGAGAATTCACCCTATAGCCAACCGCAATAATGACATCTAGATTGAAGAACTCCTGTGTGCGAACAACCGTGCGTCCACCTTCCGTTTGAACTGTTTCCAATTTGGAAACTGTTGCGTCCCTGACGAGTTCACCAGAAGCAAATATGTTTTTGACGTGCTTGCTGATCGCAGCCTTCTGAACCCCAAACAACTCGGCAATCTTCAGCTGCGTCAGCCACACCGTCTCGTTTTCAAGCCGCACATCCAGCCGCACGGTCTCGTTCGGCTGATACACAACAATCTGATTTTCGCTTGCGCTCATCCACCCTTGCCTTTCATGCCGCATATTTTACCATAAGTCAGTGGTTAGTGGTTAGTGGCTAGTGGTTAGTCGTTAGTCGTTAGTGATTAGCTTGCCGAGCCGTAGCTTTAGCGAAGGCTGGTGGTTGGTTGGTTAAGCGTGAGAATCATACCCCCTCGCCCTTCCGGGCACTCCCCCTGTCTCAGGGGGAGAGTTTTGGAGCAAGCGGGGGCGGTTTTAGATTCCCGAGAGCCGTTTGTAGAGGGCGTAACGCGCGTTGTGGTCGCGGTTCGGGCGGGGGGTGTACGTTGCACATGACGGCGCGCACATCCGCTTCTGCGCCTCGGCAACTGAGACCAGGAGACGCCCCCTTGCATCACCTAATCGGTTTTGCTATAATGTGCGCCAAAAGAAAGGAACGCATCGTCAGCACAAGGCTACGCAACTGGTGTTGCGCTGATTATAGAAGCGGCAATGATATGTTGTGATTATTAGACACAAAGATCACAAAGATCTCATAGCTTTGTGGCTTTCGTGTACTTTGTGGTTCAACATATTTCATTGCCGGAGCAATAATTGCTGACGGGCATACACGCAAAAGGAGAAAAGCAACATGAGCGAAAACAACGTAAATGGCGACGGGGTCGCCGAACCCACCGATAGCAACAACACCTCCCAGAAGGTAACTGCGAAGATCAGTGAGTACAGCGGTAAGGTTGATAACTGGGTCGAAGGTGCACTTGGCATCATTGGCAACCGTCCATGGGATTCATGGCTCGGCACCGCCAACAAATACATCTCCATGTTCCTGCCTGCGGTAATCGCCCTTGCCGGCGTTCTCGCGTGCTTGACGGGCTTGATCACCATGATAAAGAACGACGCCCCGTTCTCCTGGGTCATGAAGCAGCTTTTCATTCTCATCCCAGTCCTCTTTGCCATGCATCTGGCTCCCAAGGCGCTCGCGCTTACGCGCTCGTTTGTTGACAAAGGCGAGTCCGTGCTCATCCGTCCTGAATTGATGTACATTATGAAAGTGGTGTGTGGAATCGGCGGAATCCTCCTCGGCGTGTACCTGCTTCTGAACTTCGACAAGGATTTAGTGGCTATTGCGATAGCCGCGATAATCTTCGCCGTTCTGATGATCATATGCCTTGAGCGCCCCAGCATTGTCGGCGTAAAGCCTGGGTATCCGGTGAACTGCGTCGAAGAGGTGATTGCTCTTGTGCTGTTACCGGTCAGGGTGGTCATCGCGCTGCTCACCCTGCTCATCGGCATGGGCGCAGTTGGCGGTCTCGTCTATGGCATTGTGCAGTGGTTTGACGATGGGCTTTACGCTGCGATAGTGTTTGGCGCAACGGCGCTCATCCCGTTCGCGATTCCGCTGCTCGTGTATTTCTTCTACCTTATCGTGGTGTTCACGCTTGACTTCTACAAGGCAATCGTCTCGGTTCCGCGCAAGCTGGACGAGCTGAAGAAGTAAAGCCATCCAAGGCCATTGCGGATCTTCACGGTTATTCGTGAGAAGAAGCGCCTGAAACAACGTCTGGGCATTGCTCAAACCATTGATTTCAGGCGCTGATTTTATATTCTTTCCGTTTCTGCTACCAGGCAAGAAAGGAAAGAAGGCTCTTCACGGAGACGCGCGGCTTTTAGATTCCCGAGAGCCGTTTGTAGAGGGCGTAACGCGCGTTGTGGCTGCGGTTCGGGCGGGGGGTGTACGTTGCACATGACGGCGCGCACATCCGCTTCTGCGCCTCGGCGACGTTCCCGTACAGCCCCGCCGCAACGGCGGCATTGATCGCCGAGCCGAGAGCACTGGCATCTACGGAAGACGACACCTCGATCATCCGCCCCATCACATCGGCCAACATCTGCATCACGAACGGCGATTTGCTGGCGATTCCACCGATGGCGACGTTGCGGTCGGCACGGACGCCGTTCGCCTCCAGATGCTCCACCGCCGCACGGACGCCGAACGCCGTCGCCTCCACCACAGCAAAATAGAGACGCACCGCATCCGTGCCCAGCCCGAGCCCGGTGACCGTCGCCCGCACGGACGGATCCTGAAACGGCGAACGCCGCCCGTTGAACCAGTCCGTCGCCACCGGCACGGAGTCGTCCAGCTCCAGCGCCGCCGCCTTGCGGTCGAGCGACGCGAGCGGTTCCGATACGAGACGACCGACCCAAGCATGGCTGTCGCCGAAGGCGGCCAGTCCAGCCTCGAATCCTTCAAGCCCGGCGATGATGCTATCCGGCGCCTGACCGAACACGCCCGTCACGGGTTTGCCGCCGAAATCCTCGCGCGGCGCCACGCACATGACGCATCCGGACGTGCCGAGAATGAGCGCCGCCGTTCCTTTGTTGCATCCCGCGCCGACGGCACCGGAATGTGCGTCTATGTTCCCGCCGGCGACCGTCACACCGTCCGACAGACCCAGTTCCTCCGCCCATGCCCGCGACAGCGTGCCGACGCTCGCCGACGCCGCGATGGGTTTCTTCGAGAGCGAGGCGCGTATCGCCGCCAGCCGTTCGCCGCCCAGTTCGCGGAAGAACGCCTCGGGCGGATAGCCGCCCCACGATGCGCGCCACATCCACTTGTAGGCCGCCGCGCAATACGACGGCGTTATGGCCGTGCCGGTGAGAAGCGAAACGATGTAATCCCCTGCCTCCACAACAGACGCGGCCGCGTTTGCGACGGCGGGGTTCGTCAAGAGGATGTGCCACACCTTCGCCCAGCCGTTTTCCGGCGAATAGACCCCACCGTTGTTCAGGCAGTAGCCGTGCGGCCGTGCTGCTTCCGTAATCTGGCGCGCCTCACGTTCCGCCGTATGATCCTTCCACAGGACAAACATGGCATCCGGTTCCGCCGCGAACGCCGGCTGCAACGAAAGCGGAAGTCCCTCGGCATCGGTCAGGCACGGTGTGGACGCGGTGGCGTCCACACCGATGCAGGCGACGCGGTCCCTATCATTCCGTCCGCCCAGCACGCCGTGGAGAACCGCCCGCAGCGCCTCGGCGTAGTCGTGCGGGTGCTGGCGGAACCGCATCCGCGCCGCCTCGCTGTAAAGACCCTTCCCCCACCGCGCATAGGGATGCGAACAGGAGGCGAGCACCGCTCCGTCGCACGTCCGAACCAGCAGGGCGCGGGCCGAGTCCGTGCCGAAATCCACCCCTACCGCCAACGCGTCGTCGTTTTGCATTTCCTGTCTCCAGTCGAGTCCAGCCTGAAACCACAGAACCGCTCTGGATCCACTTGCAAATCATTGTTTCGTCGGGAAGATCTCCTTCGCCGATTCGGGCAGAAGCGCGCGAAGACGCTTCACCGCGTCCGCCGACATCGTCTGGTCCGTCATCGGGACGATCTTGGTGCCGATATCCAGCTGTCCGACGGAGCGGCCGTACTTGATGGCGTGGGAGAGCGGTCCGTTGCGCCCGACGGACATGAACGCCTTCACGCGCGGCGTGGCGGCGCCCTTCCGGTTCAGGAGCTTATCCGCCTTCAGGGCGCGGAAGCACTGGATCGCCGTATAGACGGCCGGATCCACGAACACGAGATCCGGTGCCAGCAGTCCGCTGTACTTCGGGTCGGCCCGCAGCGCGGCGAGCGTCTCCTGGAACACCGAAAGCACGAACGGGTAGTGCGTGCAGCCGAGGATGACGGCACGCATCGGCGCTTTGCCGCCGCGCGCACGGTAGCCCTCGACGAGCGCGACGAAGTTCGTGCGCGCGCAGTCCTTCATGCCGGGCTCGTCGTTCTCCACGGCCTCCGCAAGGCCGATGCCGCCGCGGTTCGCGATCTCGTAGCCCGTGATGCCGCGCGCGTCGAGCTCGGCGCGCAGCGTGCGTTCGTACACGCCCGAGGCGATCGTGCCGGGCGTGGCGATCACGCCGACGGCGAACGGCGCCATGCCCTTCTTCGCGTCGAGCGCGTCCATCGTGGCCGCCACGCCGGCGTTGACCACGCCGATGACCTTCACGCCTTTCGGCTTCGCCGTCTTCGTCGCGGCCTCGAGGCCGTAGGCGGTGGCCGTGTTGCAGGCGATCACGATGATCTTCGCGGGCGCGTGGTCCTCTTTGCCCAGCACGAACTGCGCATCGCGCACCACGAGTTCGCGCAGGAAGTCCGCCTTGCCTTCGGCGTCGTACATGCCGTAGGGCATGTTCGCCTGGTCGCCGAAATAGACGAAGTTCTCGGACGAGAAGTCGGGCTTGCCGTCCGCGACCTGCTCGCCGGTGACGTTGTCGAACGCGTCGGCCGCCAACAGTTTCTCCAGCACCGTCAATCCGCCGGTGCCGGAATCGAACACGCCGATCGGCCGATCGGATGCCCACGCACCCGATGCGATCACCGCCGCCAAAATAAGAATCGTTTTCATGGCCCCCGATTATATCACATTTGTCCGTGAAGTTCGTCATGGGTTAGTGAATTGCGTGTCTACGCCTGATGCGTAAGTGTGTGGTGCGCGGTGCCTGGTGCGTGGTGCGGGGTGCGTGGTGCGTGGTGCGTGGGGCGCGGGGCGCGGTGCGTGTCTCCCGCCGTCTCGCCGCCCCTTCGGGCGCTCCGCGCATTGCTGGCTCCCCCTCTAAGATAGAGGGGGTGGCCGCAGGCCGGGGGAGTATGACGGGGGACGGAATCATACCCCCTCGCCCCTCCGGGGCACTCCCCCTGTCTCAGGGGGAGAGTTTGTGGCAATGCTTCCCCGTGTGGCAATTAACAACTAGCCACTAACAACTAACAACCAACCACTAACCACTACGACTTTTATCGCGCCGTGGCTTCAGCGAATGCGGAACCGCTAAACTCCAAACTGGAAACCCTAAACTAACAACTAGCCACTAACAACTAACCACTAACAACTAACCACTAACCACTAGCCACTAGTCACTAACCACTAGCCACTAACAACTAATGCTTTCAACACCGTGTAGCCGCGGCGTTTGAGGGTTTCCACCTTGCTGAAGCACTTCTCGCATGCCGCGCGGATGATGTCGGGGGTTTTCGCGACCATCCAGCACACGCCATCCGGCGCGAGCGAGGCGGCGGCGATTTCCGCGAAGAGATCGGCGATGCGTCCTTCGCCATAGTAGGGTGGATTGGCGAGCGCAAAGCGGAAGCGTCCGCGGTTCGGATGATCCGGCGGCAGGCCGCAATCCGAAAGCAGACATTCGGCGGCAGGGTAGAGGACATCGGCGTTCCGGCGCGCGGCGGCGATGGCGCGCGTATGCGAATCGACGAGCGTGAGCGGGGCCTCCGTCACGCCGCGGCGGCGCAGCGCATCGGCAACGAGAAGACCGACGAGGCCGCAGCCGCAGCCGATATCCAGAACCGGAAACGACGTCACCAGCGGCGACGGCAATTCCGCGACGGCCTTCGCGACGACCTCCGCCAACGCGAGCCCGCCTTCGTCGGGACGGCGATGGCAGAAACAGCCGGGCAGCGAGACGAACTTCAGCTTCTCGCCGCCGGGGACGGACGCCTCGAATTCGGCGGCGAACGTGCGGACGCGCTTCAGCGCCCCCTTCTTCGTGCAGACGCACCGAACGGGACCGCGCCGCGAGGCGCGCGTGCTCTCGACCTTCGCGAAGAGCTTCCCGAGCGTTTCGGGCGCGACGCCCTCGGTGACGAGGCGGGCACCTTCGTCGAGATGAAGATAGATATCCTGAAGCGTGTCCAGTTCCAGCTCCGCGCTCACGAGCTTCGACGTGGCGTAATAGTACGCGTGGGCGTAGCTCGCGCCGTCCGGCAAATGTTCCTCGCAGAGGACGGTGACGTTCGTCTTCGGCCCGACGTCCTCACGGATCTTGCGCGCTTGATACGCGTCGTAGGCATGCACCGTCACCTTGTCGCTATGGTGCGCGCGCGCGTATTCAAGCGGGAACTTGCCGCTCCGGCAGCCCGAGAAAAGAATCTCCATCATGACTTGTCCGCCGTCGAGGTGTAGCGTGCGCGCCGGGCGGCGGCGAGGGAACGTCCCATCCGCGCCAGCTTCTCCTCCAGTTCGCTGTTGTCGAGCCGTGCGCGCTCCAGTTCGCTCTTCAGCTCCGCGAAGTCGCCCTCCATCGCGGAAAGGCGCGCCTCAAGCGCCTCCTTCTCCGCCTCGACCGCGCGTTTCGACTCCTCAAGGGCGGCGCGCGCCTCCACCAGCGCCTTCTTCTCGTTTTCGAGGGTCTGCTTCTCCGCTTCAAGCGTCTGCTTCTCGGTCTCGAGCTTCTGGCGTTCGGTCTCGAGCAGACCATAGCGTTCCTCGAGCTCGGCCTTCTCGCGGGCCATCTCCTCGACGACCTCCTTCTGGATGTCCAGCTCGTCGATGAACTCGCCCGCCTCCGACGCGCCGTGGTCCACGGACCTCACGACGTGGGGCTTCTCCTCGGGCGGCGGCGTCTTGCGGATTCCGAGCATCTCCGCAAACATTGTCTGGTCTTGATTCATGCCCCAATTATACCACAAACCTCCCCGCCGCGCGGAGGCGCCGGCCTGAGGCTCAATCCTTATAGACCGTCTCGGGGCCGCGGTTCACAAAAGGCTTCTCGAGGCCGGACTCGAGGATCGCCTTTACCGTCACGTAGGTCACCTCCAGCAGTTCATCGAACGTGTACGTCCGCGTGGGCGAGATGTTCGGCTTGTTCTTGTCGTAAGAGACCGAGCACTCGAGCGTGAGCGTCAGCGCGCCGGACGCGAGCGCGAACAGGGTGTTGATGTTGAACCCCGCCCCCGCCGGACGCCGCTTGTCCTCAGACGGCGGCTTCGGCTCCACCTTGATCAGGCCCGCCTTGTGCATCGCAAGGTTGCACCGGTAACGGACCTCGCATGTGCGCTCCAGCTTCTCCGGGTAGTCGATCGCGCCCGGCATCAGCACCGACGGCTCCCATTCGTAGGAGTGCCCGTTCAGCACCGCGTCCACGCGCCAGCGGGCGGCGAGTTTCAGGAGCGCCTTGGCCTCCTCCGTGCGGAGATCGCCCGGCGCCGCGTCGTGCATGATGTTGTAGCCGTCTGCGTTCGGATAGCCGCCCGGATAGCTCACCTTGTCGAGCGGCAGCGGGAACCACGCCTTGCTGCCGCGCCAGCCCACGAGCGAGCCGTCCTTCCACGTGCCCTGCGACACCTTGCGGAACGTCACCCAATCGACTTCATGCAGGTGGTCGGGCGATATCGCGCGCCCGTCCATGTTCACGCAGGGCACCACGATGAATCGGTACTTGCCCACGAGGTCAAGGAACTTCTGGTCTTTGCGCCCCCTGAAGTCGGTGCCCGTCTCCAGCATCTTGATGAGGTTCATCGCACCCGCCACCGTCTCCGGCTCCGCGCCATGCACGCCGGCAATGAACAGGAACGTCTGCACGCCGCCCTGCTGGCGGCCGTAGTAGTTGCGGTAGGTGGTGGACCCCTTGCCGGCCGACCAGTTCGTCTGCGGTGGCGGTTCGTTGAAGTCCCCGTAGAAGAGCGCATAGACGGGATAGCCGAGCGGCGTATGGCAGATCACCTCCTTGCGCGAGCACTTCGTGGCGCTCTCGCAAAGCTCGATGATCTCGGCCGGGCGCACCTTCCAGAAGTCCGGGCGCGGCTTAAGCCCCGGCACCTCGAACGGCTTGAAGCGCGTGGGCTGTATCCCCTTCGTGGTGCTGCATCCCGCAAACGCCGCCGCAAGCGACATCGAACTGAGAAAACCTTTTCTGGATGTATTCATTGCTTCATTTCCTTTCTGAAAAAACGCCCGATTGGGGTGTGACGGTCTCCGCCAAGCGGAAGCTATCGGCAAACACTATCTTTCCGTCGCCAGACACAAGGCGGAAATGGATCTCGCCGCCCACCGATCCTATCCGGTTGAAGACGACCGACACCTCCAGCGTGCCCTCCGCGCCCCGGACCTTCGCGCCCGGCACCTTGATGCGCACACCATCGGTGGTTGCGCCCTTCTGATATTCGCTCTCCACCGGACGGCATCCGGTTTCGCCCACGTTGATCACATGCAGGAACCGGTCATCAACCGCCGACGTCTTCGGCTTCACCTCCACGCGCCACTGCCCGAACCAAGGTCCGTTTCCGCTCTTCGCGCATTCCTTCTCGGAATCGCGCACGTAGCGTTCATCAAGCGGCCAGTTCCGCCCCGAGCACCAGTACTCCTTGCCCGGGCCGCCGACCTTGCCGATCTCCGCCCCTTCCGGCAGCAGCGTGCGCGAGCAGATTGCGCCATCCGCGGCCGAGGCGCGGACAAGCCCTCCCTCGATCTCCGGCTCGTTCTGCGTGTGGAGCAGCCATTCCTTCGCGTAGGAGGCTTCGGCCGCCGCCACGCGGTCGTACACCACGAACACGTCCGGCAGCACGTGCACGAACTGCCGCACGGCCTCCTTGCACTTCGCGCCGTAGCTGCTCGTCGCGTCCGATGCGACGTAGGAATATAGGTCGCACGTCTCGAACGCCAGCGGCGTCGCCCTCGCACGCCCCTGTCCGCCATACGTGAACTTCCCTTCGGGCCCATCGTACTTCAGTCCCCAGTAGAGCGTGATCGGCTCCTCCGGCTGACGGTGGATGAGAATGCAGTTGTGGGCGACCGTCTGCGCGTAGTAGTAGGTGAGGTTGTGATCCGTCTGCCGCGCGCGCGAACCGGAATCGAGCGCCTGGAAACCGTTGCGGTAGATCACGAAGTTGTTCTCGTCGTAGTGCCGGTGCTGCGTCACCTCGCCGCCGGACGTGAACAGGCAGAACGTGGCGTCCTTGTTCCAGCCGCTGCGCATCACGAACTGCCCGACGCTCTCGAAATGGCGGGCCTTGAGCGGGAAGCCGTCCAGCTCCTCCGCCGAGAACGGCTTCACGTCGTCCACGTCCACGAAGATGAACGGATACATGGGCCATGTAGCGCCAAGCGCGCCTTTCGGCCCCTGTTCGCGCAAGGACATCGCGAGCCGCGCCGCGTCCGGCGACACCTTCCTGTAGGAGAAGGCATACTGCGTCATGTGCTCGTAGAGGAAACCGACCGGCAGTCGGTTCTGCGCGTGGCGCGTATCGCCGAATCCGAAATGCAGCGGACCCGCCTTCGACGGAATCCAGTTCCACCAGATCCAGTTGGGGAAGAGCGCGAGGTTCGGATACTCCGCGGCGGCGTCCACGCCGGCGGCGGAGGCGAGCGTATGGAAGAAGTTGAAGTGCGCCCACGGATACGCGCCCATCGAGTATCCCGCCACGGCGCCCGAAAGCGCACCGTCGTCGCCGGCGATCCTGTCGCGGAAGGCAAGCGTATCGAGAATCACCTTGTAGCCCTGCTTGATATGGCGCGTCGCCAGCTCGTCGCAGAACCCGTCGCCGCAAGCCGCCACGCCCGAATACCACAGGAGCGAGGGAACGCCGTAGCACCCGGAGGTCGAGGCGCCCGTGTTGCGCCGCACGATCGCGGGACGGCCCTTGCCGGGCTGCACATCCTCCACATGCTGCGTCAGCGGCACGATGATCGCGCGCCGCTCCTCCGGCGTGAGCGCCTCGAAGATCCAGTCATAGGCGCAGATGGCGAGGATGCGCGAGGTGGACTCCCAGCACACCGCGCGCCGGTTCCGGTACGCCTCGCCATACGCCGCCACGCTCACGACCAGCATCCGCTTCGCCTTCTCGAGATATTCGGGCTTGCCGGTGAACCGCCACGCGAGTGCACACCGAGCCGCCGGGACGCCCCATTCCTTAATGGGCGGAAGCGGCGTGGCGCTCGACCATCCGGGCGGCGCCGGCTCCGTGCCGGAGCACTTGGGGTTCGATGGATATTTGTCGCATGTCGCAAGCAGACGGTCCAGATCGCCCTTCGCCGCACCGAACGCGCGCGCCTTCACCGCCGGCCACGTCTCGGAATTGAAGAACAGGCGCGGATGATCCCGCCGTACCGTCGGCGCCTCCGGCGGGAGCGCCGCAAACGCCTCCATCGCAACCACCGCCGCAACAAGAACAACCTCTCGCTTCATCGTTGTCTCCATTAACCACTAACGACTAACCACTAACGACTAACAACTAACGACTAACAACTACCTCACGATTATCTTCACGCCGAACGGCGGACGCACCAACGTGAACCACACCGTGCCGTCGCCGCCGAGCGCGGATGCCGGCGGTTCGACGTGGGTGGTGGTGACGTAGCGGTTCGTGCCGCCGGAGGCGTCCGCCACGCCGAGGAAGGAGAATCCTGCATTCGTGAGATCCACACGGTTCCTGTCCTGCGTATGGATGTAGGCCGAATGTTCGCCGGCAAGCTCGCGCCCGTAGCCAATCTGCACCGCGATGCGTCCGCCGCCGCCCGTGGCCGAGACGTCCGCGCCGTCGTTGCGGGTCTGCCACGAATCGCCGCCGCGCGCGGAGAGCCTTGCATTCGCGCCTGCCGTGAACGTCGCGCCGCCGAGGAACACCGTCCCGCCCGCACCGCTGCCGAACTGGTACATGTAGCCACCATCGCTGTAATAGACGCCCCACCAGCCATCCGCCCGGATCGTGCCGTCAACGCGGATCGCGCCCGGCGATTCCAGGAAGAAGATGCCGCCGCCGTCGCCCGGATAGCCGTATCCCTGCGCGCCGCCGCCCGCGCCCGGAAGCGTCGGCCTGTACGGATCGTCGCAGACGACACCGGCCGTCGCGCTCTTGCTGCGACCGCTGAACACAGAGGTGTCGATGTAGGAGACCGCTCCCGCTCCGCCATGCCCCGAGCTTGCGCAATTGTTTCCGGCGCCAATCCCGCAGCCACGCGAACGGAGCGCGTATTCGCCGCCGTACCTGGCCTGATACACGCCCGCCGACCACGCGCCAGAACCTCCCCGTCCGTTGGCGTCCACCAAACCGCCTTCCTCCACCGTGAACGATCCGGCGCGGAAGCGCGGCGAGCCCGTGTTCACGTAGTCGCTCACGGGATAGACGAAACCGCCCGAGCCGACCGAGAAGGCGCCGCCGACCGTCACCACGCCGCCCCAGCCGTCGGTCGCGTTCGTCGCCGCCGCGTACACCGCAAACGCCGCACCGTTCGAGACGACGAGATCTCCGCCCACATTGAGCGCCACAGGGCTGTCGCCCGCCACCACATAGGGCCGCGTAGCGTAGATGCGCTTATAGACGCCGCCCACGTCAAGGCGCGAACTTCCTCCGGTGATCGTCAGGTTCCCCGTCACGTTCACCGTCACGCCGGTTGCCGCAAACCTCACGTGCCCATACGACCAGTCGAGGTCGCCCGGATGGGTGTAGGACTGGATCCCCATTATGCGCCCGCAGAGCCCATTGCCGATCAACGCCGTCACAAGCTTGTCGTCCGTGAAGGTCAGCGTGCCAGGTTCCGCTTCGGAGCAGTACCGGTCCATGATGGGCCATGTAAGCTTAACCTTGCCGTGGCAGATGCCGCCCGCGGCGGAGATCGTCATGCCGGAGACCATCTCAGCGGTCTGGCGGGAGGCGTTGTACTCCACGCGCACGCCGCCACCGGCACCCGCAAGGGAAGGCGAACTCGTGCCGCCTTCGGCCGCATAGAAGTTGGGCTGGTAGATGCCATTCTTCCCGTCACCGCCGGTCGCGCTGATGGTGCCGGAGCCAGAGAGGCATCCGCAGGTGATCCACACGCTGCCGCCTGACGCGCCGGTGTCGCCGTCGTTGGAGGACGTTCCGGCCTTTATGGCGTAGATCGCGTCGCCATCCGCAAGGATCGAACCGTTCATCACGACAGCCCCCGTCGCCTCGATCCTCACCGCTCCGCCGCCGTCAGGCGTCTGCACGCTGGTGTAGTTCATGCCGTATCCGCCTGAACCAGGCTCCACCGGGGCGAACGGATCGTCGTACGTGCGGCTGAGCCGGTATGAATAGTAGGACGGATATCCGCCAAGCCCCATGTGTGAAGCGCCGTTGTAGCCGGTGCTCACGCCTCCAGGACCCCAGCCGGCGCGCGCGGCATAGTTGGTGTAGGACAGGGCATATACGCCGTTCACGCCGCCTTTCCATCCCTTGCCGGCCACGTCGATCTTGCCCGATGCCGCAACTTCCAGATCTCCGCAGCTGATCCAGACGCGTGACTTATGCAGTTCGTTCGTGAACGGCCCCGTCGCCGTCACCGTGCCGGCCACCGACACCCGATCCGCGTTCACGCAGGTCGCCCAGTTGGACGCCACAAGCGTTGCGCCGACGGCCACCACCACTTCCTTCAGCCGGGGCGTCGATTCCGCGAGCGTCACGGTGCAACCGGCCGGCAGCGTCGCAGACTGCCCCGCCTGCGGAACCATCCCCAGCGACCAGTTGGCCGGATCGCTCCAGCTCCCCGTCGCGCCGCCGTCCCAGATGTTCTGGGTGGAGTCCACCACCAGCACGCCGTTACCTTCGATGTCCACTTCCGTGGAGTCCGCGTCGTACCGTCCGTCGGCAAGCGGCGTGCCGTCAACCGAAGCATGGATGCAGCGAATGGTGCGGCCGCTCTCCAGCACAAATTTCGCACCCGTCTCCATCACCACGTTCGTGGCGAAGATTTCCGCCCCCGCGCCCGCCGAGAACGTGCCGCTCGCGCCCACCGAGATATGTCCGAGACGGGTGAACGTGATCCCGTTGGAGAGACGCAGCACGCCGCTCTTCGCGACAAGATCGCCCACCGTCGTCTGGGCCGTCTTGTTGGTGAGCGTAAGCGTGCGGGCGGCGTTCTGCGGATCCCACTCAAGCCCTGCGGCATCATAGAAGCACCCACCGAACGAGAAGTTGCTTCCCACACCCACGAACCGCACCTTCGCCGGTGTCGCAGACAAGAACCCGTGCTGGTTCGCCTTCTCCTCGTAACCGCTGATGGACGTTATCTTCTGATCGTACCCGCCCAGATCCAGCTTCATATAGTTGCTGTTCCACCGCCATACTCCGCTTCTGGTGGCGGGATAGGCATTCTCCACCCCGCAGTGCATGGTCAGCGCCCCGCTTTGGGAGAACGAGTTGCCGGTGGTCATCAGGTACACATGTGAATAGTTTCCGCTTCCGTTCAGCAGGCTCACGTTCAGCGTCCCTTCGTAGTATATGTTGAATACCCCCGTAGAGCCAGTCCGGGCACCCCACCCGCAGGCGGAACGGCGAAGACACCGTGCCCTTGAACCTGTACACACCCGTAACCGCAAACTTCATCGAACCGTTACCGTCGGCATAGTCGCCGGAAAGCACCAAGTCTGTCGTCACCGTCATAGGTCCCGCCACCGTAAGGCGGCTTCCTTTGATGTTGCCGGTGCCCGCTCCCGAGTCGAACGTCGCCGTGCCCGCTCCCAACGCCGCGCCGTCGTAGATGAACACTTCGCTCGACCCATCCTTCGTGTACGACTTACCATTAGTCGCTGACGTGATCGCCGTCCCATCTGGTCGCTTGCTGTTGCCTTCGGAAGTGAAATCTCCCGTGAACGTGTTCGCGCCGTACAGATGCAACGCGCCCGAACCCGTCTTCGCAATTCCACCTGCGCCGGAGATCACGCCGCCAAGGTGCAGCGGACCCGCCGGCGTAGCGGCTGCGAGCGTCGCCGGCCCGTTGACCGCGAGCGGCGTCGCGGCCGTCGCGATCACGAGGTTGTTCGAGATGCCCACCGCCGCCGTTGAGGTGCTCGTTAGGCCGCCCGATCCAAGCGTGATCGCCTCGCCGGTGATCGTGAGCGCGCTTGTGCCATCCACCGTGATTCCCTGCACCGTCACCGCCGAGCCGATGGTGACCTCTGTCGCCGCCGAGGGCGTGAACGCCGCCGTATCGTCCGCGCCATCGGGATAGCCGGTATTCGGCAGCCAGTTTGCCGCCTGCGTCCACTCGCCGGACGCCCCGCCGTTCCACACATAGTCCTCGGCGAAAGCCGAAACCGCCGCCACCGCCGCAACAAGAACAACCGCTCGCTTCATCGTTGTCTCCATTAACCACTAACAACTAACCACTAACAACTAACCACTAACCACTACCTTATGATGATCCTCGCTCCGGGCACGCGCACGTACTCGCCGAAGCGCACCGTGCCGCTTTCGCCGATACTGAACGCGATATCCTCTGCGGAATTCGGCTGCGAGCCTTCTGGCGGAATCAGCCGTTCGCCCGCCGCCGCGCTAAACGTCCCCGCGAACTCGAACGGGCATTCCATGCGCTTGTGCGTATGGAACGTGCCGCCTTCATGGATGCTATAGCCCGTCCAGATGGCGATGCGTCCACCCGCACCCGTGCCGGTAAGCTGGTTGCCTTGCGAGCGCTGGTAGCCGTCGCCACCTTTTACCGTGATCTGTGCGCCCTCGCCGCCCGTGAACGTCTCGCCGAAAAGGAACACCGTGCCGCCGGAACCCGCACCGAACCGGTACATTTGATCCGTACTGTAGAACGCATCCATGCCGCCATCCGCCGACACCGTGCCATCCACCACGATCGCGCCCGGTGTCGTCACATGGATGATGCCGCCGCCCGTACCTCCTGAACCATAGGATGCGCTGACCGCATCGCACCCGCCGCCGGAACCGGGCCAGATCGGGAACCACTCGTCGTCATACGGTTCGCCATATATGCCATACAGCTGCGCGCCCACAATGCCGGAACGTCCGCCGCGTCCGCCGTGCCCCGCCGCGTTCGGCTTGTACCCGCCGCCCGGGCCATAGCCATAGTTGTTGTTCAAGTCGGCGGGATATCCCAAATTGCGTCGGGTAGAATCGACATGCCGCCCCAACCCGCCGCGCTTGTCCGCCGAAAGCGTGCCGCCTCTGGCGACCGTAAGCGACCCCGGCCGGAAACGCGGCGCACCGAAGTTCACGCCATCGCTCGATGCGTACACGTAGCCGTTGGAGCCGACCGTCATCGCGCCCGTCACGCGCACCTCCGCGCCCCACCGCATCGAGGCGTTCGTCTCGGCCGCCCGGATCGCGAACGAGCCGCCGTTCGCCACCGTAAAGTCGCCGCCCACCGTCAGCAGGTTCAGCTGCCGTCCGCCCCAGATCGTCGGGCGCGAGGAGAGGTTCGTCAGGCACACGCCGCCCACCTCAAGCCTCGCCGTCTTGCTGGTCACCGTGAGATCGCCCGCCACCGTGAGCGTGAAGCCCTCCTCCATCGGCTGGAAGAACCCGCGCGTGAAATCGAGATCTCCGTCGAACGAAAGCCCCGTAAGCCCCACCACGCGACCGGAGATGCCCTTGCCGAAAAGGCGCTTCACGAGCGCCGTGTCGCTGAAGTGCAGAGTCCCCGATTCCGCCGCGTCCTCCCAGTTGTCGCGCGTCGCGAGCGAAGTGTAGCCCGTATGGTGCTCACCCGCCGCCGCCGAGATGAAGATTCCGTCCACGTTGGCCTCCGCCTGCGCTGCGGAATCGTAATCAATTGCGATACGCCCACCGCCGCCCGGGAACCCAAACTTGAGGTCGGTCGTCTTGTCGTTGCGCCAGAACCCCGCCGGCATGCGCGGATCGCCGCCGCTGCCGCCTTCCGCGCTGATGGTGCCGGACCCCGAGAGCGTCTTGCACGTGATCCAGATGGATCCGCCGGATGACCCCGTGTCGCGGTTCCCGCCTCTATCCTCCGATCCTTTGCCGTTTGCGAGAATCGACCCTTTGACAGCCACATCTCCCGTCGCCTCGATCCGCACCACGCCGCCGCCAGACCAGCCGCGCCGCACGCCGCCGCTTGCCGTGCCGCCGTAGCCGATCGGCAGGTCTCCGCCGGAACCCGGCGTGACCGGATGAGCCGCATCGCCATAGATCACCTTCTGCGTATTTGAGAGCAGCCAATACGACGAACCGCGCCCGCCATGCCATGCGCCAGACAAACCAGCCAAACCGTTTATGACGGGGCCTCCCGCGCCGGGTCCATATCCGAAGTGCGACAATACCGCGTATCTCGTGTCACCAGGTATGTTCGTCCAAACCGCTCCCGACCATCCCTTCTCAGACACATCGATCTTGCCGCCCGCCATAATCTCAAGGTTCGTGCAGACGATATGCACGCGCGACATGTACATCGCGTTCGTGAACGGCCCCGCACTCGTCACCACCCCCTTGTCCTTGATGGCAAAATAGTTCGCCGTGAGCGTGGAGTTCGCGTTCGTCACGGTAATCGTGGCCGCCTTCGTGCCGTCGCCGACCGTGATCGTGTGTACCGGCGCGATCGCCTCATCCACAAGCACCGACGCGTTCGTGAGCACCACATCGTAGTTCATGTCCGGCACCGAGTTGATGGACCAGTTCGCGGCATCGCCCCAGCGTCCGCCAGCCGCGCCCTTCCAGTAGGCCTTCGCGCGTGCGCCCGTTACCGTGATCCTGCCCGCACCAGAGACCAACCCGGGATGTGAAGTCGCCGTCAGCACCGTCCCCTCCGCCACGGGATTTCCGCCGAGGGTCAGCGTTCCGAAAGAGAGGTTCACGTCGCTCGGGAGCGAAAACGTCGCCGTGCTCCCGACCTCAGCGGTCATGGCCTGAAAGCCGTTGCCCGAACCGCTCGCCACCTCAAAGCTCGCGCCGTCCGCAAGCTTGAACGAGGAAAGTGCCGTGAACGTCGCGCCTTTGGTCAGCCGGTACATGCCGCTCTTGATGTCCAGCTCGCCCGTGGTCGTGGAGACCGTGTTGCTCTGCGTATATGCTATCTCCGCATTTTGCGGATCCCACTCCATGCCCGACGTGCCAGTGAACTTCATCGCCATGCCGAACGAGCGGAGCTTTGTCCCAACAAAACGCATCTTTGCAGGACGCCCTTCAGGACTCGATATCGTCGGCACGTATGTAAATTTGATATTCGATACGTTAACGGTTGTGCAACTCTGGTCATAGCCGTTGAGATCAATGATGCAGGCGTCCGTGTTGAACTGAAAAAAGTTCAGCAGGGGAGGTATTACGTCCTCGTCGTCGCACACTATGGTGCCGGCGTCATGGAACCAGTTCACCAACGTCCCGCCCGTACCGAGCAGATGCAGCTTAGCGCCCACTTTGTTGTCACTGAACCAGGTGGAATTGTAGATCGGCTTGTAGAGGTACACCTCGGCTCCGGCTACGACAACATGGAGATCCAGCTAGTTCGTATGCGTCAGTTTTCCCTTGAAATGGACCTTGATGGCGCTCTTCAGGCGTATCCGTGCGCGGCCTTTGCTATCAACATCCCCGTTGAACGTTATGTCCCCGCCGCTGAGAAGCAATGAATTGTTATTGCTTTTGTCGCCGGTCAGCTGAATCGGGATGTCGATCATCATCGGACCGATGACATTGAGCCGTGCGCCCAAGCTGGTCTCCTGAGTCTTCCCTTTGTCGAAGTAGGCGTGCGTCGCACCAAGCGCACTGCCGTCGTAGATGAACGTCTCGCCGGAACCGAGGGTTGTGCTGGAGATTGTCGCGCCGGTCTTGGTATTGCCCGTTCCCAATGCCTCAAAGTTGCCCGTGAACGTGTTCGCGCCGTACAGGTGGAGCTCGCCGGAGCCGGTCTTGTACAGTCCGCCCGAACCGGAGATCACGCCGCCGAGATGCAGCGGACCCGCCGGATTGGAGCTGGAAAGCGTACCCGAGATGCCCACCGCCGCCGTCGAGGTGTTCGTGATGCCGCCTGATCCGAGCGTGATCGCCTCGCCGGTGATCGTGAGCGCGCTTGTGCCGCCCACCGTGATTCCCTGCACCGTCACCGCCGAACCGATGGTGACCGCCGTCGCCGCCGAGGGCGTGAACGCCGCCGTATCGTCCGCGGCGTTCGGGTAGCCGGTATCGGGTAGCCAGTTGGATGGTGTCGTCCATTCACCGGACGCTCCGCCGTTCCATGTGTAGTCCGTCGCATAGACTACTGACAGCGACAGTGCCGTCAACGAAATCACGACCGCACAAAACCCTCTTCTCATCATAGCAACAATCCTCCTTAAAAACTAACTGCTGCGTAATATATCATAGAGTCTATTTATGTCAAGTCTTTTTGCCCATTTTGAAGTAATGGGCTGAATAGCGTCCATCTAAAGGCCGAGCAAGGCCGAAACGGCGTCGTGGTCGGACGGGAACTTGCCGCCCGGACGGTCTGCATGCGTGTGATGACGCAGCACACGGAATGCGTCGGACACGAAGATGTAGTCGAGACGCAGCGTTGCCGACGGTTTATAGCCATGAAACGTAAAGACAGGGCCTGTATGGGGAGTTTCTGTCGCTTCGAAGGCATCGCGCAGCACGTCCTTCGCCAGGCGGATGGAGTCGCCGAACGGGCGCTCGGGATCGGGCGGCGACCAGGAAACCGTGCCGCCGATCATCTCGTTCAGATCACCTGTCATAATCACATCCTCGCCCTCGGAGATCGCCTTCTTCGCCTTCCCGAGGACAAGCGCCATACCCTTCGAACGCGACTCCTGGCTCTTCCAGTCCGGATGCTGGCAGAACACCCGAATGATGCGTCCGGTCGGCTTGTGCTTCAGCTTTGCCCATTGGCAAATGCGCACGCCCGAAGCGCCCCATGTCGGCGCATTGAAGTCGTTAGGCTTCGCCGAAAGCGCGAACCTTCCGGAGTCCATGCGTTCGAACAGTTTCGGATTGTAGGCGATCGGGTTCGGACCCTGCTTGTCTGGTCCATCGGCAAACGCATACTCTGGCAGGGACGTGACGAGATTGGACCACATGCTCTTGGTTACCTCCTGGAATCCGATCAGGGCGAAACCGCCGTCCCGTATGACCTTCACAACCCGTGGCAGCCGTTTGGGCCAGGCATTGTCGCCCTTGTCGATCGGCTGGCCCTTCTTGCCAACGTCGATCCGGATATTGAATGTGGCCACACGGAACGTCACGGGCGGCGAAGACGACGGCGATCCCGAGGCCGTACCGCTCCGATTCTCCGCCCCCGCAACTGCAACGCCCGCCGCAAGGGCGCCCAAAACGGCGCAGAACGCAGCCTTTAAACCATTGCGCATGCAATCACCACTCGGCGACGGAGCCGTCGGCGTGGCGCCAGACCGGGTTCTTCCAGTTGTGGGGCGTCTTGTTCTCCTCAAGGACAAGCTCCTTGTTCACCTCCACGCCGAGACCGGGCAGACGCGGCAGGTTCACATAGCCGTCCGTGAACTTGAAGTCGTCCTTGTTCGTCACATAGTCAAGAACCGTCTTGCCCACGTTGTAGTGGATGCCGATAGACTGCTCCTGGATGACGGCGTTGTAGCTCGTGGCGTCCACCTGCAGGCAGGCGGCGAGCGCGATCGGCCCGAGCGGGCAGTGCGGCGCGAGCGCCACGTCGTAGGACTCGGCCATCGCACCGATCTTCTTCACCTCCGTGAGACCGCCCGCGTGCGAAAGGTCGGGCTGGATGATGTCCACGCCGCCCGCGGCGAGCAGACGCTTGAAGTCGTACTTCGTGAAGAGGCGTTCGCCCGTCGCGATCGGCACGTTGCACGCGGCGGCGATCTCCTTGAAGTCCTCCAGATGCTCGCAGAGGACGGGCTCTTCGATGAACATCGGGTCAAACTGTTCGAGCTTCTTCGCGAGCACCTTCGCCATCGGCTTGTGGACGCGTCCATGGAAGTCGATCGCGATGCCGAAGTACTTGCCGCAGGCGTCGCGGATCTCCTGTACGCGGGAAAGCACGGCATCCACCTTGTTGTAGGTGTCGATCATCTGCAGCTCTTCGGTGGCGTTCATCTTCACGGCCGAGAAGCCGGCCTCCATCTTCTCCTTGGCGGCGCGCCCCGTGTCGCCGGGCCGGTCCCCGCCGATCCAGGAATACACCTTCATGCGGTCGCGGCACCGTCCGCCCATCAGCTCGTAGCACGGCGCGTTGAACACCTTGCCCTTGATGTCCCAGAGCGCCTGGTCGATGCCGGAGAGCGCGCTCATCATCACGCCGCCGCCGCGGTAGAACCCCGCGCGGTAGATGGTGCTCCAGATATCCTCGATGCGCGAAGGATCCTGGCCGATCAGGTAGTCGCGGTATTCCTCCACGCACGCGAGCACGGCCTTCGCGTGCCCTTCCAGAACGGCTTCACCCCAGCCCGAAAGACCGCCGTCGGTGATGATTTCCACGAAGCCCCAGCGCGGGCGGACAAAATAGACGTTGACTTCTGTTATTTTCATGGCGCGCATTATACCAAAAAACGCTCTGCGCGGCGCAATCTTACACTGGAGCAGGTCCGGCTGCGGCCTCCGCGCGCTTTATGATATAATGCGCGACCTATGAAACCTATCTCTCTTGCCGTGGCGGCCTTTGTTTCGGCCGTGACATTTCCGAGCCCTGCGCAAAGCGCATCCAACCTCTACGACATCGTGATCTACGGCGGCACGTCGGCCGGAATCTCGGCGGCGGTTCAGGCCTCGCGAATGGGGTGCCGCGCCGTGGTGATCGCACCTGAAGGCCGCATCGGCGGGCTCACGACCGGTGGGCTCGGCCAGACGGACATCGGCAACAAGTCCGCCATCGGCGGCATCGCCCGCGAGTTCTACCGCGCCGTCAAGGCCCACTATGCGGACGACGCCAGCTGGAACTACGAGCGACGCGAGGATTACAAGAAGAACCACCCGAAGATCAAGAACTGGGAGGCGGACTTCTGGCGCGAAGACGCCATGTGGACCTTCGAGCCGAAGGTGGCGCTCGCGATTCTCGAGGGCTGGGTGAAGCGCGACGAGCTGACGATCGTGCGCGGCGAGCGGCTCGACCGCGGCGGGTTCGGCGTGGAGAAGGCGGAGGGGAAGATCGTCGCGATCCGCATGGAGTCGGGGCGGCGTTTCGCCGCGAAGATGTTCATCGACGCCACCTACGAGGGCGATCTCATGGCGGCGGCGGGCGTCTCGTACACGGTCGGGCGCGAATCGAACAGCGTCTATGGCGAAACGCTGAACGGCTGCCAGCCGTTCGTGCCGAGCGCGAACCACCACAACTTCAAGCCGGGCGTGAGCGCCTATGTGAAGCCCGGCGATCCGAAGAGCGGCATCCTGCCGGGCATCGAGCCGGGCCCAATCGAGCCGCCCGGCACGGGCGACGCCCGCGTGCAGGCCTACTGCTTCCGCAGCTGCCTCACGGATGTTCCGGAGAACCGCATCCCGTTCAAGAAGCCCGCCGGCTACGACGAACGCGACTACGAGCTGCTCTTCCGCAACCTCGAGGCGGGCGAGGGGATTGGCGTGATCGGCAATGCGCGGCAGCCGAACCGCAAGACGGACACGAACAACAACCTCGGCACCTCCACGGACTTCATCGGACAGAACTGGTCCTACGCCGAAGCGTCGTATGCGGACCGCGAACGGATCGTGGCGGCCCATCTCCGCTACCAGCAGGGGTTCTTCTGGACGCTCGCGAACCATCCGCGCGTGCCGCAGGCGGTGCGCAACTTCGCATCGAAATGGGGCACCTGCAAGGACGAGTTCCTCGATGGTTTCGGCGACGGCTGGCAGCGGCAGCTCTACGTGCGCGAAGCACGCCGCATGGTGGGCGATTTCGTGATGACCGAGCACCACTGCACGCATGAGCAGACGGCACCGCGGCCGATCGCGCTCGCCGCCTACACGATGGATTCGCATCATGTGCGGCGCTATGTGGCGGAAGGCGGCCTCGTGCGGAACGAGGGGAACGTAGAGGTCGGCGTGCGGAAAGGTCCCTATCCGATCGACTACGGCGCCATCCTGCCGAAGAAGGCCGAATGCGGGAACCTGTTCGTGCCGGTGTGCCTCTCCGCGTCGCACATCGCCTACGGGTCGATCCGCATGGAGCCGGTGTTCTTCGCGCTCGGGCAGTCCGCCGCGACGGCGGCCGCGCTCGCGATCGAAGCGGGCTGCGCCGCGCAGGATCTCGACTATCCGCGGCTCGCCGCCCGCCTCATTGCGGACGGGCAGCGGATCGAGGCCGTCCGGCGGCAGCCCGTGAAGGTCTCCTTCGCGCGCGGGAAATGGGATCCGGCGGACTTCTTTCCCGCGAAGAGCTGGCGTTGGGACTACCTCGGTACCTTCGACCAGCGCGACGACGCGATTGTGAACCATTGCCCGGACGTGCCCGGCGACGAGGTGTACCGGAAGCACCACGACACGGTTTACGCCGCGCTCATGCACCGCAGCCGCTTCGAGATCGGCTCGCGCGTCTCATCCACGATGTCCTTCGACCATCGCATGGCCCCCATCGTGGTGCTGGCGCCCTTTCTCGTGCCGGACGCCAAGACGGGGGCGGCGGAGTTCCGCGACCACTGGGAGGTGTGCCTCTACGACGGCGGCATCAACGTGTGGCACCATTTCTTCGTGAACGGGCGTCAGCGGTGGCACAAGGCCGCTTCGCTGCTTCTGCCGAAGGCGGCGGAGTTCCGCGCCAACGAACGGTACGATCTCCAGGTCGCCGTCGCATATAACAAGAACGGACGCAAGGAGATGAAGGTGGCGTGCGGGGGCTATACCCTCAGCTATGTTGACGACCGGCTGCCGGATACCTTCCTCGCCGGCATCATCGCCTGCGAGGGCCGGAACTTCTTCTACGACTTCCGCGTTGAGCGCTGTCCGTGACGGCCGTCACTGCGGAATCTTCCCTATCACCCATTTTCGCTTGATTTTACCGAAAGATATGGTACATTACGCACCTGTGCACCAAATAGGGACTTAAATGAAAAGAGTTGGAATCATCGGGGCCGGAAGGTTCGGCCTCTCTCTCGCGGAAGCATTGGCGGAAACCGGAATCGAGGTTCTGCTGATCGACCGCAACAATGCGCTTGTGCAGAGCGCCATCAAGAAGGTCACCTGGGCCATCCAGTGTGACGCGACAAGCGCCAACGCCCTTGAATCCGCCGGCATTTCGGAATGCGACACCGTTGTCGTGGCCATCGGTTCGAACGTCGAGGCCTCCATGCTCGTGACCGCCAACTGCAAGGAACTGGGGATCAAAAACGTCATCTCCAAGGCGACCAGCGAGATCCACGGCAAAATCCTCGACAAGCTCGGCGCGGACCACGTGGTCTATCCGGACCGGGAAAGCGCCCACCGCCTCGCGCGCAGCATCACGGAACACAACGCCTACGACCTTCTGGAGATCTCCGAGGGCCTCTCCCTCGCCGAGATCGACGTGCCGGAGGCGTGCGTGGGCAAGACGCTCGCCGAAGCGGATCTCCGCAAGAAGAGCGGCGTGACCGTCCTCTGCATCCGCCGTCCCGACCCGAAGAACAACCGGAAGCCGCTCCAGATCATCATCCCGAACCCCAACAACGACGCGTTCGAGGCCGAGGACAAGCTTATCGTGTTCGGTACCACCTCCGGCATTGATACCCTCTCCGGAAAGGCGTAACCGGCACATGGAGAAGCCCAAGCGCGCGAGTTGGTCAGGTTCGGTGGCGTTCGTCCTCGCGGCGGCGGCTTCGGCGATCGGCCTCGGCAACCTCTGGCGCTTCCCCTACCTCGCGGCGCGCTACGGCGGCGGCGTGTTCATCGCCGTGTACCTCGCCCTGTCGCTCACGCTCGGCTTCACGCTGCTCATCACGGAGATCGCGATCGGACGCTACTCGCGGCAGAGCCAGCTCACGGCATTCCGTGCGCTCGGCCACCCGCGCTGGAACTTCCTCGGCGTGCTGTCCACAATCGTGCCGCTCTTCATCCTCCCCTACTACAACGTCATCGGCGGCTGGGTGATCAAGTACTTCACCGCCTACCTCAAGCTCGTCGCGGGCGGCGGCGGACTCGAGAACCCGCAGGGGTTCTTCGATTCGTTCATCACCGCGCCGTGGGACCCGTTCGTGTGCATGGCGATCTTCACGGCGGTGTCATGCGCCGTGATCGTGATGGGCGTGAAGAACGGCATCGAGAAGGCCAACCTCGTGATGATGCCGATCCTCCTGCTGATGGCGGTGGGGCTGGCCGTCTATGTCGCCCTGCTGCCCGGCGCCGGCGAAGGCATCCGCTTCTACCTCATCCCCGACTTCTCGTCGTGCGACAACCTCGGCAAGGTCATCCTCGGCGCGATGGGGCAGATGTTCTACTCGCTCTCCCTCGCGATGGGCATCATGATCACCTACGGCAGCTACATGCGCCGCTGCGACTCCGTCCCCAAGGCCTCCGTGCGGATCGTCGCCGCCGACACCTTCGTCGCCATCCTCTCCGGCTTCATGATCATCCCCGTCGTGGTGATGTTCGCGGCGAAGTCCGGCGGCGGGCGCGCCGCGATCGACGCCGGCCCCGGACTCATGTTCGTCACGCTCCCGAAGGTGTTCGCCTCGCTCGGCGCCGCCGGCGCCTGGGTGGGATTCCTCTTCTTCGTGCTCGTTCTCTTCGCCGCGTTCACGAGCGCCATCTCGATGACGGAGGCGTGCGTGGCGGCGGTGTGCGACTTCTTCCACATCCGGCGCAACGCCGCCGTCTCCGCCGTCATGCTCTGGACCGTCGTCCTCGGCTCGCTCTCCGCGTTCGGCTACGGACGCTGGGCGGTGTTCAAGCCGTTCGGGCTCCCCGCGCTCGACTTCTTCGACTCGTCGATGAACGTTCTCACGCCCATCGTGGCCGCGCTCATCTGCGCGTTCGTCGGCTGGGTGCTGCACCCGAAACGCATTTTGGCGGAATGCCAGCGCGACGGCAGCGCCGTGGGCTTCCGGCTCTTCTACGCCGTGATGGTGAAGTTCGTCGCGCCCCTTCTGGTGCTCGCGATTTTGATTTCCGAGATCTGCCGTATTTTCAACATTGGAGGATGGAGAATCTGACATGGACCTTGCCGCTACGCTGGAATCGCTGACAAAGATCGTCAACCAGGTGGACGACCTCGTATGGGGCATCCCGCTCATCGGCTCCATCCTCGCAACCGGCATCGTGCTCTCGCTGATGCTCCGCTTCCGGCACATCCTCCATCTCGGGAGCGCCTTCCGGTACGTGTTCCATCAGGGCGAGGGGCACCACGGCGAGGTGTCGGCATTCGGTGCGCTCTGCACCGCCCTCTCCGCCACAATCGGCACCGGCAACATCGTCGGCGTGGCGACCGCCATCACCACCGGCGGTCCCGGCGCGCTCTTCTGGATGGAGGTCGCCGCCCTGTTCGGCATGGCGACCAAGTACGCCGAGGGCCTGCTGGCGGTGAAGTACCGCGAGGTCGCCCCGGACGGACGCGTGCTGGGCGGTCCCTTCTACTACATCGAGCGCGGACTCGGCCGGAAATGGAAGCCGCTCGCCGTGCTGTTCGCGGCGTTCGGCATCTGCGCCGGACTCTTCGGAACCGGCACGATCACCCAGATCCATGGCATCGCCTCGGCCGTCCAGCGGTTCTTCGACCCCTCCTTCAACCCAAGCGACCCCACGACCGGCATCCAGATACTCGGGAACACCTACTCCCTCTCCGTGATGATCGCGGGCGCGGCCGTCACGCTCTGCGTGGGGCTCGTGGTCATCGGCGGACTCAAGCGCATCGCGAAGGTCTCGATGGTGGTGGTGCCCTTCATGGCCGTCTCCTACACGCTCGTCTGCCTGCTGGTGATGCTCGGCAACCTCGAGAAGATCCCCGACGCCCTCTGCCTGATCGTCAAGGCGGCGTTCAATCCCGCCGCCGTGACGGGCGGCGCCGTCGGCACGCTGTTCATCGCCCTGCAGAAGGGCGTCGCCCGCGGCATCTTCTCGAACGAGGCCGGCCTCGGCTCCGAACCGATCGCCGCCGCCGCCGCAAAGACGAACGAGCCGGCCCGGCAGGGCTTCGTGTCGATGACCGGCACTTTCATCGACACCACCGTGATCTGCACCATGACAGGCCTCACGATCGTCCTCTCCGGCGCATGGGATCCAACCCTCAAGCTTGAGGGCGTGAACGTGACGATCGAGGCCTTCTCGCGCGGACTCTCCTTCATTCCCGGTGGCGCGGCGATCGTGCCCTTCTTCCTGATGACGGCGCTGGCGTTCTTCGCCTTCACCACGATTCTCGGCTGGGACTACTATTCGGAGAAATGCCTGGAGTACCTCGTGGGGATGCACCGCACCCACATCATCAAAGGCTACCGGCTCCTCTACGTCGCCGTCGTCGCGATCGGACCCTACCTCACCGTCTCGATGGTGTGGGGTATCGCGGATATCTTCAACGGACTGATGGCGTTCCCGAACCTCGTCGCGCTGATCCTGCTCTCGCCGGTGGTCATGCGCACCACCCGCGACTTCCTCGCCCGCCACAGCGGCAAAGACAGCGAAACGGCGCGCTAACGCGACGGTCCAGCCGCGTCACTTCACCACAAGCTCAACCTGCGGGGCGCGTTCGCGCACGAGGCCGATTAGCTTGGCCTGCGCGGCGGCAATCTCCGCCTCCGTGTTCGCGCCCCTGTTGTGCTTGCCGACGGAGATGACGATCCGGTCCGGGAGGTAGCCCGCAAGCGTCCCCTGAATGACGCGCCACATCACGTTCTGAACCTTGTCGCCCGGAAAGCCCATGTCGAACACCTGCCAGTCCGCGCCGTAGTCCGCCGCGCATGCGCTCGCCGTCTCGTCGCCCAGAAGAATCACGTGCTTCCGTCCCGGCTTGAACTTCTCAATGCCAGCATCATAGACGCACCCCTGCCGCAACATCACCGCGAGCTTGAAGTGCCAGTCGTACCCCGGCCCCTCCATCACTTCGGTCGGGATCATCGCCGTGTTCTTCTCGTTCGCATACTTGGCGGGATCCTCCGAAAGATGCGAAGGATAGTCGAGCGGCGCCTCGATCCAGCCCTTCGTCGTCGCACACGTCTGGATCGTGTCGCCGTGGATGCCGGAGAGCGCGAGGTTCGAGACGACCGGTCCCTTCTTCGTGACCGTGACCCACGTGATTGAATCCATGATGCCGTACCGAAGGTCGTCACCTGTCGCGCCGCAGTCGAATCCGCCGCCCGTCGTGCCGACCATGTGGTACTTCTTCCCGTGACGCACCGCCGTACAGTGGTTGTGCCAGTCGCCGAAGAACACCGTGTAGCCATACTTCTGGATCCGGCGCTCGAACCGCAGCCAACTGTCGCTCATGAAATCGAGCGGCTTGTGGAGGAAGATGAACCGCCACCGTGCGTCAGCATGCCGCTCGAACTCGCCCGCCGCCCATTCGAGCTGCGATTCCGGCAACGGTTCGC
Source organism: uncultured bacterium (assembly GCA_902779565.1). Taxonomy (GTDB): domain Bacteria; phylum Verrucomicrobiota; class Kiritimatiellia; order RFP12; family UBA1067; genus UBA1731. Next base: position 3,251 of record CACZCD010000008.1, on the reverse strand, counting down.
GCGGCGGATAGTAGTCGTGCCGCTCCATCGAATTGAGGCACACGAACAGACACCCCTTGTACGTGAAGCTGTAGTACGTGTTCGTGCCATGCAACTCCTTCCAGAGATCGATGGAGGTCTGCCGCCCAGGGGTCATGCCCTTGATGCCGGTCCAGATGTCGTGGTTCCCCACCACATGGAAGAACGGCATCTCCAGCTTCGCCGTCCGTGCGCGGAAACTCGCCCACTGCTTTTCGAGATCGGGCCGCGATACCCCGCCGCCCGCCACGAGATCGCCCACAGACATCACGAACTCCGGACGCAGCAGGTTGAGCGCCGTGACCGCCTTCGCATAGATGCCCTTGCGTTCGCCGCCGGTGAGATCGCCGATGATCGCAAAGTGGAACTCCTGCGGATCATCAAGGAACTTCTCGCTCGTCCACGGCTTCGCCTCGCTCTTGAGTTCATGCGTGAACTCCGCACCACACACAGCGCCGACCGTGCAGAACACCGCCGCAGCAACAAATCCCCGCACCAGTACTATGTCCTTCATCTTGCCTCCCTCTCTCATCTACTAGCCACTAGCCACTAGCCACTAACCACTAGTCACTAATCACATATTCCCAATCACAGCCTTGATGCGACGCACGCCCGCAGAGGACGACTGCTCCTTCTGGATCTTGAAGCTGCCCAGTTCGCTCGTGTTCTGCACGTGCGGACCGCAGCAGATTTCCTTCGAGACGTCGCCGATCGTGTAGAGCGTCACCTGATCGCCGTACTTTGAACCGAAGAGCGCCATCGCGCCCTCAGCCTTCGCCTCTTCGACGGTCGTGGTCTTCTTCGTCACCTCGATGCCCTGCTGGATCCACTCGTTGACGAGCTTCTCGACGGCGGCGATCTGTTCGTCCGTCATCTTCTCGGGCCAGGTGAAGTCGAAGCGCAGACGCTCCGCCGTGATGTTGGAACCCTTCTGATTCGCCGTCGGACCCAGCACCTTGTGGAGCGCCGCGTGCAGGAGGTGCGTGGCGGTGTGCATCCGCGTGACGACCTCGGAGTTGTCCTGCAGGCCCGCCTTGAACGAACCGGCCGACGTGGTACGCGAAAGTTCCTGATGCTTGCGGTTCGCCTCCTCGAAACCGGCCACATCGACCTCCAGCCCCTGCTCCTTGGCCAGTTCAAGCGTCATCTCCAGCGGATAGCCGAAGGTGTCGTAGAGCTTGAACGCCGTCTTGCCGGAAATCTGCGTTTGGTTGTGGAGCTTCAGCTGCTCGGCAACTTTCGCGAACATCGCCGCGCCCTTGTCGAGCGTCTGGTTGAAGCGGTTCTCCTCGGCCTCAAGGTCGGTCTTGCACGTGGCGAGGTTCTCCGCCAGCTCGGGATAGATGTGCTTGTACTTCTCGCAGATCGTCTCGGCGAGCTTCACCGTGAATCCCGGCGCGATGCCGAGGAAGCGGCTGTAGCGCACGGCACGGCGGATGAGACGCCGGAGCACGTAGTTCGCGCCGAGGTTGCCGGGCTTCACGCCGCCCTTCGGATCGCAGAGGATGAACGTCGCCGTGCGCATGTGGTCCGCGACGATGCGGCGCGCGCGGAGCGTCAGCTCGGGATCGTCCGGCTTCGTGGTGGAAAGCTCGTCGATCTTCGCCATGATGGGCGCGAAGATCTCCGTGTCGAACACGGTCGGCTGGCCGGAGAGCATGCACACCGTGCGCTCCACGCCCATGCCCGTATCGACGTTGTGACGCCCGAGCGGCTCGAACTTCCCTTCCGCGTTCTTGTTGTACTGCATGAACACGTCGTTCCAGATCTCGATGTACTTGCCGCAGTGGCAGCCGGGGCGGCAGTCGGGGCCGCACTTCTCCTTGCCCGTATCGATGAACATCTCGGTATCGGGACCGCAGGGACCGGTCGTGCCGGCCGGACCCCACCAGTTGTCCTCGCGGGGCAGACGGTGGATGCGCTCATCCGGGATGCCGAGCGACCGCCAGATGGCGGCGGCTTCCTCGTCGGCGGGAATGTAGCCCGGCTCACCCTCCTGGCCCTCACCCTTGAACACGGTGACGCTGAGCTGATCAGGGCTGAAGCCGAGCTTCTCTGTAAGGAACTCGAAACTCCAAGTGATCGCCTCCTTCTTGAAGTAGTCGTTGAGCGACCAGTTGCCGAGCATCTCGAAGAACGTGAGATGCGCGGCGTCGCCCACCTCGTCGATGTCGCCCGTGCGCACGCACTTCTGCACATCGGTGAGACGCGTCCCCGCCGGATGCGGCATCTGCCCCATCAGGTACGGCACGAGCGGATGCATGCCCGCCGTCGTAAAAAGCACCGTCGGATCGTTCTCCGGAATCAGGGAAGCCCCCGGAATGCGCGCATGCCCCTTGGATTCAAAGAAGGACAGATACGCCTCTCTCAGTTCGTCTGCAGTCAGATTGTTCATTTCATACCTTTCGAAAGCGTAATATTATACCACATCGCGCAAGCGACTATCCCGCTCGCTATTGGTTTGGGAATTCATTCCTCTTGCGGAGGGCGGAAAGGTAGAAGAGCGCGTGGTGGCTCGCGATGCGCTTGAGCAGGTCCACCTTGCCCCACGCCGCCGCGATCTCTGTCTCGGACGTGATGTCGCCCGGCACCACGCGGTCAACCACGTTCGTCACCGAACATCCGGCCACACCCAGCGCCGGCCCCTTCTCGCCGCCCGCGACGCGATAGATGTACTTGAGCGTCACATCGTTCGGATTGCGCAGGTTCAGCACCGGCTGCACCGAAGCGCCGCCCATGCGCTGGAGGTCGGGATCGTCATTTCGGATCGCCGCCCCGAGCAGGATTCCCTGCCGCACCTTCATCCCCTTTCCGGCAAGGTTCGCAAGCGTGCGCACCACGATACGCGCGCCGAGCGAATGCCCCACAAGCGTCACGTTCGTGCGCACGGACTCCGGCATCTGCTCAAGTTCCCGCGACAGCATCGCCCACTGGCTGTCGGCGTTCTTGAGCGACTTGCGCCACTTCTCGTTCCCGTTCCAGTACGAGAAGCTCTCGCACCTCGCATCACTGAACGTGTTGGTGAAGCTCGTCCACGTGGGCGCGTCGCTTCGCCGCCCCGTGCGCAGCCAACCCGGCACGTAGTACGCAACCGGCTTCCCCGCGCCGGCATCGCTCACGCCTTCCGGCGAGAGGAACGCAACATACCTGCAATCCCGGCTTCTGGTGGAAATCCACATCGGCTTGCCTTCCGGCGTGAAATCGACATCGCCGTTGAAGGCGAGCTCTTCGCC
>CACZCD010000007.1 GCA_902779565.1 uncultured bacterium | reverse complement strand
GGGATAGTCGCCAGCCGAGGTCTTGCCCCAGTTCTGCGGCGTGGTCCAGTTGGAGTCGGAGCCCGCTCCATTCCAGACAAATTCCCCGGCGAACGCCGAACCGCCGATTACGGCGGCGGCAACAACAAGCAGCGATTTCATTTTCATGTCGTTCTCCCTCGCGTTTTGCGTTTTGGGCCAGGCGTGCGATGACACTCCTTGCCTATTTGCCACGAATTATATCAAAAACACATCGAAGAATGTTTCTCAAATTACTTTTATCGTAATTGAAACGCCGGGATGTCGGAATTTCTGAATGGATTATCTTATTGCCTCGGCGATGGCGGCGCAGACGTCCGGACGGTAGTTGCCGTAATCGACGCACTCCAAAACGATGCCGCGCGCGCCGGCATCGCGAGCCATCTTGACGAGTCTCTTCGTCACCTCGGCTTCGGAAAGTTTCGTCAGCTTCGCGTATTCGCCGATGCCGCACTTCTCAAAGTTGTACGAGGCAAGCGGGAAATAAACCTTCGCCTTGCCGCAGTTCGCCATCACGTTTCGGTAGATGCGCTCCGTGGAACCGAACGGATCCTTCGGGTCGTAGGTGACGCTCATCACATAGACCGCATCGAACACCCCTTCCTTCGCGAGCGACCGCCACGAAAACCCACAGGTCCGGCTACGCAGCGACGCGTCATCCTTGTCGTCGATCCCCACAAAACCGCCGATGAACTCCACACCCGCCGCACGGCACTTCGCCGAGAACTTCCGCAGGTAGTCGTCAAAGTGCGCCCCCACCATCTTCTGCCAGCGCGGATCGGTCGCCTCCGGCACCGGTTCGTCGCCATAGAGACGCTTCCATTCGGCCAGAGCGGGCGCCGAATATTCGCGGGCATACGTCCAGGCACCGTTTCGCCAGAAGTCGAGCATGATCTTCTGCGGCTTGAGGGCCAGACGCTCATCCACCATCTTGAGTTTGTGCTCGACGACCTCCGGATACAGGATCGAGCAGGTTCCCATCCACGGATCCCCCTCGCGCGTGCAGCTCCAGTACTCCGGATGCGCAAGCGTCCAGTTTGAGGAAAGCGGAGAATACCAGTGGTTCTCCTCGATGGTCGTATGGATGCCGAAGCCGAGGCCACGCTTCCGGCACTCCTCGCGCACGACCGGGAACTCGTTGCCGCGCGGCGATTCAAGGCGGAGGTAGCCGTAGATGTCCTCGCTCGGGAGCCGCTTCTTGTCGAACGGCGCTTCAGAGACCTGCCACATCTCGCACGTACTCGGATAGCGCATCCGGCCACCGCCCTTGTCGCGCCACCAGATGTCGTTCGCGTGCGTCAGCAGCACATGCTCCAGCACCTGAACCGTCCCTGTCGCCGTCTCAATGTCGTAGTACTTCGCAAAGTCGAGCGAATCGACGAGCGCCACCACATCAAAAGCGCCAAGGCTCTGGCAACAGGCAAGCAGCGATGCCAAACACACCGCCCCAAACCCATTTCTCATTTCCCATTTTACATTTTTCATTTGAACAGGTCCTCCCGCTTCTTGAACTTCGGAACGTCGCTTGGCCATCCCGTCCCGACCTCCGCCTTGATCACACACTCCCCGGACTTCAGCCCTCGCCCGACGATGAACCGCTTCAGGTTCTTGACGGAAAGGACCTTCGCCCGCGGCATGCTGACCACCGGCACGCCGCCATCAACGGACAGCATCAGTGCATGCGGCGTGCGGATGCCGGTGAACGTGTACTCGCGGGCTCCCTTGTAGTCGTTATGCTTGACGTCGAGGTATTTTCCGTTGAAGTCGCGCGTGGAGAACCACACCGCGTAGTTCGCGAACACCTGAAACGCATATTCGTGCTCCGCATATTCGCCAATCAGCAGCTGGCGGAGACCCTGCGTGCCGTCAAGCTTCGCCTTGACGCGCACGAAGAAAGTCGTGTTGTCGCCGAACGCAAACTGCGGACCTGACGCCACGAGGCCCGTCTCCTTGGAAACGTTTTCCTTCGACCACAGAACCTTCTCCGGTTCGTCGTCATCGCGTTGTTCGGGAAGAATCTCATCCGGCAGGTCCGCCGCCGTGAACGGGCGCACGTACACAACGCCGTCGCGGTCGTACGCGAGGGACCTCCCGTCAGGCGAAAAGCAGGGGTTCTCTCCCGTCGCAATCCTACGCACCTTGCCGGTCTCGATCTCCTCGACCCACACGCCCCACCCTGGATCGCCTTTGCGGAAGCCGGTGAAGCAGATGAGCTTCCCGTTTGGATGCCAACGCGGCGCAAGGGCCGCAAGCTTGCGCGGCGAGACCGGACACCAGTCAATCTTGCCGAATTTCCCGATACGCGTGCCGTAGATGCGCCAAGTATCGAAGAAGTTTTCAAGATGCCCCCACAGAAGCGTGGTGCCGTCAGGCGAGACCACCGGCTGCACGAACCCCGAGTTGTTGCCGTTGGGCGAATCCATCAGGATACGCGGTTCTCCTCCCGCCGCCAGATCAATTTCGGCGATGCGCGAAGAGGCCGCCTTGCTGTAGGCGGAACTCTCGGACGCCACCCCGCGCGTCGTGACGAAATAAGCCTTACTTCCGTCCGGCGAAACCGACGGCGTGTAGTCGCGGCAACGCCCTGATGTGAGCGTGCGCTTCTGACCGTTCTCATAAAGCCGCAGGCCATAGCCGTTCTTCGACTTCCCGTGCCACCCCTCGTACGCCGTCTCATGGTCGTGTCCGGCCATGTAGATGAGTCCGCCGGCCGGCGTCCATTCGGGATAGGCCGCGTTGCCCGGACCTTCCTCGATCCACTCGACCGCACCGCCCTTCACCCCTGTGACGCCAATCTTGAACACATCGCCATCCAGCCGCTGAAAGGCGAGCCTGCTTCCGTCCGGCGAGAACGCAGGGTTGGTACCCTGCGTGACGGCACGCTCGCCGATGGGCGACCGATCGCACCCCGCCAGAAACACGAGGGCACATAAGAGCGTCAATGCACGTTTCATTTTCGTATCTCCTTAGGAATCGTTGCGCCAGGCGCGGGGCGTCTTGCCCGTTGCAAGCCTGAACTGGGTGGCGAAATTCTGCGCCGAAGAATAGCCGAGCGCGATGGCAAGCGCTGTTATCGTACGCGGTCCATTGCGCAGCTCGTCCTTCGCGCGCTCGATACGGCAGGCATTGCGGAACGCCTGCGGCGGCAATCCCGTCAGACGCTTGAAGCGCAGGATCAGGTTGCTCGGCGAAAGCGCCGTCCGCGACGCCAGCTCGTCGATCGAAAAAGCCTTGACCGGATCGGCGCGGATGTCGGCAATCACCTGCTCCACGCGTTTGTCGCTCGCCGGGATCTCGCCGATGGACGATGCATCGACCACGGACAGAAGCAGGTCCACAACCGCCGCCCGTATCCTCAGCGCGCGCTGCGGCGTACGGCGCGGTTCGTGGTCATACACCGCGAACAAGCGCTGGAACGCGTGCCCGACCCGGTCGCCGCCCGCGAACATCCGATGCGGCAGGTCCCGCACCGTCGCCTTGAGCCACCGGCCCTCGTTCTTCGGCAGCAGAAGCAGCGGAAAGCTGTCCTTCGTAAAACGGAAGAACATCCAGTACATCAGCAGACCTTTGGGGAACATCTTAAGGCGGTGCGGTTCATTCGGGCGCGAAACGAACACGTCTCCCGGACGGAGCGGATATTCCCGCCCGCCGCTTTCAAACACCAGCGCCCCGCGCTTGCAGTAGGAAATTTCAATGCACTCGTCGTGAACATGCTCCTCGCCTGTCGTCGCGCGTCCGCCCTTCCCGAGACGCGTCAACCCCAGAACCGGAATGCACGGCACGCCGTCCGCCGACAGATCGAGCACGCGTAGTTCAGGCGTGTCGCAGTAGGCGAACGGCAGTTTCAAGGGTGGCAAAAAGGATTTCATTTGCCGCCTATTATAGCAAAAATCAGGCGGTCCAAAAGTTTGGTCGATTATTTTGCGCAGAACTCAAACATTTCCACACCGACTCCCTGAAGGGACTGAAAATCGTTTGCCAAATAGTTAAACGAATTTTGGGAACGTTTACCCTGTGCGTTTCTGATATAATTCCCGAGCATGGAAACAAGCATAGAAGGTCTGCGCGGCATCGCGGCCGGCGAACGGCACAGGGATTTCCCCGCGTCGATCCTCGGCGGCGCGAACAATCGGCGAGACAGAGAGGATTCGGTGCGATGAAACGGCTGTCTTCGCTGCTGGTTTGCCTTTGCGCGCTTTCCGCCGTCGCCGCCCCACTTACGGCGGAGCAGAACGGCGACCAGAAGCGCCGCTACGCAGTAACGATCGAGGGCACGAACTGCTGGGCGAGAATGATCGACGTTGACGCAAGCGTTCCGGACGCCACCCCCCGTCCATGCGAACCTGTCCCCATGATGCCGCCAAACGGGGCTGAACTCGCCCCGATTGGCGACCAGCATCTGGTGCTGAAGGATGCGAACGGCAAGCCACTCTGCTACTACCATCTCGTGACGGACCGCTGGGTGGCGGCGGAGAAGGTGAAACGCGAGACGCGGTTCGGCGCCGTCGCCTGGAGCGTCATGGCGGGATACTTCCTGCTCATGGCGTGGATGGCGTGGCACTTCATCCGCAAGAAGAAGAATGCGGAGGACTATTTCAAGGGCGGCGGACGCATCCCGTGGTACGTCGCCGGCATGAGCATCTTCGCGACAATGCTTTCTTCGGTCACCTTCCTCGCCGCCCCGGCGCAGTATTACATTTCCGACTGGCGGTATTTCCCGATGACGCTCGGGATCTTCGCGCTTGCGCCATTCGTCATCCGATTCTACCTTCCCTTCTTCCGGAAGTTGCGGGCGGCGAGCGCCTACGAATTCCTGGAGCAGCGCTTCAACGTGGCGGTCCGGCTGTTCGCCTCAGGCGCGTACGTGCTCTTCATGATCTCGCGCGTCGCCATCGTGACGCTCCTTCCCGCGCTTGCGCTCAACGCCATGACCGGCGTCTCGATCGACAGCTGCATCCTCGTATGCGGTGCCGCAACCATCGTCTATTGCGCATTTGGCGGATTCGAGGCCGTGGTGTGGAGCGACTTCGTGCAGGGCATCGTGCTCGTGTCAGGCGCGGTGGCGATCTTCGTCGCGCTGCTGTACGGAACCGACGGCGGCGTGGCCGGTGCCTGGGCGAGCGCCTCCGCGCATGGCAAAACCACCCTGCTCGACCTGCGGTTCCTCGCCACGGAACCTGTTCTCTGGGTCGTGCTCGTGCTGGCTTTCATCGAGAACCTTTCGTCCTACACCAGCGACCAGTGCGTCATCCAGCGGTACATGTCGGTGAAGGACGAGAAGGCCGCCGCCCGGTCGATCTGGTTCAACGGCGTGTTCACCGTTCTGGTCAGCGCGCTCTTCTGCGCGATCGGGACGGCGCTCTGGACCTACTACCGCAGCCATCCCGAGATGCTCGATCCTTCCCTGCCGAAGGCCGACAGCATACTGCCCTTCTTCATCGTCTCCGGTCTGCCGCCTGCCGTCGCGGGACTCGTGGCGGCGGCGCTCTTCGCCGCCACCGTCTCGACGCTTTCCGCCAACCTCTCAAGCGCCGCCACCGCGCTCACCGCCGACTTCGTACTGAAATTCAAGCCGCAGACCACACCGGAATCACAGATGCGTTGGGGACGTCTCCTGACGTTCGCCACCGGGATTCTCGGCATTGCGGCAGCGCTCGTGCTGGCGCATACGGAGATGAGGTCGCTTTTCGACAAGTTCAAGGAGTTCATCTCCGTGCTGACGGCAGGCCTTGCCGGGCTGTTCTTCCTGGGCGTGTTCATCCGTCGCGTAGGCGGCGGCGCCGCCATCGCGGGACTCGTGCTCAACTATGTCGTCTGTTTCGGCCTCCGCTATGCGCCTCTGCCGTTTGCACGACCCCACGTGTTTCTTGTTGGCGGCGTAGGGTTCGCCGTCTGCGTGGTTTCGGCCTGGCTGCTTTCGTTCGCAATACCCCGGCGTGAGGGCGCACGGGAATCCAACAAATCTTAAACCAAAAGGAGAAAACAAAAAATGGGAAACATGCTTTTCACGCCAAAAGGCAAATCGTTCGAGGAAATGGCCGGGGCCTATTCCGCGCTCTACACGCCGTTCCGGAAGGATGGCTCTCTCAATGAGGAGATGATCGAGAAGGTCATCGGCTACGGCCTCTCACGGGGGCTTAAGGGCTTCTACCTCACCGGCTCGACGGGCGAAGGATTCCTCCTCTCGAAAGAGGAACGCAAGCGCGTCTATTTCCGCGCGGCGAAGGCGGCGAAAGGACGCGCCAAGCTGATCGCGCACGTCGGATGCCTCGCCACGGACGACGCCGTGGAGCTAGCGCGCTACGCGGCGAAGGTCGGAATCGACTGGGTCAGCTCCGTCGCACCCGTCTATTTCGGACAGAACTTCGACGCGGCGTACGACCACTACAAGCGCATCTCCTCCGCGACCGATCTCCCCTTCATGATCTACTCGCTCGGCGCGGACATCGTGCCGGACCGCGATGCCAAGTTCTTCGACCTCAAGAACGTCAAGGGCATGAAGTACACAAACTATAAGTACTGGACCGTCCAGGCGCTCCGAAACCGTCTCTCCAAGGAGGCGATCTTCTTCGCTGGCGCGGACGAACAGGTTCTCCCTGCCCTCGCGACCGGCATCTTCGCCGGCTGCATCGGCACCTCGCAGAACGTCATCCCCGCGCATTTCGCCCGGATCTGCGCGCTGGCGGAGGAGAATAACTTCGCCGAGGCGTCGGCGTTGCAGGCAGAGGTCGTACGTTTTGTGGAGCAGCTGATCGCCAAGCCCAACGGCTCCTGGCACAAGAGCATGATGAAGTACATCGGGCTCGACTGCGGCGAAGGACGCGCGCCCAACGGGCGGCCGCTCGCGAAGGCCGAGCTGAAAGAACTCTTCTCCCGCCTTGACGCGCTCGGCTTCGTCAAGCGCAACGACGCCCGCAAGTGAGGTGATCGACGACCATGCACTCCGAATCGTTCAAGGCGGGGTTCGCGCGGGTTGACATAACGCCGCCGCTCGGCACGACCATCGTCGGCTATTTCGAAGAGCGCCACGCCAAAGGGCTCCTCGACAATCTCGAGGCGAACGCACTGGCCGTCTCCGATGGTGAGCGAACAGCCGTGCTGATCGCCGCCGACCTTCTCGGCATCGAGGGCGTTGCGTTCAACGCATCCCTCCGGCGGCGCATCGCGGCTTCGGCCGGCGTGCCGGAAGATGCGGTGTACGTACATGCGACGCACACGCATACGGGGCCGGGTGCCGGCAAAACCGACGCGGGCCGGACAGGGCTCTTCGACGGCACCGAATTCTACAACGAGTTTCTGGCCTCCCGCCTTGCGGATGTCGCCCGCATGGCCGTCTGCGACCTGTCGCCCGCGACGCTCGCGATTGGCCACGCCGAAGCGAAACGCATCTCGTTCCTCAGACGGTACCGCATGAAGGACGGCTCCATCCGTACCAACCCCGGCGTCAACAACCCCGACATCGCAGCGCCGATCGGCGAACTGGACGAAACCGTACGCGTTCTGCGCATCCGCCGCGCGGACGCAAGCGACATCGCCGTGGTGAACTTCGCGACGCATCCCGACGTCGTGGGCGGCGAACTGATCTCGGGCGACTGGCCGGCGTTCGTGCGCCGCACCTTCGAGCGCGCCGAGCCGAACGTGAAATGCCTGTTCTTCAACGGGGCGCAGGGCGACGTCAACCACGTGTGCACCGATCCGCGTCCGGGCGAGCGCGAAGGTCTGCATCCAGACTTCGACGATGTGGATCGCGGCTATGAGCACGCGCAGCACATGGGTCGTGCCGTCGCGGCGGCCGCTCTGTCGGTGTGGGGCAAATGCGAGCCGATCAAGGCTACGCCCTTGAGGTACGGGATCAAAACCATCTCCGTACCATCGCAGATGCCAAAACCAGAGGAAATGCCGAAAGCACGTGCGTATGCGCAGCTCCACCGCGAGGGACGCGATGCCGAGATTCCCTTCACGGGCATGGCGCTCACGACGGTAGTGGCCGAAGCGGAACGCATGGTCCTCCTGGAACACGGGCCGGAATCGTTCGACTTGCCGCTTTCAATTGTGACCCTCGGCGACGCCGTGGCGTTCGCCGGCATACCGGGCGAACCCTTCACGGAAATCGGACGCGACATCCGGGCACAGTCGCCGTTCAAGATGACGATCTGCACATGCCTGACAAATGGCTCATGCGGCTACTTCCCTGTCGCTTCCGCCTTCGCGGAAGGCGGCTACGAGGCACGGTCGTCGATTTTCGCCTCCACCGTCGCCAACGATATCGTCACAGGGCTTGCGAGCCTGTTGCGCTGACCGCCGGATTTGCAAAATGCCTCAAGCCGGTCAGGATCCTGTGCGGCGCGGACGTCTCAGTCGTTGAGGGGGCTGAACGGATCTTCATCCGACGCCACGCGCCCTTCCTTGTCCTCGATGTGGTGGATGTACTCCTCCGCGATGTCCTGCGGAATCTCGTACGGCTTCGTGTGGTCAATCTTCCACTGCTTCCATCCCGGCTTGCGGAACGGGTTGCGGAAGGTCTTGGTGAGTTTGTTGCGTTGCTCCAGATGGACCATGCAGGCGCGGATGCAGCCGCAGCCGCCCTCGACGGCGCGTCCGTAGCCATACTGACGCGGATAATCCCCTTCGAACGGCGAAAGCGCCTTGTCCGCACCGCCATGGATGCCCTCTTCGCACGCCAACTCGTCGAGCTTGCCCCACTCGACTTCATGCCCGGCAAGCGTGACCTTCACGGACTCGTTCATCGAGATGGCATGCCCCGCGCAATTCCTTACGCAGAGCTTGCACCGGTCGCAGATGTGACCTTCGTAGATCGGGTCGTACGCGTCGAACTCCGCATCGGTGAACAGCATCGCGAATCGGACGCGCGGGCCGAACTCCGGCGTGAGGAACATCTTCGACCAGCCGAACTCGCCAAGTCCCGCAAGATAGGCGGCGATGCGGAAATGCACGAGCACGTCCGGCAGCGGACGCCCCTCCGCCACATGACGGCTCAATCCCGCTCGGAACTTGCCCGTCACGGGGTTCACGGCATCGCCGCCGTTCGCGTTCTGCAGCGGGAACACCTCATAACCGCGCTCTTCGAGGTAGGCGTTCAGCTTCCAGAGAACCATCGGACCATGCACCTGATTGAGCGAGGCGTAACCCATGCCCGGATAGTCGATGAAGCGTGTACCCTCCTCGATCCCGCGCAGGAGTCCGCGCGGGATGCGAAAACCGAGCACGATCATCGACTTCGCGCCGGGAAAGATGTAGCGCGGATCGTTCTGCTTCGGCGCACCCTCCCAGCGCGACATCGGCGCGATGCCCACGCAGTCCGCACCCACGCGCTTCGCCAGCGCCTTGATCTCCGCACTCGTCACATCCTGAAACTTTTCACTCATCTTCCACCACCAACCACTAACTCCAAACTCTAAACTAACAACTAACCACTAACAACTAACCACTAATCACGCCACGCCTCCGCTGGACGCGTTGTCCTGCACGAGCCCCGCCGCCGCCTTGGTGCCGTAGTTGGACTTGATGTTGTAGTTCGTGTAAGCATCATGCGACTCGATGTTGCCTTCGTAATCCTTCAGCACGTGCTCCGGCAGTTCGTACGGCTTGGAGTGGTCGATCTCCCACTGCGTCCAGCCCTCCTTGCGGAACGGATTGCGAAACCCGTGCGACATCTTCGCACGCTGTTCCAGATGCACCATGCACGCGCGTATACACCCGCAGCTGCCTTCATGCGCCAGACCATAGCCGTACTTGCGCGGATAGTTCCCGTCGAACGGCGAAAGCTCGCGGTTGAGTCCACCCTCGCGGAACGCCTTGGAGCAGGCCATCTCGTCCCGTTTCGCCCATTCCACCTCAACGCCGCCAATGACCTTCTTCACGGTCTCCGTCGGCGAGATCGCGTGACCGTGGCAGTTCTTCACGCACTCCATGCAGCGGTCGCAGATGTGACCCGTGTAGATCGGATCGGGCTCAAGTTCCGCGTCCGTGAGCATGATCGCAAAGCGTTGACGCGGGCCGAACTCCGGCGTGAGGAACGCGCGCGAGTAGCCGAACTCACCCAGCCCCGCGAGAAACGCCGCCACGCGAAAATCGACAGAAACATCGGGCGCCGGCAGACCGGGTTTCACGGGACGGCTCCAACCCTTGCGGAAGTTGCCGGTGAGCGGATTCACCGCCTCGCCGCCCGAGACGTTCGCCATCGGCACGGCCTCGTAGCCGTGATCCTCCATGTACCGGTTCATCTCCCACAGCACCATCGGTCCATAGATGGAATTGAGCGCCGCATAGCCCATCGTCGCATAGTTGAGGTAGTGGGTCCCCTCCTCCACGCCGCGAAGCGACCCGCGCGGAATGCGGAAGCCGAAAACGATCATGGACTTCGCATCCGGGAAGATGTAGCGCGGATCGTGCTGCTTGTCCGTACCCTCCCAGCGGCTCATCGGGGCGATGCCGACGAGATCCGCGCCGCATTCCTTTGCCTTGGCCTTCACTTCGGCCGCCGTTAGCTCTTTTTCGTAGGACATAGTTAGTGGTTAGTGGCTAGTGGTTAGTGGTTAGTGGTTAGTGGCTAGTGATTAGTGACTAGTGGTTGGTGGGCGGTTCAAATGCTTCAAAATCGGCAGGAGCGCGAGACCGGCCACGATCGCGACGGATGTCATCACGGCGGCGATGGCGGTGCGGCCGTAGATCCAATAGCCGCTGGCGAACATCAGCGCGTAGATGGCGATGCAGGAAACGGTCATCGCCAGCATCCCCCAGGCGATATCGTGTCCGTTGGCGCGGATCTTGTTCTGGAACGCCGCCCGCTTCGCCGCCTCCGTGGGCGGCGTGAGCAGCGTCACCGCGACCCATGCGGCCGTGGTGATCGTCATCACGATGATGAGGCGGTGCCACGCCTGAAGCGGCGGCAGGCCGAGATGCGGATAGACAAGCTGAAGGAACACCGCCACCACGAACGAGACCGCCATCGCCGTGATCTCGCTCCACGCGTTGATGCGCATCCAGAACCAGCGCAGAAGATAGATGAGCCCCGTGCCCGCGCCGATCTGGAGAATGAGGTTGAACACCGCGCCGGCCGAAATGAGGAACGGCGAAATGACGGCCGTGAGCACCATGAGCACGATCACGGTGACGCGCCCGACCACGATCAGCTCGCGCTCGCCTGCGTCCGGACGCACGAAGCGTTTCCAGAAGTCGTTCGCAATGTAGTTCGACCCCATCGAAAGGTGCGCCGCCACCGTGGAAAAGAGCGCGCCCATCATGGAAGCCGCCACCACGCCCAACCAGCCATTCGGCACAAACGTGAGCATCGCGGGATAGGCGAGATCCCCCTTCACGAGCGCAGGGTTCACGTTCGGGAACGCCTTCTGCAGCGAAGCGAGATCCGGGAACACGATCAGCGAGGCAAACGCCGTCAGATACCACGGCCACGGACGTATCGCGTAGTTCACCACCTGATAGAGGATCGACCCGCCCACGCAGTGTCCTTCGCTCTTCGCGGAAAGCATCCGCTGCACGATGTACCCACCGCCACCCGGCTCGGAACCGGGATACCACACGTTCCACCACTGGATCGCTATCGGGATGACGAACACCGCGACGAACAGATCCGTGTTGTTCACGTCCGGGAAGAACGAGAGATGCTGCTGCACGACGGGGTTGGACATCATCGCCGAAAAGCCGCCCACCGCCGGATGGCCAAGCGCATAGTACATGCCGACCACGGCGCCGACCATGATGACGATGAACAGAAAGAAGTCCGTGTAGATCGCCCCGCGGAATCCGCCGACCGCCGAATAGACGATGGACGCGACGGACGTGACCGCAATCACGGTCCACTGATCGACGCCGAAGAGCGTCTGGCCGATCTTGATGGCGGCGAGCATCACAAGGCCCGTCGTGATCACGTTGAACACGATGCCGAGGTACACGGCCCGGAATCCGCGCAGGAATGCCGCCGCCTTCCCCGAATACCGCAGTTCGTAGAACTCAATGTCGCTCTTCGCGCCCGAACGCACCCACAGCTTCGAATAGACGAACACCGTGAGCATGCCCGTCAGCAGAAACGCCCACCATTTCCAGTTCTCGCCGAGCGACGAGTTGCGGATGAACTCCGTGAACATGTTTGCGGAGTTCGTGGAGGTGGAGGCCGCACACATCGAAACGCCGATCAGCCACCATGGCATCGACCGCCCCGAGAGGAAGAAATCCTTGGCGTCCTTGCCCGCCCGGCGCGAACACGCGGCGGCGATGGAGAAGAGCGCCGCGAAGAAAAGGACGATTGCCAGAATGTCAATTCCGTTCATTTTCATGGCGAGGATTATACAACAGCAAGGGGCGCCCGCAACATAAAAAACTGCGAAAAAATATTATAACGAACGCGAAAGCGACTGACGGCACCTACTTGTTTTCAGTATCATCGTCTTCTTCATTCCACCCGCGTGGGCCATAGATGCCGTTACCGGAGGAAATGAACGCCGAATACGTTTTCTCGTCGACCCATCCCTCTTTGCCGCCAGCCTTGTAGGGGGTGTAGAACTTCTCAACGTGACCGTCGGCAAAAGCCATGTTGCAATGCCGGTGCTTGCCGCGGCCATGACGGAACGCCTGCGTTCCCGCTTTCCGCAAAGAGGCGGAAGACCCGTCGAACTTCTTGTCCTGCATCGGCGCACGCATGAATTTGTTCGGTCCGCCTGCATAGCCCCCATCCCCGAAGATGACCACCTTCTCGGGGCTTTTGATTCTTGAATAGGCGAGAGGATAGTTTCGCTTGCCCGCATCGCCTTCAACATAGCCCAGATAGCATACGTTGTAGTTGTATCCCGTTGAGGGATTCCCGTCCCAGTTGTCCGTGCAATTTGAACACTTGGGGCAGCCCAAGACCGTGGAGGCCCGTTTGCCCGAACCGAAGATCACCCCGGACTTCCAGTCCACCTCACCCATCTTCTTGTAGAAGTCCCAGCAGAATGTCTGGAACTCCTTCCAACTCTTGGCGCCGTCAGGGATGACGGCCTCCAACGGGTACAGATCGCCCTTGAACTTATCCGCATAGTCGGCGTCATGGGTGGCCGGATTGATGCTACCCCAAGGATAGTATTCTTTTTCCATCGCGTATCTTTGAGCATGGACGGCCAAGTTGTGCAGACGTGAGGTACAAAGCGCCGACAGGGATGACTCCCTCGCTCCAGAAATAACTGGCATGAGAGCGGCGAGCAATAGGCCGATTATGCCGATTACAACCAGCAGCTCAAGTAAAGTGAATCCACGCCTTTTCTTCATGTCTTTTCTACCCGTAACATTGAATCTAAAAGCATCTCAATCCTCATCAAGCGCCAATCTGAAGAACCGAGACGCGGCATCATTCGGCACCGTGAACGTGTTGAGCCACACGCCGCCTTCCTGTTGGGCGGATAGGAATGTCGGCACGACAGCGGTCCATCCACCGTCAAGTGCAGCGGCCTTCCTGACAACAAGCCCCTTCGGCGTTTCCGTCAACCGCGTAGGCGAGCGCATCCTGATGACATGCGCAGTCTCCCCCTGCTCAAATGCCGTGACCTCAAACGGTACATACGCCGCAGCATCGGTAGGCTTGAGTCCATACAAGCAGTTGAGTCCGTTCGGTAGACCGTTCGGTGCAATCACGGTCGCGGCCGTGAGGTTCGTCTGCCATGCCTTGTCCCATGTGAAGTTCGCCAGCACCCACTGCCGGTAGCCCGAGACGGGCGCCACGTCCGCCACGGCATCCACTTCCGGTTCCGTGAAGCCATAGTCCCCATCTTCATTCGGCTCCTCCGAATACGCGCAGGAGATGCGCACGTAGCGGAACCACTTGCGTCCGCCATGCGCGGCGTCGGCGGGAAGGCCGGTATCCGCAAGATCATATCCCGCACCGCCCGCCGAGCCGTTGTAGCGTTGGCATAGCTCGGCGAGGGTGAGTCCCGCGCAATCGGAGAAGCCGATGCGCGGATCGACGGGATACGTGGGATCCGTCGGTGCGCCCCACCACCGGTTCCCCGAGTAGAGGCGCGTGTCCGCATTGTCCGGATCGTACATGTGCCCAAGCGTGGGCGCAAAGCCGTCCGATGTGCGCCACTTTTCGCTCCCGTACCACGGGCCGTTCGGATTCTGCGCCACCTCCACGACGGATTCCTCAGGGAATCCCTCGGCCGTCAACCGGCAGGTCGCGGGATCGTCCAAAGCCGTCATGCCCGTGGTTGACTTCTTCGTGCAGCCAGAGTTTCCGAACACGATGAAGTCCACGCCGAACGGGTTGTCGGGATCATCCACCACGTCGTGGTCGAACGCAATCGTCACGTAGCCGGGCTCCTCGTCGTCCGGCGAAATAAGCGACAGGTGCAGGCCGCCGCTGAAGGCCGGCACGGCGGGATGGACAACGCCGCCGTAGGTATCGGAATATCCCACGCCCCCCCAGCTTCCCGAATAGATATTCACGAATCGCGACGGCGCACCCAAGACATTGTTCGAATTGTTGAAGCGCATGTCTCTCGAACCTGTAACACAGTCCACCACTTCCGCGCCGTACGGCGACTCGGCTGCGACGGACATCATGCCCGCCGCAGCCAGAAACATCATTCTGTACGAACCGCACATGCGATGGAATCTTCTCCGCTATCTGCGCACCGCAGGACCGCCTGGCTCGGGCGCATCGTACTTGAACCGGATGACGTCACAAAACGCGGGGCAGGGTACACTGATGGTCTTGTTGCCGTCTTTGACCTTGACGTCCGCAGGAGGCGCGTATAGGATCGCGAAAGGCGAACGGATGAGGGCGGCATCTTCATGGAGCAGCGATGCGCTGCCCTTGACCGAACGCCCGTTCGCCAAAGTGCCGGCGAACGTAACGGCGCCGGAGTTCTGTACCTTCAGCGTCAAGATGTCGCCGTCTGCGGTCGCGTACAGGTAAGTGCCCACCCAGTTCGCGGACAATTCGGTTTTCGCCAACTTGGAATCGGACCAGATCACCCGATAGGCGCCATATTCGGCGTCGCCGAACGAACCGGACACCGTCGAGATGTTCCACGTGCCGTTGGTGGGGGCGTTCACCACGAAGGAAAACGCGCACGTAGCCGCATTCTTCTTGGCGTCAACATATTTCGCCTCGCCTGCGATTGTGAGATTGGTTTTCCCGGCGTCGATCTGGAACGCGTCGTAGGCTGAAGCGGCGAAGGTCCAGTTGGTACCGCCTTGTTCCACCTTCCCGGAGATCTTGCCGGACTTGCCGACGCTAAGCGTGGCGAACCCCGGCTCGACGTCCTGCTGTTCAGCGAGACCGACGAACGATCCGCATGCCCATTCGGGTAGCGGCAACACGTTGATCGTGAGCGGTAATGTACGCTTCTCGGATGCGTTGCTCACCGTGATCTCGGTCTTGAACGTGCCAGCCTTGGTGGGGACGCCGACAATCTCTCCCGTGGTCTTGGAGATCGTGACGCCAGCCGGGAGCGATTTGGCCGCATAGCTTGGCAGCGACAGCGAATCGCACGAAATGGCGGCCTTGCCGTCCACCCGCACGCCCACCATCATCGTGAGCGAGCCGCCTTCGTCGGCGGCCTCGCACGCAAGATTGGCCACGGGATCCTTTTCGGCGCTCTTTTCGACGAACTTCGCCACGAGATACCGCAGGTCGGGAATGCGAATCTTAACGTTCGGCGTGCGATAATCGAATTGTGCGATCTCCGCCGGAACGGTGCAGGCGGCATCCTGGAACCAGCCGGCGAACACATACCCTTTGTTCGCCGTAGCGCTCGCGGTCACAACCTTGTTCTCGGCATACACGCCGGAGCCCTTGACCGTTCCGCCGCCCTCGGCGGCAACGGCCAGCGTAAGGGGATAAGAGGACGTATAGGCGATCTCAGGGATCTCCACGGACGGGTCTTCCGCCCCCACCACGAGTTTGATCGCCTGGGTCATTTGATAGCCCGAAGCGTTTTTGGTCGTCACCGTCAGAATGAAATTGCCTTCCTTTTTCGGAGTGCCGCCAAAGCTCAGGTCGGCCGCGTTGAACTTCATTCCGGAGGGAAGTCCTTTGACCGTGGCTGTCACATACGAAAGCGAGTCGTCGCGCAGGAAGAGGTTGGTTACAGCAACGCCGGTCTGAAGAGGCTGGTCGCCTTCAAGCCAGAGCGTTGCGAGACCGTCGGAATCGATTGGAACGAAAACCGCAGTCGGCTCTTCAAGTTCGTCCGTCATCCTGAACTTCAGCGTCGGGTTGCGCAGGGCGTTGGCGGATAGTCCAAGCGCGTCAACAATGCCGCCTTCCCAGTGGCTGAATACGCTGCCCGCCGCTGCGACGGCTTTCCATGTGGCCATCTGGCCGGGTTTCGTCTTTGACTTTGTGACCGTGCCACCATTTGGAAGGCTGGATTCGGCGGCCATGGGCAAATGCGTAGAATCCGTTAGGCATTCATAGGCGACGAGATTCCAGTCGGCATCGTATGCCGAATAATACGGGCAGATGCGCCAGCAGATCCATTCGCCGTTCTGTGGGTTTGTGAAATCGACGCCGTTGGGCGTTTCGGCGAAGGCGACATCCGCAAAGGTCTCGCCCGTGCCGTAGAGCTGCATCCAGCTCGTGCCGGAATAGACGTAGTTGCCAGTCACATCGTCGATGAACGAAGTCGATTCAAGCGTCGGAAAGAGATCGTCGTCATCCGACTGGACATGGTCGTAGGCATACGTCGTGCTATTGTAGGTGCGCTCGAACGTGCCGCCATCGCCGTCCACATCGTACGCGAAGGCATCGATGAACGTACCATACGTACTGGCGCTCGCAAACATCTTCAGGCGACCGTCTTTCGCCAGAATTTCGTCGAGAATGGCTTTCATGCTAGGCGACTCGCCATTCCAGCGATACCCCCAGGCGAACGAGCAGAACCCCGTTGCGCGGTCATCGTTGAAATCAATTACTACGGCACAGCTGTTCGTGCCGCGTCCCACCCAAAACTGGATATCCTTCATGCTGAACTTGCACGCCGCCGCCACAGGGACGTTGGTCGATGCCGTATCGCATTCATAGCTGATGGGATTCCATTCGGCATCGGAGACGGATTCATACGAACAAATTCGCCAGCAGATCCATTCGCCGTTTTCCGGGTAGGTGGCGTCCACGCCGTTCGGCGTCTCGGCGAACGCGACATCCGCGAAGGCCGCGCCCGTGCCGTAGAGCTGCATCCAGCTCGTACCGGAATAGACGTAGTTTCCGGTCACCTCGTCGATGAACGAAATCGTTTCAAGCGTGGTGAAGATATCGTCGTCATCCGACTTGACATGGTCGTAGGCATACGTCTCGCTGTTGTATTTGCGTTCAAAGGTGCCGCCGTCGCCGTCTGCATCGTACGCGAAGGCATCGATGAACGTGCCGTACGTACTGGCGCTCGCGAACATCTTCAGGCGCGGGTCGTCCGCCACAATCTCGTTCAGGATCGCCTTCATGCTGGGCGCGTCGCCGTTCCAGCGATAGCCCCAGGCGAACGACCTGTCCCCCGTCCCACCGTCGTTGAAATCAATGACAACAGCGCATCTGTTCGTACCATCGCCGACCCAGTAATTGATGTCATCAAACGTATTGACAGAGGAGTCGGACTGCTTCACTGCCGCCACAGGCAAAACGGCAGAAGCGCACAACACCGCCGCAAGCACCACTTTTCGTTTCATAGTCTCGATTTTCATTTTTTCTATTTTCCCTTTTCGTTTGAACAATACGGATTATACCCGAACGCGAATGGGTTGCGATAGACAAGAATGCGGAAAATGTACTATAACAAATGCGAAAAGAACATTCACAATCCAAAGGCGATTTATGGTAGAATTACGTGCTCATGAAAGCGAAGATACTCGTCATGCTGCCTTCAGACAAGTTTCTGCACCGCCAGATACTTGAAGGCATCATCGCCTACGGACACGACCGCGGTCCCTGGCAGTTCCACTTCGAGACGGGGAACCGCTACGAGCAGGGGTTGAGCAAGATCCGCCGCTGGGGCTGCAATGGCATCATCGCGCTCGTCTGGGAACGGAAGCAGATGCTCGACATCCTGAAGACAAAGACTCCTGCCGTGTTTCTGAACCCTCCGCCGGCGCAAAGAGGCCGGGCCGAGCGGCCTCCCGCATGGGCCACGTTCGTAAACCGCAACCAGGAGGACGTTGGGAAGTCCGCGGCGGAATATTTCCTCGAACGCGGATTCCGAAACTTCGCGTTCGTCGGCACACCCTCTCCAACCGATTGGTGTGACCGGCGTCTGCGCGGTCTTTCGGACCGGCTTGCACGCGAAGGCATGGAATGTTCCGTTTTTCCGGGCGCGCCGAAAAACGCCCGTGCCGACTTCGACCTTGAATCTCCCTATCTCGCCAAATGGCTGAAGTCACTGAAGCCCAAGACGGCCCTCTACGCCAGCTGGGACAGACGTGCGCTTCAGGTCCTGAACCTCTGCATCGACACCGGCCTGTCCGTACCGGGGAGCATCGCCGTGCTGGGCACGGACAACGATGAACTTCTGTGCGAATCCAACTCCCCCTCCCTTTCATCGATCGCCCTCGACGGACGCAACGCGGGAAACCTCTGCGCGAAGCTCCTCGATGCGCACATACGTGGCCGCAAGGTGGAACCGCTGGTGGATCTCGCCTTCCCGCGCATCGTGACGCGGCAATCAACGGACGAGACGATCGTGCCGGACCGCTTCATCGCCAAGGCGCTGGCAATCGTCCGGAAAGACCTCTCCGTCAATCATACGGTCGGGGATCTAGCGCAGACGCTCAACATCTCGAGGCGCACCCTTGAGATGAAGTCGAACCTCGTTCTCGGAACAACGCTCAAAAGCGAGATCAACCGCATACGGCTGAACGAGGCTGTGCGCCTCATATCGAACACAGACCTACCCGTCTGGGCCATTGCCGAGAAGTGCGGGTTCTGCTGCGCAAGCCACCTGAACACGCGCTTCAAGGCAATGTTCGGCTATACCCCATCCGTATTTCGATACCAACACCCACGCTAGAGCGAGCACCTGTCACAGGATGAGGCAAACAATCAGCGCTGGACGCGGCCCGTTGCGTTGCCGGCGGCGAGGGATTCGACCTCGGCGACCGTCACGTGGTTGAAGTCGTGCTCGATGGAATGCTTGAGGCACGAAGCCGCCACGGCGAAGTCGATGGCCGCCTGCGGCTTGCGCCCGGTAGCAAGCGCATAGATGAGTCCGCCGCCGAACGAATCGCCGCCGCCCACGCGATCGACGATGTGGATCAGGTACTCTGGCGAGAAGTACGCCTTGCCGCCCGCATAGAGCAGACCTGCCCACTTGTTGTCGAACGCCGAGAGAGAAGTGCGCAGCGTGATGGCGACCTTCTTGCAGCCGAACCGGCGCACAAGCTGTTCCGCCACGGAGATGTAGCCCTGCTTGTCGAGCTTGCCGCTCTCGACGTCCGATCCCTTGCCGATGATGCCGAACACATCCGCCGCATCCGCCTCGTTCGCGATCAGCACGTCCACATACGGCACAAGCTTCGCCATGCACTTCCCGGCCTCGGCCTTCGTCCAGAGCTTGCCGCGGTAGTTGAGGTCGCAGCTGACGGTGATCCCGTGCGCCTTGCAGTACTTGAGCGCATCGAGGCAGATCGCCGGCAGTTCGCCGCCCAGCGCCGGCGTGATGCCCGTGAAGTGGAACCACTTCGCGCCCTTGAAGATCTTCGCCCAGTTGAAGTCGCTGCGCTTCGCCAACGCGATCGAGCTGCCCGCCCGGTCATAGACGACCTTCGAAGCGCGCTGTGACGCCCCCTTCTCGACAAAGTAGATGCCGAGACGCGGACCGCCCCAGACGATGTCGTCCGTCGAAACGCCGAACCTCCGCACCTCGTTGCGGGCGGATTCCCCGAGCGGATTCGCGGGAAGCTTCGTCACGAAGGAGGCCGCCAGCCCGTAGTTCGCAAGCGACACCGCGACGTTCGCCTCACCGCCCGCGTAGGTGGCCTCAAACTTGTCGGCCTGGACAAAACGCTGATACCCTTCTGGGTTCAGCCGCATCATGATTTCTCCGAATGTAACGATCTTCATGGTTAGTTAGAGGCTAGTGGTTAGTGGATAGTGGTTTGAGTTGCGAGTTTAGAGTTTAGTGTTTAGAGTTAATTCATAGTAACAACTGGAATCTGGAAACTCTAAACTGGAAACTCTAAACTGGAAACTACAAGTCGATGGGCGACGTCGGTGATCTTATCCCATTCGCCGGCGGCGATCCATTCCTTGTTCGTGAGAGCTCCGCCCACGCCCGCGCCCACGCACCCCACGCGCATGAAGTCCGCCACGTTTTCGACCGAAATACCGCCCACGGCCAGGAACGGGATGTGCGCCAAAGGTGCATGCAACGCCTTCACGTAGCCCGGTCCCAGCGAACCGGCGGGGAAGATCTTCACGAAGCTCGCGCCCGCCTCCCAGGCATCGACCGCCTCCGATGGCGTGAGCGCGCCCGGCATCGCAACAAGACCCTGCTCGACGCACGAACGGATGAGCGAGGGCTTCACGTTCGGCGTGATCATGTATTCGCCGCCGGCGTCCTTGCACATCGTCAGCTGCTCCTCCGTGAGCACGGTGCCCGCACCCACACGCATATCCGCGCCGAACCGCGTCTTGATGGCGTGAATGGCGGCGGCGGTATCCTTCCAGAAATCCGACGACTTCTGGTTGAACGTCACCTCAACGAGCCGGATGCCGCCTTTCGCGTAGGCCTCGGCCAACTTGAGGCAGATCTCCGGCGCAAAGCCCCGGATGATGGCGATGATGCGGCTGTCACAAACCGCCTGGACAACTTCTTCTTTCATAGGCGTTTATTATACCACAAAGCTGTTACCTGAACGCGCCTTCACCTTCCATCAGGATCGAGACGGCGCTTTTCGCCGGCGGCAAGTTTGAGCGTGAGGACTTTGCCACGCTTCCACGGCGAGGCGAGCCGGATCTCGGCATCATGCGTCGCCTCAAGATCCACGTAAAGAACCATCCCCTTCCGGCGCGAAGCGCCCACAAGCACGCCTTCGTCGGAGAGGATGTTGCGGAACGCCGTCTGGCGCCACTTGAGCGGTGCGCCCTGGAACACATGGATTACACCATTGCGTTCGTGCACGAACATCTCCTGCACCGCCGCCGTTGCCGCCATCGCGCCGTCTATCTGCATGATCTCCATCGACTCGCCGCAGGACGAGAACGTCCCCTTGCGCATGAGGCAGAAGCCCGGAAAATACGGATCGTGGCGCGAGCCGTGGCCAGGGTTCGTGAACATGCGCTCCCACATGTGAAGCGTCAGGTCCGCCGCGTCCGCATGCCCCATGTGAAGTTGCAGCATCGCCGCCCACGGGAACGCCCAGCCGGACCACAGACCCAAACCCTCGCACTGCCATCGGTTGAACGACACGATCGTCGTGCGGCGGATCGCCGGATCATCGTAATTCAGCACGTCGAACGGCACATAGCCCGCCAGGTGCGAGTGGTGGCGATGCGATTCCGGAAGCGTGAGCCCGCTCCAAAGCTCAATTTCGCCACCGGGCTTGCCGCCCTTGAACGACGCAAGAGGCAACCGCTTCTCCACGTCAAGCCACATCGGATCGGGTGTTTCACCAAGCATCCCCGCCGCGCGGATGAGGTCGCGCGCCAGACGGTGCGCGGCGGCGAGTTGGAAGCTTGCGTCGCGTCCCCAGCCCGGATTGGAATTGAACTCCGGCGAGGTCGAGGCCGGCAACGAGAGCTGCCCGTCCTTCTCCTCCATCATCGCACGGTACACGTTCATCGCCCCCTTCATGAGCGGATAGGCGTCGGTACGCAGGAAGTCGGTGTCGCCGCTCATCGTCACGTAGCGGAACATCATCTGGCACGTCCAGGCCGTGCAGGCATGATCCATCGTACCCGCCCAGTAGCCGCCGATGAGACGACACCGATCGTCCACGGAGTGCGGCAGCATGAAGCCATCCTCAATGCCCACGAACTTGCGCGCGTTGTCGCGCAGGATCGGCCACCAGCTCTTCACCATCGCGAAGAGCGGCTTGAGCGATTCGAGATGGTTCCCGCGATAGGCGGGCCAGTAGCACATCTCCACGTTGATGTTGAAGTGGTAGTCGCCATGCCACGGCGGCAGACGGTACTCCTCGATCCACGGACCCTGCAAGGGTGCCGGCACGCCGTCTGGCCCCGTCATAGATCCAAACTTATACATACCGAAATCGTGGATTTCACGAATCGTCGCGTCCGGCACGTCGATCTCCGACGTCTTTTTCCACCATCCTTTCCAAAACTTTTCGGACGCGGCCTTCACGGCCTCGAAGCCGCGTCCTTTCCAGGCACCAAGCGCGGTCCTCAGCGCGGCCTTAGACTTTTCCGCATTGTCCCCGCGTACGGCGACAAGATACGTTGCCCCATCCGCCGAGACGAATCCTGCCGCGACGGCCGGATCCGCCGGCAGCGTCTGTACGAATCCAGCGCCGGATTCGTCCCCCCAAGTGAAGTCTGTCGGCGGATTGAACAGGATGGGCACAAGCTCTTTCGAGACCTGCTCGTTCTTCCACGCCGGTACGCACTTACCTTCCGGTGCAACGCCTTTCGGCCACCTAATGGAGAGCACGCCGTCAGCACGGTCAAGCGCGAGCGCGATCTGCCCCGCCGGCTCGCCATCCAGGGCAGGATCCGTTCCGCGCACAAGTGTGATCGAGGCAAGGCCGCTCCCCGTCTCCAACACGCCCTCATCAAGCGAAAGCCCTTCCGGAAGCGTGAACTCGATATGTCCGACAGGGATGATCTGCGGATTCCTCGGCTCGCCGGGCTTCTGCTCGCCGCGGCGGAACAGTTCCTTCACGCGGTCGTAGTCATGGGCATAGAGGGCAGAGACGATGTTCGTGTAGTTCTGGTCATCGTGCCAATCGTATCCGCCACGATGGTCCCACACGTCATCGCGCCCAATGGTCACCTTAAGCGTTCGCCCTTCGCCCCACACGAGATAACCGTTGACGGCATTGCCGAACGGTATCCCCTGATGCGATTGCGTGAGCGGAAAGTGCCACGCCATCGTCACACGTGCCGACGCACTTGCGCCAAGTGCGACCGCCGCCAAGACTCCCCATACGATCAACTTCTTCATGTCAGGCCTTTCTCTTTAGAATCGTGTGCGGATTATATCAATCTTCCACCGCCCGTCAGGCGTCCGATCGCCTCCAACTCGGCCCGGCCGGCCGCGGCAAGGGCGCGTGAGCTGATCGATGTGACCACGAGATACTGCTCGGCGTAGCGGACATACCGGCAGGCCGTCTCAACGGCTTCCGCCGGATACGCCTCTGCAATCGCCGAGGCCAGTCTCCCAAACGCCAGCTCGCGGATGGCCGTGTCGGGCGCACGCGAGACGGCGAAGTAGTCATGCACCTCGATGCGGTCGATGCGCCTTGTGACCGGCGTATAGTGCGCGTAGATGTTGCGCCACCCCAGAGGCGCGTCCTTGGGATATTCAAATCCCGACAGCTGTACGTCAAGAGGAAAGATTATCTCTGGATCAAACGGCTCAAACCGCGAACCATTCCACATTCCGAGATCGAACCGCAACGCCCCCTTCTCGGCGAACGCCGATGGTTTCGCCTTCGCGCCGAACGGAAGACCCATCACGTCGGTCGCTGCAATCGCCGCGACACGCTTTTCCGCCTCGGGAAGCACCTCCTTCTCGATTCTCCCGAACAGCTTTCCCCTGAAAAGATCTTCCTCGTTCCGTACAACCCCTTTTGCGGGGACCACATTGGGCGAACGGCGGCGCGCCGGCCCCGCGTCACGGGCCAGATGCGCGTCCAGAAAGGCGTAACCTTCCTCGAGCGCCCACGGCGGCGGACGGTGTCCGGCGGCGTGGTGCAGGAACTTGAGGTCTTCCGGATGGTCTCTGTAACCCTTGGCCCTGACCATGCTGGCGTAGCTCCTATAGTCGTCATAGAATCCGGCGAGCAGGCAGAACGGCTTGGCGCCCGAAAGGGTGAGAAGCGTATGGTTCTCCAGACCAGAGCTACGCACCGTCGGGAGCTTGCCGCCCCAATAGTGGAGCACATCCCAGCACGACTGATCGAAATCGAACGCGAAGTCGCTGGCCATGATGACCTTCACGCGCGGATCGAGACAGCCCGCGTAAAAACAGGTCTGACCGCCAAGGGAATGGCCTGTGATGCCGATGCGCGAGGGATCGACCCGCGGATCGTCCTCCAGGAGATCGAACATGAGCCTTGTCACAAACACACGATGCGCATGCGGAGACCAAATCGGCCAGTCCTCCGCGAGCTTAAAGGACATATCCCGGAATCGGTTCCAATAGTCGCGGTGCGGACGCGTGGCGTACTTCACGTAGTTCTGATGGCTGAGATCGCATGTGATCGCCATGTAGCCGCGTTTGGCAAGCTGCGCGGCCTGGGCGACCTCTACAAACCTCTCAAGCTTCGCCGACTCATCGTCCAGCTCGTGTCCAAGCATGGCCTCAACGTGGTAGAACGGTATTCCCACCGCCGCAAGCGGCCCTTCGATCTTCTTGGGGAACACCTTCAGCACACGCTGCCACTGCCACGCCTCCGGTCCGTTCCGCTGGAGATACAGCTCGGCGTCATAATCGCGATACGAATACTTCTTCATCAACCGATGCTCTCTCTGGAACGAATAGCCGGCAGGCGCGTCGAGCCAGAACCCCCAGCGGCGTCTGAGCTCCTCGATTTCCGAAGCGGACGGATCTTCCGCAAGCTCAACAGGCGCGGGGGTGCGTGCCGACGCGATCCACGGGAACGATCCACTAAACAACACGGCGGAATTGGCCGAAAGTCTTATGAAGTCTCTCCTGTTCATGCCATTCATAGCCCCCGCTTATCACCTGCCGACGGAATGCAGAACATGTTCAATCGCCTCCGCAAGACGCATCCTATGTAGCGCCCGTCTCCGCGATCGATGAGGCCACGCCTGCCGGCAACGGATCCAGCACGCCGCCAGACTGCACGATCCGCGAATCAGCCATCACCTCACGCCAGCTGCCGTAACGATGCTGCTTATCCTTCGTGCACATCTTGGCGAGAAGCCGGACGAAGCCTAGCGAAAGCGAGGGGACGATGGTGCGCGGATCCGGCGCCGCCTGTGCGGCATCCACATGCGCGCGGAGCGTGTCGTCATTGGAGAGCGCCGGGAAGAGGATGCGTCCCGTCACGAGCTGGTAGAGCGTGGCGCCCATGCTGTAGATGTCCGAACGCGGATCAAGATCCTTGTCGCCGTAGATCTGCTCGGGCGACATGTAGGCCGGCGTGCCGGTGATCGTCTCCTTCGGCTTGCCGTCCGGCCCCTTGAGGGCGCTGCCCATGCCACCCGAACCCATCACATGGCAAAGCCCGAGATCCATGATCTTCACGAGCCCATCACCGTCCGCCATGATGTTGTCGGGCTTGATGTCGCAATGGATCACACGATGTTCGCGCCAGGCGTAGTCGAGGGCATCCGCAACGGAATCAAGCACCACGAGCGCATCGGCCTCCGGGATACGCTCCTTGCGGGCGATCAGCAGGGCAAACGTGTAGCCATTCACATAGTCCATCACAAAGTAGTAGCGGCCGTCGCGGCAATCCGCCTCATAGGAGTGGACGATGCCCGGATGGTTGATGCGCTCCATCACGCGGCTTTCAAGCATGAACTGGCGCACATCTTCCCCCGACTCCGCCGCCTCCTTGAACATCACCTTGATCGCGACCTCCTTGTTGAGGCCGCCGTGGAAGCCGAGCCACACCTCGCTCATGCCCCCCATCCCGATCAGATGCTCAAATCGAATGCCGGGGATCTTTATCGGCGCCGCAGCCATTACCGTTTACGCCCCGTGCCGAAGCATCGCTTGCAGAGATCGGCCCGCATTCCCTTGCACTCCGGACAGACAATCTTGCCAACGCCCTTGCACTCCGGGCACTGCTTCACGTCCGGCGGTTTGCGGCTCGAAGAACGCTTGTAGTTCGACTGCTGCTTTGTCAGGATCCAGCCGTCTTTGCAGTCCGACCGCGGACACTTGACGATCCCTGAAGCCAGGCACTTGCGGCACTGCACGAGACCTGACCACCCGCAGGTCATGCACGGCGGTTCGGCACTCGGCTCCGGCTTCGTCAAATCCCAGACCTTCCGCCAGCCGTGTCCCCGGCCGCAGATTGGGCAGGGATCCAGCTTGACGTCCCAATGGGACCGATCGTTGATCTTGCCCGTGAACTGCCCGACATCCGGCGGACGCACCTTGAGCGTTCCCTTCCCTTGGCAGATCGAGCACTTCACGCGCGTAGTCGTCGCCGCAAGCTTGGGAGGCTCCTTTGCCGCCGGCGCCGCGGACGATGTCGGCTCCGACGGCACGCCTCCAAGCGCAACCAACGTCACGGATACTGTTAGGAAGACCCTTTTCATGGATTACTTGTCCGTCTTAGGGTTTTTCACGCCCATTTTCTTCAGGACGTCCTCGGTGACATCAAGATCCGGCTTCGAGAAACCACAGGCCGCGACATCCACAATCAGATCATACCCCTGCTCCTTCGCGAACTCGGCAATCTTCGCCTCGACGTCCTTCTTCTCGATCTTGAAAAGCCGCTGCTGAAGGTCGGACAGCTCTTCCTGATAGTGCTGGTCATCCGCGCGCATCTCCTGCTGGAGAGCATAGAGTCTGCGCTGCAACCCTTCCATCTTCTTCTGAAGATCGGTCTTCGCGGAGGCGGAGAGCATCGGGTTCTGGTAGTCGGACTGTATCTTCTTGCCCTCCTCCATCAGCGCCTTGGCCTGCTCCTGGCGCGATTCCATCTTCTTGCGGTAGTCATCCGCCGTGGACTTGACAAGCGTCCGGTTGGACTCATGATTGGGATGGTTCTTGATCAGCGTTTCAAGGTTGACCGTGCCAACCTTCATCTCCGCCGATGCGACCAACGCCGCCGCCACACACAACCCTGCTATCATTGCTTTTTTCATAATCTTCTCCTAACTCTAGACTGGAAACTGGAAACTGGAAACTAGAAATCGTATCCGATCGTGAACGAGAAGAACTCCTTGTCCACGTCGTCATCCGGCTCGACCACCGGCACGGCGAAATCGAGGCGAATCGGGAAACTCTCGATGTCGAGACGGATCCCCAAGCCGACAGACCAGCAGAAGTAGTCCGTGCTGAAATCAAACTCGTCCTCGCCCACGGAACCGAGATCGGTGAACGCCGCAATGCGCACGAACTTCACGACCGGCACGGAATACTCGGCGTTCAAGAGCCAGCTCGTCTGGCCGCCCCAGGCCGCATACTTCCCTCTCTTGTTCTCCTCCCGCCACACACGGGGCGCGATATCGCGGTATTCCACGCCGCGGATCGTGCGGGGGCCGCCGAGGAAGAGCTTGTCGTAGATCGGCAGATCGTCGGAGAACGTGTCGACCGTCTCGCCGCGCAAACCGACGGTGAGGACATGTCCGAATTTCTTCCACACCGGGAAATACTGGCGATAGTTGAAGCCGACCTTCCAGTAGTTGTTGTCGCCGCCTACGAGATCGCCATAGATCGAGGCGCGGTGCCCCTTCGTGGCGAAGCGGAACGTGTCGCGCGTATCGTCCTCCCAGAAGATGCGCAGCGGGATTTCCCAGTTGTCGCCGTACTCATCCTCCTGCCACTTGAACACGGGGCCGTATCCGTCTTCACCCGCGCGATAGTGCCCGAATTCTTTGGTGAGGAAATACTTATCGTCCTCAACGTCGTCGAACTCGATGAACTCGGCGCCCAGGCGGAAGCCCAGCCGACCCATCGTGCGGGCCGTCGGCCAGAACTTGACGGGGTAGGAGAGCGTCACCGCCGCACCGTTGCGGATGATGTCGTAGTCATCGAACCAGCGCTGGCGCCGATACCCCTCAACGGTCAGCTCCAGCAGACGGTCGAAGAGATGCGGCTCCGTGACGGACGCTTCGTACGTCTGGTAGCGCGGACCGGCCTGCAGGAGGATGCGCCCCTTCTGTCCGCCACCGCGGAACCGCCACGGATTGAACAGGTCGAAGTTGGACTCCGAAAGCTCGACGGTGCCATAGACCGAATCCACGCTCGATGCCCCGATACCGACCATGAACTGTCCCGTGTTCTTCTCCGAGACCTCATAGACGAGATCCCGCATCTCCGGCTCGCCCTTCTGTGTGGACGCATCCATCTTCTTCTCGAGATAGAAGCGCACACGATCAAAGTAGCGAAGGTTCTCGAGACGCCGCTTGGACTGCTCGGCTTTGTCCTCCATCATCGGATCGCCCGGCGAGAGCGAAATCTCGCGGCGGATCACCTTGTCTTTCGTGTAGTCGTTTCCGCGAATCAGCACGCGATCAATCGTGACGGGCACGCCTTCCGCCACATCGAACACGATGTCAAGGACGCCAGCGTCCGCCGGTGACGGGTTGCGCTTGACCGCGACATGCGTATCCGCAAGCGGCGTCGCGCCGGAACCGCAGAAGATTTCGATCTCGCGGGCCGCGTCCTTCAGCGCCTTCTCGCCGGCGATGTCGCCCGGCTTGAGCGTCTTGACGGCCGCCAGCGCCGCCGCCTCGGGGTACTTCTTCACGCCGGTGACCGCGAGCGAGTTCACGCGATAGAGCGGTCCCTCTTCGATCCGGAACAGGATGTTCGCCGTTTCGCCATCCTCCCGCATCACACGCTCCGGCTCGGAGACCTCCACATCGAGATAGCCGAGGTTGCGATAGTGCGCCGCCACCTTCTCGCGCGCCTCAGCGAGATCCTGCTTCGTGACGGGATCGTCGTTGAACCAGCCGATCGGGTTCCACCAGGGATACCAACCGAACGTCTCCCGGAGGTCTGACGCCTCAGCGTGTTCGTTGCCCTCGAAGAGATATTCCTTGATCTTGCAGCGGGCACCCTCCTCAATGGTCATCGTCACCGTGATGCCGCCACCATCCGGAAGCTTCTCCACCTCTGGCGTGACCTTGACGTCCGGGAACTGCTTCTTGCGGTACTCGTCGCGGATCCGGTTCGCGGCAGCCGCAATGTCGGCCTCGCCATACGGATAGCCATCCTTCAGGTCCGCAAGCTTTGCGATCTTCGCGGCGTTCCAGTATTCGTTGCCCCGGCAGTTGAGGGGACCGTGGTACCGGGGCTTCGGGGTCACGACGTATTCCACGCTGATGCCATCCGCGACATGCTTCGCCTCAACGGTGATGTCCTCATACTCCCCGGCGTCGCGGAGCGCCTTGACGTCGCGGGCACAGGCGGCAGGATCGTACTCCGCCCCGGGCTTCACCTCACACCGGGAGGTGACGTCCGAAACGTCGGCATCGCCGCTGGTTGCGCTCCGCGCAGATACGCTCACGACCTTGGCGGCGTGAAGCTGGAAAACCGCCGCCACCGCAGCAACCGCTATCAGCACTCTCTTCATACCAGTTCCTTTCTTTTCAACGCTCACAACTCCAAACTCTAAACTCCAAACTGGAAACTCGAAACTCCAAACTCACCCAAACATCACCGGCGCCACATGCCAGATGTTGCGCGCATACTCCGCGACGGCACGGTCCGAGCTGAACAGGCCCGAACGGGCGATGTTCACAAGCGACATGCGGTTCCACTTCTCCGGATCGCGGTACGTGGCGTCCACCCGTTCCTGCGTCTCCGCGTACGAGCCCAGATCTGCCAGCAGCATGTAGTAGTCGTTGTAGTCCAAAAGCGAACGCAGGATCTGCTCGTACCGAAGCGGATCGCCCGGCGAGAGCGCCCCGTCCTTGATGAGCTGCAGCGCCGCCAAGATCTCCGGGTTCTCCTCTGCACAGGCACGCGAGTTGTAGGTCGGCCGCAGACGCTGCACGTCCTCAGTCCGCATGCCGAACAGGAACATGTTCTCGTCGCCGACCTGCTCGTTGATCTCCACGTTCGCGCCATCGAAGGTGCCGATCGTGAGCGCGCCGTTCATCATGAACTTCATGTTGCCGGTGCCAGAGGCCTCCATGCCTGCGAGCGAAATTTGCTCCGAGAGCTCGGCGGCCGGGATGATGCGCTCCGCCAGCGACACGCGGTAGTCCGGCAGAAACACCACCTTGATGAGCCCGCGTACGCGGGGATCGTTGTTGATCATTGCCGCAAGGTCGTGGATGAAGCGGATGATGAGCTTGGCCATCCAGTAGCCGGGCGCGGCCTTCGCGGCGAAGATGAACGTGCGCGGCACCGGCTCGTAGGTGGCGTCGTTGACGATGCGGTTGTAGCGCATGAGGATGTAGAGCGCCAGCATGAGCTGCCGCTTGTACTCGTGAAGGCGCTTCACCTGCACGTCGAAGAGGGTGCCGCAATCGAGCGTCACGCCGAGCGTATCCTGGACATATCGTGCCAGCGCATGCTTGTTGGACTCCTTGATCTTCGCGATCGCCTCGAGGAACTCCGGCGAGTCCCCGTGATGCTCGAGCTTGCGCAGGTCCTCGAGGTGCGTGACCCATTCCGGACCGATCGTCTCGGTGATGAGCTGCGACAGTGGGGGGTTCGCCTTCAGGAGCCAGCGACGCGGCGTGATGCCGTTCGTCACGTTCGTGAACTTCTCGGGCGTGAGTTCGTAGAAGTCCTTGAAAAGCGACTTCTTGAGGATCTCGGAATGGAGCTTCGCCACGCCATTCGTCGAAGAGGAGCCGATGATGCACATGTTG
Source organism: uncultured bacterium (assembly GCA_902779565.1). Classification (GTDB taxonomy): domain Bacteria; phylum Verrucomicrobiota; class Kiritimatiellia; order RFP12; family UBA1067; genus UBA1731. The sequence continues at coordinate 20,627 of CACZCD010000007.1, read as the reverse complement.
GCCATGCGCACAGAACGCTCACCGTGCTCGTCGATGAGCGACATGCGCGCGATGCGGTCCGGATCGGACGGCAGCGCAACGGCCAGCTCCTTGAGGAAGCGGCTGTTGATCTCGTAGATGATCTGCAGATGGCGCGGCAGGAGCGATTCCATCATGTGGACCGGCCACCGCTCAAGCGCCTCCGGCAGGATCGTGTGGTTCGTGTAGCCGGTCGAGTTGCGTGTGATCTCCCAGGCGCGGTCCCATTCCATTCCAACCTCATCGACGAGAATGCGCATCAGCTCCGGAATCACCAGTGCGGGATGCGTCTCGTTCAGGTGGATGAAGGCCTTCTGCGGCAGGAGGTCCCAGTCGTTGTTGCTCTGGCGGAACCGCCGCAGGATGTCGCGGAGCGAACAGGCCACGAAGAAGTACTGCTGCTTGAGGCGCAGTTCCTTGCCCGCCATCGTGTTGTCGTTGGGGTAGAGCACCTTGGTGAGGTTCTCGGCCAGCACCTTGTTCTCGACAGCTTCAACGTAGGAACCCTGGTTGAAGTCGGCCAGATCAAACTCGTCCAGCGCGCGGGCGCTCCACAGGCGGAGCGTGTTCACAGCATGGTTGTAGCCGACGATCGGCAGATCGTACGGAACACCCTGCACCTGAACGTCCGGATACCACTGCCACCGGAGGCTACCGTCTTCGCTGCGCGCACATTCCACATGTCCGCCGAACGCAACGGTCTGCGCATACTCGGGGCGCGAAATCTCCCACGGATAGCCGTCCTTGAGCCAATGGTCGGGCTCCTCCACCTGCTGGCCATCCACGATGCGTTGGCGGAAGATGCCGTAGTCGTAGCGGATGCCATAGCCCATCGCGGCAAGGTCGAGCGTGGACATCGAATCGAGATAGCAGGCGGCGAGCCGTCCAAGGCCGCCGTTGCCGAGCCCGGCATCCGTCTCGAAATCGCGGAGCGCGTTCCAGTTGATGTCGTAGGCGCGGAGCGCGTCGCGGCAGAGCTGGTCCGCCTTGAGGTTGATCACGTTGTTGCCGAGGAGCCGTCCGATCAGGAACTCGAGCGAAAGGTAATAGACATATTTTGCGTTCTGCCGGTGGTACTCCGCCTGCGTATCCATCCAGCGCTCGGTGATGCGGTCGCGGATCGCGTAGGCGAAAGCAAGGTAGCGGTCGCGCGCCGTGGCCGTGTTTTCATCCTTCGCCAGCGTGTACCGCAGGTGGTGCGTATAATCTTCCTGAAGTCCGGCGACGCTCATTTCAACGCGCCCCGAACTCGTCTTTCTGTCTGTCATTCTCTTTTTGCCTCTATTGGTCTTTTGACAGGTGCGTATTATACCATAAAGCGGCGGCGAATGTTTGGCGTTTCAGACCGCGGCGGACGGGGCGGAGGGCGTTCGGACGGCGCCATGCGACATCGACGCGATCGAGCCCATGTTTACGCCTTTTGAGCCTAGCGGGCACGCCATCGCGTGCCCATGAGACATGTTTTCTCGCCTTTGTTCTCGGCCTGGTAGTAAACGGTGAGGATTGTGCCGTCGGGCAGCTGCACCGAGGCCGGATAACCGAGGTCTCCATTCCAATGCCCCGCAAGCTTGATCTCGTTGCGCACGTCCCACGTGCGCCCGTTGTCGTCGCTCAGGCAGGCGTATTCGCCGCAATCGTTCCAGCGCCGGCCATAAACGGCGAGCAGTTTGCCGTCCTTCAGGCGGATGAGATGCGGCGGATAGCCGTCAATCCCCACTGGCTTCGCCACCGTCCACGTCTTGCCGCCGTCGGCGCTCTCGGACTGGACCGACCCCAGAAAACCCTCCCCTTTGTAATGGCTGCGCGTCAGGGCGACGATACGTCCGTCGGCGGTCTCCACGGCATGTGGCTCGTGGCAGAATTGCAACACGCTGATCTGCGCGGGGAACGGCAGCTCGCCGATGACCCGCCAGCTCCTACCCCTGTCCGTGGACTCGGCAGCCACGATCTTGCCGACACCCGCACCGAGGTTCTTGTGGTCGGCGTCACCGCTCTTGCCCAAATAGAGGAGGCGTCCGTCCTTCAGCTGGATGGGGCCATGCGGCGCGGAGCAGGGCGTGCGCACGGCCGGTTCCCACGTCTTGCCGCCGTCCGTAGAGCGGCGCGTGAACGCGCCCAGCTGCTCCTCCACGGCAGCGGGGGGCATCTTCTCGTCGTGCAGCCACCAGTAGAACTGGGGCGAGCCGGGCTTCAGTTTGGCGCGGTCGCGAATCTGACTCCGATAGGCGATGGAGGTGAACCACGCCATCACAAGCGCGCCGTCATCAAGCGGGATGATGCCGGCATCGCGATCGTCGAGGATGGTGTTGCAGATGTTCACAGGCGTACTCCATGTGGAGCCTCCATCTGTCGAGCGCACCATCTGCACTTTTCCCCACGGGCAGACGTGTTGGTCGCGGTCGCCGGAGAAGACGGCGAGCAGATCTCCGTTCGGCGCGCGGCAGACTGTCGGCCAGCCGATGTAGCGCCCCGGCTCCTTGCAGAGGACCTTCGTCCAGAGCAGTTCCGCACGCGGCTGAAGACGTGACGCCCCGCAGATTACGTCCGGAGCATCCTTCACGGAACCCGATGTGATGTCCGCGAGAGCGGACGGAGCGGTACAGGCAAGCGCCACCACCAGTACCACGAACAGCCATTCGATCCTATTCATCCCTTTCATTGGTTTCCTCCTTACGAAACGCCCAACTCGCGCAGGGTACGCGCCACGCCGTCCTCGTCGTTGGAGGAGGTCACGAGATCCGCCGCCGCCAACACCTGCGGATGGGCGTTGGCCATCGCGACGCCCGTACCCGCCGCCTCGATCATCGACAGGTCATTCAGCCCATCACCGAATGAGATGCAGTTCTCGAGCGTGAAACCGAGATGCTCCGCAAAACGCCGGAGCGAGTTCCCCTTGTTCGCCGAGGCAATGTTGAACTCAAGGTTGTTCCAGGTGGAGGCCGTGGTCTTGATCGCCGGGAAGGACGCCGCAACCTCCTCGCGGATTCGATCCGCCGCGGGGCCGCCCTCCGGCGCATTGCGCGTGAAGAGCATCACCTTCTGCACATCCCCTTCCGCCGCCGTCGCCCGGAGATGCGCCTTGAGATCCGGCACGGGATTCCGGAAGTCCCGGATCATCTTGAGATAGTGCGCGTCGGTGGCGTAGGCCTCCGCCTTCGCCTGGAGCGATGCCGTCATCCAGCCCCAGTTCGCCCGGTAGCAGTCATAGACCACATCGTGCCGGTCCAGAAGCGTCATCAGATCGAGCGCCATGTCGAGCGGGATCTCCTCCCGCACGATCGCCGAATCCGTCTCGCGGTCGTACACCTGCGCCCCGTTGATCGTGATCGCATAGCGCACAAACGGCAGATCGCGAATCGCCGCCGGCATCATGCCGAAGAAACGACCCGTGGTGGGAACGACGAGAATTCCCTTTCCCGCCGCCGCCGCCAGCGCCGCCCGGTTCGCTTCGCTCAGGCGCTTCTGCGAATCCAGCAGCGTGCCGTCAAGGTCAAGCGCAATGATTCTGATATCTTTCCCGTTCATTGTCTGATTCCCTTAGGACTACTTCATGGTCACTGTTTCTGCCGGTAGCGGTGCGTGCCGCCAGTACGCCCCTTGGCCTCAAAACCGTCTGTGCCGAGAAGCCCGATCTCCCGGAGCCCCGGCGTATCGAGCGCCATCGCGCCGCAAGGCAGCATCACAAGTTCCCGCGAGGTGGTGGTGTGTCGTCCCTTGCCGCTCCATTCCTGGATGTCGCCCGTCGCCATCCACTCCTCGCCCGCCAGCGCATTCACAAGCGTGGACTTCCCCACGCCCGAGGAGCCCACGATGGCAACCGTCCGTTCGGGTTGCACATACTCCATCACCTCCGGAAGCCCCAACCCCGTCACGGACGACAGCTTGATCACCGGCACGCCACAGTCGGCAAACGCCGCACAGGCCGCCTCGTCCGCCAGAAGATCGCATTTCGTGAGCAGCAGTACCACCCGGTCAAGACATTCCGAATTCTTCGCCAACGCCAGAAATCGCGCAAGTCGTGCGGGCGAGGCATTGCCGTTGACGGACATGGCCAGAAAAAGCGTGTCGAAATTGACGGCAAGCGTCTGCGCACGGAACCCCGAAGAGGATGGATCCAGCCGCTCGATCTGCGAGAAGCGCGGCAACACTTCCGTAATGCGGCTTTCCCCCTGCGGATTGTAGAGGAAACGAACGAAATCGCCGGTCACGGGCGGCGGTGCATCGCGAAAGGCGGAGGACTTGGTGCGGGCAAGCGCCTCGCCCGTCTCCTTTTCGTTGCAGATGAGGTGGAAATAGTCGCCGTGCGCGCTCACAACCCGCGCCACGCCCGCCGTCTCGTCTCCCCTGTAGCCCCACGCCTTTAATCGACCGACCGCCATCTCATCATCCCTCAACTACCAACTAAACAGCAAACGGATCCAAAAACTCATGCTTGAAGTTGAAGCCGCCCACAAAGTCCTCCGGCGAATCGGAATCCGTCTTGCTGATACGCTTCGCGTCGTAGAGATTGAACACGATCGCCCCGACATCCTCGCAGCAGCGCACGCCCCAATCGTTCAGAACGGTGTAGGTGAGCGGACCGTACGCATCAAGCGCCATATCCCGGAAATAGTTGAGAAGCTCCTGCCCCGTCACGTGCCCTTTCGCGTCCGTACTGGCAAAATGGATCACCTCCAGCACGAAATCGTAGGCACGCGAATCGTAGCGGTCATCCTTCTTCAGGATCTCCGTGTAATCCTCTTTCTCGTATTGAATGTCCGGCACGTCCATCATGAATCAGCTCTCTCCGCGCCAATCCGGCGGCAGGGCGGCAATCACGGTCTCCACGACCTGATCAAGCGTCAGGTTGGAGGAGTCGATCTCCACGGCGCCATCGGCTTTCCGGAGCGGCGCATACTTCCGCGAGGAATCGATCTTGTCGCGGGCGAGCAAGGAGGCCTTCACCGCCTCCGCCGACTGGTCGGCGATCCCCTTTTCGACCTCCTCCTTCTGGCGGCGAGCGGCCCGCACGTCCGCCGATGCCGTGAGATAGAAGCGCGCGGGCGAATCCGGGAACACGGCCGTCGTGATGTCGCGTCCCTCCACGACAAGGTCTCCGAACGCGACAAGCGAGCGCAGGATCGCCGTCACGCGGTCGCGGACGGCCTTAACCGTGGCGACGGGGGACGCATGGGCGTTGATCTCCGGGGTGCGGATGCGGTCGCCCGGCTCCTCGCCCTTCACGAGATACTGGATCCGTCCCGCCTCCGGCACGCATTCGATCTTGACCTTCTCGGCGAACGCGGCCACCGCGTCCGACAAAGACGTATCAACGCCATTTTCGAGACACTGCCACGTCATGATCCTGTACAGCGCACCGGAATCGACATGCAGGAACCCCAGCCGTTCGCCCACGCGGCGCGACACGGAGCTCTTTCCGGCCCCGCTCGGCCCATCAATCGCTATCACTCTCGCCATTGGCCTAACCTCTTTCTCTTTGATGCGGGGGATTATACCACATTCCCCCGCACATGGCGTTCCCAACCGCTTCATTTTGTCTCACGAGAAATGCGGCATGTGCTATAATACGCGGCAATGAGGCATGAGGCAGGGAATCGTGCCGGTGAATCTGTTGTGAGATAGGGAGGCAAGAATGAACATAGGAACTTTCTGCATCAGGCGAACGCTCGCGCTTTCGCTGATCGTGTTGGCCGCATGCATGGGTCGCGCGGACACGGCGAAGGAGGACTACAAGGGCTTCCTCCTTTGGCCGTATGTGAACGAGCAAAATGTCTCGGGACTCTCCATCAATCTCTTCAGCGGATCCTATGAACGGTTTTCGGGGCTGGGGATTGGCGGGTTCTATCAAGGCGCCGAACGCTTCAACGGCGTTGCCATCGGGGGGCTCTCGGTAATTGGAAGCGAATCGTTCAAGGGATTCTCGATCGGCGGAATCGCCAATGGCGGCGGACGCTTTGAGGGACTCGCCATGGGCGGGCTGGCATTCTTTATCGATTCGCTCGACGGCTGGGGATGGGGTGGCCTCTTCTCGGATGCCAAGAAGGTGAACGGATGGCACGACAGCGTGCTTTTCTCCAAAGCCGATATCGTCAACGGCTGCCAAACGTCCCTGCTCTTTGCTTATACCGTCGAATGTCTGCGGGGCGCACAATTCGCGCTCTTCACCTATGCGGCCAACCGCGTGGAAGGATGCCAGATCGGGCTGGTGAACGTTGCGTCCGGCCGTGTGAGCGGCGTGCAGATCGGCCTGATCAACGTTGCGCCCGGCACCTGGAACTTCCCGCTGGTCAATCCCGGACAATAGCCGGATCCTAGCAACCACACGCGACAGACAAAAAAAACGAAACCCGCAGCGAAAGCTGCGGGTCGTTTCGTGATCCAGCAACGGATGTTACTTGATCTCGACTTCGGCGCCGGCCTTCTTGAGCTGCTCGGCGATCTTCTCGGCATCCTCCTTGGAGGCGCCTTCCTTGACCGTCTTGGGCGCGCCATCGACCATGTCCTTGGCGTCCTTGAGGCCGAGGCCCGTAATCGCGCGGATCTCCTTGATGACCGCGATCTTGTTCGCACCGGCGGCCTTGAGGACCACGTCGAACTCCGTCTTCTCTTCAGCCGGAGCGCCACCTGCGGCGGCAGGGCCAGCAACGGCGACAGCGGCGGCGGCGGAAACGCCCCACGCCTCTTCGAGCGCCTTCACGAGTTCGTTGATTTCGAGAACCGTCTTGCCCGACAGTTCCTTGATGATTTCTTCGTTCGTCATTTCTTTGTTCCTTTGTTTTACTTGTCAACCCAAGCCGTGTTTCATACTTGGGAAATCTGTTTGTTACGCGGCAGGAGCGGCCTCGCCGCCACCTTCCTTCTTCGCCTTCTCGGAGAGGACGCGCGCCAGACGCGTCGCCGGCTCCTTGAGGAGCATGAGCAGCGTCGCGCGGAGCTCGTTCTTGCCCGGCACCTTGGAGAGCGCTTCCACCATGGCCGCATCCACGATCTTGTTGTCGTAGTCTGCGCCCTTGACGGAGGCCTTCCCGGCGGAGTCCTTCACGAACTCCACGATCGCCTTCGCAACGGCCGTGGGCTCGCCCTTGCCGGTCACGATCGCGGTCGGACCCGCGAACATGGCGTTGACCTCTTCGCTCCAACCCTTCTCCTTCGCGACATGCGCGAGGAAGGTGTTCTTCACGATGAGGAGACGGGACTCCTGCGCGCGGAGCGCGGCACGGAGCTTCGCCAGCTGCGCCACCGTCACGCCGCCGTAGTTGATGATGAAGCAGTAATCGCTCGCCTTCACGCGATCGACGACTTCGTTCAGAATTGCGACTTTTTCGATTCTCATTTCGTCACCATCCCTTTACTCGGCTGCTGCCGCAAGAATGCAAGGCACGCCAGGCCCCATGGTGGAGCAAAGCGTAAGCGCCTTGATGAACTGGCCCTTCACGGCCGCCGGCTTCGCCGCCTGCACCGCCGCGATCACCGCATTGACGTTCTCCACGAGCTTGTCCGCGTCGAACGAGAGCTTGCCCGCGATCACGCAGCAGTTACCCGTCTTGTCCATGCGGAAATCAACCTTGCCGCCCTTCGCCTCCTTGACGGCGGTCGCCGGATCGTCCGTGACCGTGCCCGTCTTCGGGTTCGGCATCAGGCCGCGCGGGCCGAGCACGCGGGCGCACTTGCGCACGCTCTTCATCGCCTCGACCGTCGCAATCGCGACGTCGAAATCGCACCAGCCGTCCTTCGTGATCTTCTCGACGAGATCGTCAAGCCCCACGTAGTCGGCGCCGGCGGCCTTCGCCTCATCGGCATGCTCACCGCCCGCGAACACGAGAACCTTGACCTTCTTGCCGGAGCCCGCCGGGAGCTTCACCGTGCCGCGCACGGGGGAATCGCTCTTCACGAGATCCACGCCCATCCGGAAGGAGACGTCGAGCGTCTCGTCGAACTTCGCCGCCGGATGCGCCTTGATGAACTTCACGGCCTCCTCCACGGTCACCGCCTGCTTCGGCAGCGCCTTGAGGATGCCACGATACTTCTTTCCAAATTTAGCCATGGGTCACATCCTTTCAATCAACGACTTCGATGCCCATGTTGCGCGCGGTGCCGGCGATCATGCGCATCGCGGCCTCCACGTCGGTCGTATTGAGGTCCGCCTTCTTCATCTCGACGATCTTCGCGAGCTGCGCCTTGGTGACCTTGCCGACCTTGTTCTTGTTCGGGACGCCCGAACCCTTGGCGAGACCCGCCTCCTTCTTCAGGAGCACGGACGCCGGCGGCGACTTGAACTCCAGGGAGAAGCTACGGTCCTGATACACCGTGATGATCACGGGGATCACGAGACCGGCCTGCTTCGCCGTCTTCGCATTGAACTCCTTGCAGAACTGCATGATGTTCACACCAGCAGAACCGAGTGCCGGACCGACCGGCGGCGCAGGATTCGCGGCTCCCGCCGGAATCTGGAGCTTCACTACGCCCTTGACCTTCTTGGCCATTCTTCTGTTCCTTTTTCTCGTGCCCTCCCGGCGATCCTACCGGTGATAGCGGGCCGATGATGATGACGCGTCACACCACAGGGTTTGCGGCGATGATGTCCGCCTGGGACATCTTCTCCACCTGCCAGTACTCCACGTCCACGGGCGTTTTGCGGCTGAAGATCTGCACTTCAACCGTGAGCTTGCCCTTGGGATCGACCATTGCGACCTGTCCCACCTGCCCTTGGAAGGGACCGTCGACTACCTTCACCGTGTCATTCACGTTGAAAACGATTCTCGGACGCGGCGGCGGCTCAACCTTGCCGCCTCCCTTGCCGGTCGCAAGGATCGCATCCATTTCCGACTTCTTCAGGGGCATCGGACGCTCCCCTCCCACGAACCCGATCACGCCGGGCGTCTCGCGGAGAAACTGCCAGGTGCGCTCGTAGATGGCCCGCTTGCCCGTCGCCGGGTCAATCTCGCGCGAATCGTCGTAGAGCGCCAGCTCGCAAAGCACATAGCCCGGGAAGAACTTCTTCGTCAGCGTGCGGCTCTTCCCGTTCTTCTTCTCCGTCACCCGCTCCGTGGGGATGATGCACTCGCCGATGTAGTCCCCCATGGCCTCAAGCTTCCTGCGGGCCACAATCGACCGCTGGGCCTTGTTCTCCTGGCCCGTCAGCGTATGCAATACAAACCATTCTTTCTTCATCGCGGGCCTCTTATGCTCCTGCGTGAATAATCTGAATGAAGAGCTGGATCACCTTGTCGCACGCAAGCGTGGTGACCGCCAGGATGAAGATGAACGCAATGACGACGAGCGTGGAGTCATACAGTTCGTGCTTGTCGGGCCACGAAACACGCTTCGCCTCCCCCTTCACCTCCGAAAGATATCCCTTGATGCGGTTGAACCAATTCATCTTCTGCTCCTCAATCCTCTTGGCAGGGTAGGAGGGAATCGAACCCCCATAGGCGGTTTTGGAGACCGCTGCACTGCCATTGTGCTACTACCCTAAAGAAAATCGCCTTACTTGACCTCTTTGTGGCCCGTGCGCTTGCGGCAGGACGGGCAGAACTTCACCTTCTCCACACGCTCCGTCATCGTCTTCTTGTTGCGCGTGGTCGTGTAGTTGCGGCGCTTGCACTCGTTGCACGCCAGAATCGCCAATTCTCTCGGCATCTCAATCTTCCTTCCGTCCCTGCGGGGGTTTCAGGCCCGCCCCACCAACCCGGCCGACCACATCGGCCGGGCTGCGGGAGCGGGCATCCCACAGAAGACGATCTGATTACTTGATCACCTTCGAAACCGTGCCGGCGCCGACCGTGCGGCCGCCTTCACGAATCGCGAAGCGCATCTTCTCCTCAAGCGCGACAGGCGCGATGAGCTTGACCTTGAGCGTCACGTTGTCGCCCGGCATCACCATCTCGACGCCCTCGGGCAGCTCGATGTCGCCGGTCACGTCCGTCGTGCGGATGTAGAACTGCGGACGATAGCCCTTCATGAACGCCGTGTGACGGCCACCCTCGTCCTTCGTGAGGACGTAGACCTGACCCTCGAACTCGGTGTGCGGCGTGATGGAACCCGGCTTCGCGAGCACCTGGCCACGCTCCACCTCTTCCTTCTTCGTGCCGCGGAGCAAGCAGCCGATGTTGTCGCCGGCCTGACCCTGGTCGAGGAGCTTGCGGAACATCTCAACGCCCGTGACGGCCGTCTTCGCCGTCGGCTTGAGACCGACGATCTCGACTTCGTCACCGACCTTCACGACACCGCGCTCCACGCGACCGGTCACCACCGTGCCACGGCCTTCGATCGAGAAGATGTCTTCGATCGGCATGAGGAACGGCTGGTCGAGCTCACGGAGAGGCTCGGGGATGTAGGAGTCGAGGGCGTCCATCAGCTCGGTGATGCACTTGCAGGCATCATCGTCAGCCGAAGCGGCCTGGGTGGCCGGGAACGCCGCGCCGCGGATGACCGGGGCGTTGTCGCCATCGTAGTCGTACTTGGAAAGGAGCTCGCGCACCTCCATCTCGACGAGGTCAAGCATCTCGGCATCGTCAACGAGGTCGCACTTGTTGAGGAACACCACGATCTTCGGCACGCCGACCTGGCGGGCGAGAAGCACGTGCTCGCGCGTCTGCGGCATCGGGCCGTCAACGGCGGAGACCACGAGGATCGCGCCATCCATCTGCGCGGCGCCGGTGATCATGTTCTTCACATAGTCAGCGTGGCCGGGGCAGTCAACGTGCGCGTAGTGGCGGTTCGCGGTCGCGTACTCCACGTGGGAGGACGCAATCGTCAAAATCTTGGTTGCATCACGACGACCGGCGGACTCGGAAGCCTTGGCCACCTGATCGTACTTGATTTCGTCGCAGAGACCCTTGAGGGACTGGACGTGCGTAATCGCGGCCGTGAGTGTGGTCTTACCGTGGTCGACATGGCCGATCGTGCCGACGTTCACGTGCGGCTTACCGCCGCGGTCGAATGTTTCCTTTGCCATTTTACTGGTCTCCTGTAGGTTTTGTTCTTGTCTTTTTTCCTTTTTGGGCAAATGGAGCCATCAAGCAGAATCGAACTGCCGACCTCTTCCTTACCAAGGAAGTGCTCTACCAACTGAGCTATAATGGCCTGGTTTGCCTAAAAAGAAATGCGTAGTATACTACATCCCGCCCTTCGCCGCAAGGGGGTAAATGAAGAAAAAAATAGTTTTCCGACCTCACCCCTCTTGACGAGGGACACTGGAACTGATACAGTTCACCGCATCCACCCCCAAAGGAGTTCTATGATAGGCCTTACCAAAACAGCAACCGTGCACGCAACCCTGATCCTGACGCTTGCGGCGGCGTTCTGCGCCGCCGGGGACGACAACGCCCTTTCCCTCACCTGCACCCGCGCCTCGCACCGCTACCGGATCGAAGAGACGGCCGAGTTCCTCGTGCAATCGCCGCAACCGGGCGCCACCGTGGAGGTGAAGTTCTGCCGCGTTGCGCAGGAACCCCTCGTGCAATTCGTCACCGTCACTCCCGCGCGCGTCTCGTTCGCCCTCCAGAAGCCAGGATTCATCTGCTGTTGGGCCAAACGGAAGGATGGTGAGGGTCCCAAGCTGTCGGTCGGCGCCGCCTTTGAGCCGGAGCGCCTCCGCCCGTCCCTTCCGCCGCCGGACGACTATGACCAATTCTGGGACAACGCCTTCAAGGAGCTTGAAGCCATTCCGGCCGACTACGAAAAGCGTCCGCTGGCAAAGGGCATCTACGCCGTCTCGTGCAACACGGTGAACGGAAAACGCCAGTACGGGTTCCTGCGCCTTCCGGAAGGTCCCGGCCCCTATCCGCTCCGGGTGATGGTGGGCGGTGGCGAGGCGTACTTCACCGAAGCCACCGCGCTCGCCGGCGGCACGCCGACCTCCTCGGCGACGTTGTTCATCCATCTGCCGCCGTACAGACCCGCCGCCCGCGATGGCAAGGAACACCACACAAAGTGGCTCGAAGAGCACAACCTCAGGCGTTTCATCTTCGAAAACATCGACAAGGAACCGCGCGATCTCTACTTCTACCCCTGCATCCTCGGTGGCTGCCGGCTCATCGACCTCGCCGTCAAGGAGCCTTCCATCGACCGGGCGCGCGTCAGCTACTCGGGCGCAAGCCATGGCGGCGGATTCGGCGTGTTCTTTGCGGCGTTCAGCCCACACATCAAGGCGGCATTCTGCGGCGTGCCGAACTTCGGAAACCTCTCCGGCTGCACCGAGGGACGCCCCATCGGCATCAGCGACGGCCCTTTCCATCAGCACTGGCAGAAACTCCGGTACTTCGACGCCGCCTACTGCGCGCGACGCATCACCGTCCCCATATTCATGAGCGTCGGGTTCATCGATGGCGCCGTGGCGCCCGACTCGGTGTACACCATCTATAACGAGTTGCGCGGACCAAAGTTCATGTTCGACAAGGTCAACTACGGCCATGGCGGCGGACCGTCCGAGTACCAGCCCGTGTACAAAGCCTGGCTTGAAAACGTCCTCAAGTAGGCAAGACGAAGTCAGGTCTCCAACGTGGCATAGAACTCATCGGCCGACGCCATACCAAGAATCTCCAACATGATCTCGCCGGCCTCCTGGAGCTTCGCCTCCCGCCGGGCGCTGTAGCGCTGGAACTGCAGAAGCCCCGCGACCCCGAGAAAAACGACAAAACAGGCCGCCGCCGCCCACCAGCGGCGCGTCTGGTGCCGATGGCGACGCGACGCCGCCTCGAAGCCAATCGCGGCCCGCAGACTGAGATCCACCGCCGCAGGCGGTTCCGCCTCCAGCGCTTCGCGCAAAACGTTCTCGATCTTACTGTCAGTCATCATGCAACTCCTTTCTGGGACAGAGCCTGCCTCAACTTCGCCAACGCGAGATTCATGCGTCCAAGCACGGTGCCGATCGGAAGACCCAGGATGTCGGCGATCTCCAGGAACTTCAACTCGCCGTTCAGCCGCAGGAGAACAACCTCCTTCAAGCGCCGCGAAAGCCCGTCCACCGCCTCACGCACCGCCGCCCGGCGCTCCGCCTCCTCCAACCGCGTCAAGGCCGACACGACCGTATCATCCGGCACCTGATCCACAAACGCCGCCGCATCGGTCCCCTCCTCCACTGGCGTGTCCAGGATCGGCTCCGCCACATGCTTCCGCGCCCGGTCCGCCGCCGCATTCCGGACGACCCGCCACAGCCACGCCCGGAAGCTTCCCGACGAATAACCGTCGATCCCACGGATGATCTTCAGCCAGACCTCCTGATGCAGATCCTCGGCCTCGCCCTCATCCTGCGACATCCGGAGCAGCCAGCCGAAGACCGCCCTCCGGTAACGCCCGAACAGGGCCTCCATCGCCGAACCGTCGCCGGTCCTGAAGGCCCTGATCAGTTCGTCATCGCTCCGTCTGTCGGAGGAGGACGTCACGCATCAGCTCTCCTTCGGCGCCGGATGCTTCTCGCGCTGCCCCTCACGCGCCGGGCCACGCCGCTCGCCGCGCGGACGATCCCCGCGCGGACGGTCGCCACGCGCGCCCCGCCCCGGATGTTCTCCGCCACGATCGTCGCCGCCGCGCCGAAAGGCGCCTCTCGCACGGCCACGCTCATTAAGCATCGAGCTCACCTTCTCCAGCTGCTCCGGGGTCAGGTTATCGCGCAGCACCAGAATGGCCTTGACCGAAAGACGCGCCTGCTTCGCACGCAGCTTGGCCACCTCGCCGATCTTCTCCATCACCGCCTTCGGATCCGCCGACTTGTCCTTGAGAAGCGCCTGCATCGCCTCGGCCTGCTGACGCGAGATCTCGCGGATCTGACGCTCAATCTCCTCGCCCTGCTCCATCTGCTGACGGAGTCCCTCCTGAATCTTTGTGCGTTGCGCCTCGTCCGTCACCCCAATCCGCTCAAGCACCGCCTTGCTCGAAAACATCCGCGGCACCCACATCCCCGCGTTCGGCCCCATGCCGGGGTGCGGGCGTTCGCCAGCATGCGGACGGTCGCCGCCGGCGCCGCCTCGCCCGTTCGGTCCACGATTCGGCCGGTCCTGAGCCACGACACACGCCGTCGCCACAGCCGCCACGATAATCACTGCTAACTTCTTCATTTTGTTCTCCTGTTTTGGGTTGATGATGGCAGTATAAACGAACGACGCTTCGTTTTATTGTGTGGCATACGAAAAAAATAATATCGAAAAGCTGGGGATGCTATCATGGAAAAACAGGAAGAAGTTATGGGAATACAAACTCCCCCTCTAAGATAGAGGGGGTGGCCGTAGGCCGGGGGAGTATGACGGGGGACAGAATCATACCCCCTCGCCCCTCCGGGGCACTCCCCCTGTCTCAGGGGGAGAGTTTTTTCTGCCATCCCCAACTTTATCTGCCATCCCCAACGTGGCGACATTACCCAAAATTTTGCCATTCATTTTCCGGGATAGGCGATCAGGGACTCAATCTCGTATCCGGCAAGCTTCCCGGAACGGGCAGCGAACCCCTCAAGCTCAATGACGAACAGCATCTTCACGACCTTGGCTCCCACACATTCCACGAGACGCGCACAGGCCCCGGCCGTACCGCCCGTCGCGAGCAGGTCATCGACGATCACCACGCGCGCCCCCGGTTTGAGCGCATCCTTGTGCATCTCGAGCGTGTCGGTACCGTATTCAAGCTCGTAAGAGGCGGACACCGTCTCGCGCGGCAGCTTCCCCGGCTTGCGCACTGGGACAAACGCCTTGTTGAGCTTGTAGGCGAGCGGCATGCCGAAGATGAACCCGCGCGACTCCATTGACACGATGGCATCGAACTGAACGCCCTGCAGCCGATCCGCCAGCTGATCAATCGCAAGACGCAGCCCGTCCGCGCTGTCGAGAATCCCCGTCACATCCCGAAAGAGGATGCCCGGCTTCGGATAATCCGGTATGGCGATGACATACGAATCGAGACTTTTCATCATTTCCTTTCTCCTGCAGCAGTTCCGGTCTTTCTTCAAACAAAACAAGACATGAATTTTATCATAACCCCACGAGGGTCACACCGGGCGGGACGGACTTCTCCACCGTCATCCGTCCATCGACCACCCTCCAAGAAACGGAGATGCGGCCCTTCGGCGTATCAAGCCAGCCGGAAGCCGAAGTGAGGCCGGCCACGGCATGCGGCGTGAGGCGAACCTTGTCGCAGCCGATCGCGTCCTCCGTCACGCAGATGCCGAGCACATACCGCAGAAGCCACTGCTCCACGCTGCCGAACATCGGATGGCAGTTGCTGTGACGATTGCGGCAGGCATCCTCGTCCCAACTCTCCCACAGCGTCGTCGCACCACGATCCATCATGTAGTAGTAGCCGGGGAAGCCCTTGTGCGTGGCCACGTCGCCCGCAAGCGCCGCCGCACCGTTTGCGGAAAGGATCTCAAATAGGTACTGCGTCGCGAAGAAACCCGTCGTGAGAGACCGGTCATGCGCAACAATGTCCTTCTTCAGCACGTCAAGCGCCGCCGGAACGTCCTTCCGCTCCAAGAGTCCGTTGTATAGCGCAAAGAGCTGCTCGCCCTGAAGGCCCTTGTTCACGACGCCGCCCTCTTTCACGTACAGACGCCGGAACCGCTCGGCGATCCGTCCGGCATGGGACGTCAACCGGCGTGCGTCGTCCGTCTTCCCGAGAAGCTGCGCGAACTTCGCCGTCTTCGCGATGAATTCATGCCAGTGCGCAAGCGCCGTGAGTTTCCGGTCCGCCTTTTCGATCGCGATCCAGTCGCCGAGACATTGCGGAATGTCGTCATCCGGATAGCGGGCGGAGACGATCTCGATGAACCGCACAAGCGCGGGATACGCCTCGCGCACGATCTCCAAGTCGCCGTCGTACCGCACAAGCACATCGAGCAGGACCGGCACGCCGATCGTCCAGCCCATCGGTGCCGCACGCGTCCCCTTTCCGGGTTTCATCTTGCCGGAGTCCTGTGCGGCCGCGGGATAGACGGAACTCGAAGCGATCCCCACATACGGCGCCGTCTCGGTGAACAGCCCATCGTCCGCCGTCTCGTCCAGGAAATCCCGCACGGTCTTCCGGTAGAACGCCGCCATCGCCCAGTTGCACCGGAAGGACTCCACGGTGGCGGCGATGTCGCCGCCGTAGCCGAACTTCTCGCGCCCCGGGCAGTCCGACTGCACGCTCTGGAGGTTGGCGCGGAACGTACGGCGGCAGACCGCGTGCAAGCGGTTGATCTTCGGATCGGAACACTCGAAATGCGCCGCCTCCTTCACGTCCGCCGACCACGCCAGCGCCTCGAAGTCCTTCGGCTTCGGCGCGGACGGCAGCCCCTCCACCTGAAGATACCGAAACGCATGGAACGTGAAGCGCGGCTCGAACACCGCCTCGGCCGCACCGTCCGCGACCCATTCATCGCGCTGTTCGGCAATGTCGAAAAGCGGTCCCCTGTCGGGATTCTTGATCTGCCCGGCAACCGCCGTCATCACGTTCACCGTGCCATCGTCGTTCAGGCGCTCGCCGGAACGGAATCTCACAACGGCATCTTTCGGCACATTGCGGAGCGTCGCGCGGAACGTGCCCGCGAAATTCACGCCAAAGTCGATGCGCCAGATTCCCTTGGCGACCGACTTGACATCCTTGGCCTTCCAGCGGTCGTAGATGACTGTCTTCGGGAAATCCGCCGCCGCGACAACCTTGCCAGACGGCCCGGCAACGATCCGCGCGGGCTTCCAACTGTCAACGGTCCGGCGCGCATCCTCCTTCACGCCAAGATAGAGGCTGTTCTTGACGATGCGCCCGTTCGCGAACTGCCACTCCCCATCCGTCGTCACGGTCTGCTGGCGTCCATCGGCATACACGATCTCCAACGTCGCGTTCACGGACGGCACGCCCTGCGGCAGAATCTTCCACATTTCATAAGAATACCACATCTTGAGCGGCATCAGATTCCACCACCCGTTGCCCAGCGCCACGCGCAGTTCGTTTTCGCGCCCGGGACGCACAAGCGGCGTCACATCAAACGACTCTTCGAGCACGCGCTTCCGATAGGCCGTCAGCGGCGGCAGCGCCGTCGGCGTCACGCGTTCTCCGTTCACGAAGAGGTCGCGCATCCCGGCGGCGGCCACGCGCCACACCGCTTTCGTCACCGGCGAATCGTACGCCGTGAAAGACCGTTTCAGCACGTCGTTCGGACACTCCCGCAAGAGCGCCGCCGTGTCATCCGCGTCCGGGCGCACATACCCACCGGCGATCCACTCGCCCGCCGATGCGCCGACCGCCACAGCGGAGAGGGCGAACAATGCCAGTGTCTTCTTCATTAACGCCCCTCGGCGGCGGAGATGATGGACTGATGCGCCTTTCTCAACGCGGCGGCATCGTATTTCAGGACCTTGCGGTCGTAGGTCAAAAGCCCATTGACCTCGTTCTCCACGTCAGTCGTCTGCGTATAGACGCTTCCGGCCAATCCCTTCGCGGCGAGATCCTTCACCTGATCCATCAGCCCGAGGTAGGTCTTGAGAAGTCCCTCCCGCGTGGCGGTATCCTCCATGCCCTGATAACCCCAGATCTTACGCTCGGACTGCCACACGTGGTTGGAGACCGCATGCCCCAGGCCGCCGAACTCACCGAGGAAGCTGGCGCGGCGGTCGTTCACCGCGAACATCGTCGGTCCGCGGTAGAGGTGCATATCGACCGTGTCCGCCGCCTCGCACACGCCGGTGGGCTTGTGCTTCGTCTCAACGCGCTTCTCCCACTTCCAGCCCTCGGGCAGGAGATGTCCGCCCTCCCAGTCCCAGCAGCCGGAAGGTCCGCTGACGATGCGCGTACGATCGTAGCGGCGGACGAAATCCAGCATCGCATGCGTGAGATGCTCGCCCGGCTGTCCCCAGCCCTCGTTGTAGGGGATCCAGGCCACAATGCTCGTGACCTTGCCGAGGTTATCCATCATCGCCTTCATCTCGTAGCGCTGGAAACCGTAGCTCTTCACGATCTCTGGCCCCATCGGCGAACGCGAAGAGGCGGCGCAGCAGGGGAGATCCTGAAAGACGAGAATACCGATCTTGTCGCAGAGGGCGTAGTAGCGGCGCGGTTCCACCTTGATGTGCTTGCGCATCATGTTGAAGCCGCACTTCTTGAGCGTCTCGATGTCAAAACGCATGGCCTCCTCCGAAGGCGGCGTCAGAAGTCCATCGGGCCACCAGCCCTGATCGAGCGTGCCGAGGGGATAGTACATCTGGTTGTTCAGATGGAAGCGGAGAATCCCCTTCGCATCCTTCTTCACCTCGAACTTGCGCATCCCGAAATAACCGGTGATGCGGTCGGATCCGTACTCGGCCGTAAAATCGTAGAGGTTCGGCGCTTCCGGACTCCAGAGCTGCACGGGCGCGGGCAGCTTGACCGTGCATTCGCCGTCCAAACCAAACGTCCCGCACGCGAGCTGCTCGCCGGCGCGCCGGATGCTCACGCGACCCTCCATGCCGGACTTGGCCGTCTTCAGCGAAAACTCGGAAAGCTTGAACCGGAATTGGACCGTGCCGTTGTCAATGTCCGGCGTGACGGTATAATCGACGATGTACGTCTCCGGCACCTCTTCCAGCCACACGCTCTGCCATATTCCGCTCACGCGCGTATAGTGGCAGCCGTAGGGCTTGCGCTCCTGCTTGCCGCGGGACTGGATGAAGCCGTCGGTCGGATCCCATACGCACACCGTCAACTCGTTCTCGCCATCCCACACGTAGTCCGTGATGTCGAGCGTGAACGGCTCCTGTGCACCGGCGTGCGGAACGTCCGTCACTTCGTTATGCCCGATGTACACTTGGGCGCGGAAGTCCACGCCATCGAAATGGAGGAGCGTGCGGAACCCCTTCTTCGGATGCACCGTGATCGAACGCGTGTACCAGAGAAACTCGTCCGCCTCAAGGAACCGTCCAACGCCCGAAAGGGTCGATTCAAGCGGATACGGCACGCGGATCTTACCATCCCACTTCTCGGGGCGCCCGGGCGTGTTCGTGACGGAGGTGATGGCATAGTCCCAATCGCCGTTCAGGCACGTCCAGTTCGGACGGACCATCTGCGGGCGCGGATACACGCGCCAAGCATTGTCGCTCGTCACCTTCTCCCCCCATTCCGTCAGCATCGGTGCGGCTTTGCAGGGAGTCGGCTTGTCGGCGGCGGTGATCGCCGCGGCAGCCAGCGCTGAAAGGGAAACAATCCATGCTCTTCTATTCATTGGAACCTCTCTTTGTAGTTGATAGATGATAACTGATAGATGATAGATGGGAGGGCAAGCGCCCTCGCGAGCCGTCGTTGGTGGTTGTCAAAGCGTGCCGAAGATGCGGTCGCCGGCGTCACCGAGACCCGGCACGATGTAGTAGTGCGAATTGAGGCGTTCATCCTTGGCGGCCGTGTACACGGACACGTCCGGATGATGCTTCTCGAAGTTCTCGATTCCCTCGGGCGCAGAAATGAGACTCAAGAACAGGATCTTCTTGTAGCCGAGTTTCTTGAGCTGGGCGACGGCATCCACCGCGCTTCCGCCCGTGGCGAACATCGGATCGATCACGAGAACCAACTCGTCCCCTTTGGCCGGCGGCACCTTGGCGTAATACGGCACCGGCTCCGCCGTCTCCTCGTTGCGCTGCATACCGAGCACACCCACCTTCGCGTAGGGCAGCACGCGCAGCATCGCATCAAGCATGCCCATGCCCGCGCGCAGGATGGGCACCAGCACCACGTTCTCCGCAACCTTGCGCCCGACGGTCTTCGCGAGCGGCGTCTGGACGGTCACCTCTTCGGTCTTGATTTCCCGCAGCGCCTCATAGGCGAGGAATGTCGTGATCTCCGAGACCAGCTCCCGGAACAGCTTCGGTTGCGTGGCCACATCGCGCATGTACGTCATGCGATGATCCACGAGCGGATGGTGAAGGACGTTTATCATGATGTTTGGCTTTCTTTGGACTTCTTGTTTTAGACTTATTGATCGTATCGGTTCGCTTTCCTCAATCCTGCGCACGGCATTCGGCCGGCGGCTCGACGAAGACGCCGCCCTTCGCCGCCGGATCCACAATCACTTCGCCAGCGTACGGCAGCGGATGCGGATTCCCCTTCGCCGTCCGCACGATCCGGTTGTTCCGGAACACGATGTTCGTGCCATTCGCCACATGCAAGATCGCGCCGCGCGGGTCGACGAACGTGTTGCCCTCGATCAGCACCCCGTCGATGAGCCCCGGCCATACCGAACTCAGGCGCGACAGCTCGCGGCCCGCCGTGTCGAGATTCACGCCCACAAAGAGATCGCACACAGGGCCGCCGGACCGCGCCGGCCGGTTGAACCGCTGGAGCGCATCGAACGTGCAGTTCCGGATGACCACATTGCCGCTGCCGAACCCCTCCGCCCAATAGCCGTACTTGAACCCCTGCTGCACCAGCACGCCGGACGCGATGCCATGCCGCCAGACGCAGTTCTCGAATGTCGCATTGTGGCTCAGCAGCAGAAACCGCCCCCAGCAGCTCTCGTACACGCAATCCTTCACCAGCACGTTGTCCGTTCCGTAGGCGCGGTCGAACACGAACGCGTCCTCGGCGGCGAACCGCTCCGGGAGTTCGCGGTCGAACTCCAGATGCGAATCATCGACCACCCGCGCGACCCGCGCCGTGAACCGGAACATGGTGATGGCAAA
>CACZCD010000006.1 GCA_902779565.1 uncultured bacterium | reverse complement strand
CAAGCGGGGGCGGAGTGACCGCCGCGCGGAAGCGCCCGCGCGCCCGTGCCAACCGCGCGGCCCACCGCCCCCGCAGCGGAACGCAGCGATGCGAAATGCACCGGGCCGGGAAGCGACCGCACCCGAACGCAATCTGGCGATTGCGGAGCGGTGCGGGCGCAATGCGGGACGGTACATTTCGCGCGCGAGTACCGTTGGGGCGGTGGACCGCGCACGCTGACTGGCACCACACACACGGCACCCCACACACGACACTGCACTTCAAATAGGGCATCACACACGCGCAAAGGCACACGGCTCCTATCGCCTGTGCGCAGACCGCTTATCCATTACATTCATGCCACAATTTATCAAGGGGTAGGTTTGTGCGCCGAGAGGTCGGCGATTGCTTTTGCGAGCGCACGGCGGTGGCGCTCCAGAGGCGCCGGATCCGTGGAGAAGTCCGAGGGGGTGCGCGAGACATCCGCCGGCACCTCGAGAAGCTTTTCATACTGACCGCGCTTGGCGGCGGAAATCGCGCCGGCACGGTCGTTCAGCAATCGCTGGAGCAGAGCGAAGTATTCATAGTCCTCAATGCCGTCCCGCAACATCTCGCCGCGCACGGATCCAACCGGCAGTTCGTCCACGAAACCCGTCGGCTGCCCCTCCATCGCCGACTCCGGCGGATATAGGAACATGCCATCCCCGTTCCCGTAGAACCCACCCTCGCGATTGCGCGCCATCGGCGTCTCATAAGGGTTGCGATCCATCCAGTTGTTTGTATCCCAAACGAGCACGCCCGTCATGCCGGCGGCGCGGCACTGCCACAGCCATGTGCGCATCTCCACACCGGGATGCTCGATGAAGAGCGTCGCGTACGGTGCACGCGGAAACATACAGACGTAAGACCAGAATTCGTCGCCCGCCGCCTTCCGCTCCGCCGCCGTCTTCTCGTCGTAATCGGGAAAGATCGGGCACCAAATATCCGGTCCGCCCACGAGCTCGCGGCGCACGGGCGCCGTAAGGAAGCGCCGCAGACCCGGCGCGTAGCGCTTCGCGCGCATGAACCCGCGCATGACAAACTCCGAGTCGCTCGCCCGCGGTTCGTCAAAGCAATAGACGAGCGCCTTATCCAGCCAACCCTTCTCCTTCAGATGGCGCTCTACCGCCCCGAGATACTTCGCCAACATCACCTCATAGCCGGGATCCGTCTCAGGGATGCCAGCAAGCGACACCTTGCCGGGACCGCCCGATGCCCCCACGCCCAGACCGAGTTCACGATCCAGACGGAATGACGTAAAGTGGTACTTCGAAAACGACTCTTCCATCTCGCGGTCCCATTCCGTCCAGTCGAACACCGGCTCGGCCTTCTCCGGTCTTCCCGCACGCACCTCGTCCAACCCCGTCCAGCGCACCTTCCACTTCCCGGCACGCGCCGCCGGATAGTAGGGGGAGAGATGCCAGTCGTCCATCGCCTTGAAATAACGGTCGAGCGTGAGGCGGCGTTCGGCGGAAGTCTTGGCGTTGTGAATCTTGTCGATGGGACCACGTAAGCCAAACGCCGTCCGGCAGGTCATCACATCCGGTAGCTGAAAACCGAAAACCTCCACTTCGTACGGCACCTCGCACACGAACGCCTGACCGCCCGCCTGTCGACGTCCGGAGACGCGGAGCCGTCCGCGATAGAGTCCCGGCGCCGTTCCCTTCGGCGGCTTCACCCGCACCCAGAACGGCTGGCTTTCGTTCGCCGCCACGGAGACGCCCTCCGCGCGCTGCGGCGGCAACGGGTCGGGGTAAAGTCCCCGCACGGCACCATGCTCCACAACATCCGTTATGTTCACATAGCGAACGCGCAGCACGTCCACCGCCGACAGGGGAATCTCGGCGCCTTGCGCGTTTGACGGCGCCGTCGCCGTGACACAGACGCCCGCCAGCGCAACCGCCGGCGTCACGACGAGCTGCACCGCTTCTGCCTCGTTGATGGCCGTTCCGATGCGAAGCTCGGTCGCGCGATCCGTCGGCGGCTTCCGGGTGCGCGCCACCTTCCATCCACTGGACGCGCGCCACAACGCAAGATCCGTCTCGCCACAAGGAAGCCGTTCGCCGAATCGGTCGGTATAGTACGGGATGTCTCCCACTTTCGGAAGCGGTTTCTCCTCACCGTCCGCCACAAAATCAGTCGCCCCCGTCACATAGGCCGACGGTCCATCCACATCCGCCGAAAGCGTGTAGCCCGAAACCTGCATGGACGCATCTGAGGCCCCTGTCAGGCGCACGAGAAGCGCCCGACCGCCGCTGGCGCGAAGCACCGCCTCGGGAACCGGCGCGATCAACGGTTTATGGTTCGCATCCAAAACGCCCACACGATGCCAGGTTTTCCCGTCATCGCCTGACGCATCCACATTCAAACTGCCGCGCCAATACCGCTGCAGGCGCACCGTCAGGTCTCCCTTCAAGAACCGACGACCAGAAAGTTCATGGGCGAAAACCATCTCGCCGCCGCCCGAGAATTCCCAACGCGTGGTGTTGAACGACACCCGCCCGCGAAACGACTTGAGCGCCCGCGCATAGTTACCCAGTTCGCCGCCCCAGACGACATCGCAGGAATACCGGTTCGCCAGGATCATCTCGCCGCGCCCAAGCTCTCCGCTTTCGAAGACGGCGTGACGCGGCACCACCGTCACACGCTTCAGGTTCTTGACCTCGACCGCCCCCTTCACGTTGTAGAGACCAAAATGCCACGGCGACTCGAACCGCCCCTCCTTCCCCTCGCCCGTCAACAGGATAAACGTGCGCGTTTTCCATTCATTGCCGACCCCCGTATCGAAATTGAGCCGGCTCACCCCTGTGCAGAGCGTGGTACCGAGCGTTTCAGGTTCCTTGCGGTGCGAGAAGGTCACGCGGTAGCAGCGGTCGGCTGCAAGGTCAACCTTCCCCGCCGTCCAAGCACGCGTTTCCGAGCCGCTTCCTGTCCCGGTGATACGCAGGGGCGTCTCCCCTTCGGGCATTGGCACCTCCGTTGCGGCGGCCCCCGCTTCCATTGCGAACAGAGCCGCCAGTCCTACCGCGAGACCCTTCAGTTTCGTCCTCTTCATTTATCGTTCCTTTTCTTGCGCCGACAGGAGCCGCCGTCACCCGTTGACCGCGCAACTTCTCCGACAGGCAAAAATTATACCACATGTGGTATAATTCCTCGCCATGAAAAGCATAAAGTTCGGACTTCTGCCTCGCATCGCCCTCGCGATCATTCTCGGCATCGCGCTCGGCGGCATCGCCCCCGCTCCCATCGTAAGGGGCGTAAACACCTTTGCGGCGATATTCGACCAGTTCATCAAGTTCATGGTACCGCTCATCATTCTCGGTCTTGTGGCGCCCGCCATCGCCGAAACCGGACGCGGTGCCGGGCGGATGCTGCTCACCACCGTCGCCCTCGCCTACGCCTCCACCCTTTTCGCCGGCTTTCTGGGTTACTTCGTCTCGGTGGAGGCGTTTCCGTCGCTCGTCTCAGCCAACGCCGCCGATGCCGTGCGCGAGGCGGCACATGAGTTCAAGCCCTACGTCATGATCAAGATCCCCGCGATGTTGGACGTGATGAGCGCGCTCGTCTTCTCCTTCATCATCGGTCTCGGCATGATCTTCGCCGACTCCGACATCCTCAAGCGCGGTTTCCTCGAGTTCCGCACCGTGATCACCAAGACGATCTCCGTCGCCCTCGTACCGCTCCTGCCGCTCTACATCTTCGGCCTGTTCCTTGACATGACCGCCGCCGGCAAAACGAAGACCGTGCTCACCGCCTTCGCCGCCATCATCGTCGTCTTTTCGCTGCTCACCCTCGTGGTGATCCTGATCCAGTTCTGCATTGCCGGCGCGATCGCCCGCAAGAACCCGTTCAAGGCTCTCTGGACGATGCTGCCCGCCTACCTGACCGCGCTCGGCACCTCGTCCTCGGCGGCCACCATCCCCGTCACCCGCGCCCAGACCATCGCGAACGGCGTGCGTCCGGAGGTGGCGGACTTCGTGGTGCCGCTCTGCGCCACGGTCCATCTTGCCGGCTCAACCGTGAAGATCGTCTCGTGCGCC
This sequence comes from uncultured bacterium, assembly GCA_902779565.1. Taxonomy (GTDB): domain Bacteria; phylum Verrucomicrobiota; class Kiritimatiellia; order RFP12; family UBA1067; genus UBA1731. The sequence continues at coordinate 72,048 of CACZCD010000006.1, read as the reverse complement.
GTCGCCCTCATGCTGATGAACGGACAGACGGACCAAATCACGCTCTCGACCTTCGCGGGCTTCATCGCCATGGTGGGCGTGGTGATGGTGGCGGCCCCCGGCGTGCCCGGCGGCGCGGTGATGGCGGCACTCGGCATCCTCGAATCGATCCTGGGATTTGACCAAGCGCAGCTTGCGCTGATGATCACGCTCTATGTGGCGACCGACTCCATCGGCACCGCCTGCAACATCACGGGCGATGGCGCTATCGCGCTTGTGATGGACCGTCTGGGGCGCCCGCGCGCTTGAGGCGGAGGTGCTTTTCGATGCCGTACGCGAAATCGGTCGGGATGTAGTTCTCAACCCGGTTCCAGATGAGCGAATAGACCTTGGGCGAATGGAGAAAGACCCACGGGCAATCCTCGCGCACGATCTCCTGAGCCGTCTTCCAGTCCAAGGAGTCGAACGCCTTGTCGAAGGCGGGATTGATGTAGGCTCCATGGTTCGCGCCGGGCGGAACGTTCTTGGAGTGGAAGAGCTGCATGAAGTTCTCGGGGTCGGGATAATCGCCGATCCAGCCCAGATTGAACATCTGCGTACGCCCTTCGTTCACGGCGGTGAGGAACGCGTCCCACGTCATGTACCGCGCCACCAACTCGATTCCCACGCGGTCGTAGAACGACGCCATCAGCTCCGCCATCTCGCGCGCATCCTGCGTGGCGCGGCCAATGGAGATCTCCAGATGAAGACGCCGCCCCGTTTTCGGATCGACGCCGTTGGGATAACCCGCCTCCGCCAAGAGCTTCTTCGCCTTCGTCTCGTCGTAGGCGTAGGCAAACGGCGTTTCGAGCCGTCCGTCGATGCCGGGCGGCAACGGACCATTGCTCGGCAGGATCCGGTTGTTCAGGAACCGCTGCCACGCCGGGAAGTCAAACGCGCAGTTGAGGGCCTGACGCAGCTTCTTGTTCGGACCCAAAACCGGATCCTTCATGTTGAAGCCCACGTAGAAGACGGACAGCGAAGAGGAGGTCTTGAGCGTCATGCCCTTCGACTTGAGCTGCGGCAGCAGATCGCCATCCTTGCCGATCACGGCATCCCAGTTGTCCCGCGACACGCTGCCGAGATAGTCCAGCTCGCCGCCGAGGAACATCAGCCACTGCGTGGAGACGTCATCCACCACATAGAAGCGCAGTTCGTCGATGGCCACCTTGTCGCGATAGGTGGGATTCCGCTCGAACACCATCTCGTGGTTTTTGCGCCAGTGCTTCAGCCAGTAGGCGCCCGAACCCGTGCCATCCTCCGCCATCACCCCCGTAAACGGCATGGCCATCAGCCATTTGAAAACGTGCAACGGCTTCTTGAGTGTGATCACGACCGTCTGGTCATCGGCAACCTCCACCGTCTTCACGCTGGCCATGGTCCACATACCGGGACTGGCGTTCGTCTTGTCGGCGAGCCGATCGAGACAGCGCTTGATGTCGGTCGCCTTGACAGGGTTGCCGTTGCGGAACTTTACGCCCCCTTCCCGGATACGGAACGTATAGACGCAACCATCCGCACTCACGTCAGGAAGTTCGCAGACGCAGGACTTGAGCCGATAGGGCCGCGCATAGTAATCGACCTCCAAAAGCGGCTCATAGACAAGCGCAACCGCCTTCGCGCACATCTCGTCCCCGGCCCGCAGCGGATCCATGCTCGCCACCCGTCCAAACGCCTGACGGTAGATCATGCGTTCCGTCGCCGCCAGACACCCCACCGCGCAAAGCGCCGTCATCCAAAAAGCTATTCGTTTCATGCGGGGTATTATATCATACAAAACGCAGCCGATTCCATGCCGTCACCTCTCAAGTTGCACTACGTCACGGAACGGCAGGCGGGGAGCCGCTCGCTGCGCGGTTGCCTGTTTTGGGGATCCCACCCTTCATTCGCCACGCCCTTGTCAACGCACCGTTTGGCGTGGCTCATTCCGGGCGTCCCTCAAAACAGGCAAGCCGCCTCCGCTCCCGGCTTTACATATCATTCGGTGCGCATGAGCCGCCACGGACGCGGCGCAGGCCGCGCCCGTGCCGAGCGAATCCCCACTGTGGAGGCGCACCGACGAATGCCGCCTTGAAGGGTGGGGTCCCCGAAAGTGCATCCTTCCGAAGCACCGCAGCGAGAGGAATCAGGCGGTGCGCCGCGCAAGGCGGTGCGCGAGCGCGGATAGGAATGCGGTGTCGCCCGGAAGACCGTCCAACGACGCCAGGGCGGCCGCTGTATGGTCGGCGATGCGGCGCTTGGCCTCTTCTGGGGGGAAGCCCACATCACCATCTAAAAGATCGTCCTCATACTGAAACGCCAACCCGAGATTGAGTGCGTATTCACGCAGACGTGCCACATCAGTCTCCGTGCCGCCACCGGCATACGCGCCCATCACCGCAGCCGCGATAAACAGATCGGCTGTCTTGTGACGATAGATGAAGTCGGTGTCTGGTGGAAAGGTTGAAAGGTTGAAAGGTTGAAAGGTTGAAGGGTTGTGAGTTGAGGGTTGTGAGCTGGGGGCGGAGAGTTCTTCGGATTGGCCGCACACCACGCCGACAGCGGCTTCGCTGAGCGCCGCCAGAATCTTCTCACCGTTGCGCGGGGCACGCGCCGCCGTCTGGAACGCCAACGCCTGAAGCGCATCGCCCGCGAGGATCGCTGTTGCTTCGCCAAATGCCGCCCACACGCTGGGTTTCCCGCGACGCGTTGTGTCGTTGTCCATCGCCGGCAGATCGTCATGGACCAGCGTGTAGCTGTGCAGAAGCTCGATGGCGCAGGCGGGATAGAGCGCATCCTCTGCGCGTCCGCCCACCACGGCCGCCGACGCGAGGCAGAGCTGCGGGCGGATCCGCTTGCCGCCACCCAGAACGGCATGGCGCATCGCCTTGAAGAGCGTCGCCGGGCGCGTCTCGGCAAGCAGTTCCGCAAGGGTATTCTCGAGCCGCTCAAGGATATCATCCATAGTCGTTAGCATAGGTGGTTGTTTTATCTCCCGCAGAGACGCAGAGGCGCAGAGGGATCGGGAGAGATCAATGCGCCTCAAGCCAATTCTCGCCGACGCCCACGGAGACTTCGAGCGGCACGCCGACATCCATCGCGGACTCCATCTCGCGCCGTGCGATCTCCTTCACCTGTTCGACCTCGTCGCGCGGCACGTCGAAGAGCAGTTCGTCGTGGATCTGCAGCACCATCTTCGCCTTCAGCCCCGCCTTCTTCAGCGCCCGGTCCACGCGCACCATCGCGATCTTGATCATGTCCGCCGCCGTGCCCTGCACGGGCGTGTTGATGGCGTCGCGCTCCGCCGCCTGACGTGCCGTCGCGTTGCGGGAACTGATGTCGCGGAGCGTGCGGCGACGTCCCGTGAGCGTCACGGCGTAGCCGGTCGCGCGCGCCTTGGCGATTGCTTCGTCCATGTATTGGCGCACGGCGGGATAGAGCTTGAAGTAGGTTTCTATCAGACACGCCGCCTCGGTGCGCGTGACCTTGAGCCGCTGCGCAAGACCGAACGCGGAGATGCCGTAGATGATGCCGAAGTTCACCATCTTGCACTTCGAGCGCTGCTCCGGTGTCACCTCGGCGGCCGGAATGCTGAAGACACGCGCCGCCGTGTCGCGGTGGATGTCCTCGCCACGCGCGAACGCGTCCTTCATCGCCGCGTCGCCGCTCATCGCCGCCATCAGACGCAGTTCGATCTGCGAATAGTCGGCGGAAACGAGCAGATGGTTCGCGTCGCGTGGCACGATCGCCGCGCGGATGTTCTTGCCGCGGTCGGTACGCACCGGGATGTTCTGCAGGTTCGGGTCGCTCGACGAGAGACGCCCCGTCTCCGTGAGCGCCTGCGCAAAGGTCGTATGCACGCGTCCATCCGCCAGATCGATGCACTGCGGCAGCTTCTCCACGTAGGTTGATTTCAATTTCGAGCAGGCGCGGTATTCGAGGATGTCGAACACGACGGGATGGAGACCCACGATGCTCTGGAGCGTCTTTTCATCGGTGGCCCACTGCCCCGTCGAGGTACGCTTCACACCGGTGGGATCAAGCTTCAGTTTGTCGAAGAGCAGTTCACCGATCTGCTTGGGCGAATCCACGTTCAGACCGGGGTCGCCACAGGCGTGGATGGACGAAAGCAATCCCTGGATCTCGCGGTCCAGCGACATGCCGTAGGCGCGCAGCGCGGCGACATCGATCTTCACGCCCACGGACTCCATCTCCGCGAGAATCGCCACCAACGGCTCTTCGCTCTCCTCCAGTACCGGCAGCAGCCCCGCCTCCTTCACGGTGGGCCGCAGCGAATCCTCCAGCCGCAGCGTGACATCGGCATCTTCGGCGGCATAGTCCTTCACCTCCTCCGGCGGAAGCTCGCCCATGTTCCGCTGCGGCTTGCCCCGCTCCTTCGCGCCGATCAGATCCTCAATGGGAATGGTCACGTACCCCAGCCGCTCGCGGGCCATCGCGTCCATGCCGTGCCGCGCGGCGGCGTCCAGCACATAGTGCGCGAGCATCGTGTCATGCACCGTCGAACCGAACGAAATGCCATAGCGCTTGAGCACAGTGATGTCAAACTTGGCGTTCTGCGCGATAAGCGTCTTTGACGGATCGGCAAACGCCTTCGCAAAAACCTGCACGAGGTCCCGCGCGTCCGTCCCGGACGCCCCTGCCGGCGCAAGCGAGAACAAATCGCCGTCCGACACTGGGTCGCTGCCATGCGGCACGGCCACGTACCACGCCCGCCCCGGCTCCGTCGCGAAGCTCATGCCCACAAGTTCAGCCGTCCGCGCGTCGGTGCTGGTGGTCTCCGTATCGAACGCAAAGCGCGGCGCGGCCTCAAGAATCGCCGCCAGCTCCCGCGCTCCCTCCCGCGTCGTCACAAGCCGGTAGTCGTGCGGCGTATCGGCGAGCGTCCGCAGCGCGGTCGTCACCTCGGGACCGGTCGGTCCCTTCCGCTCCGCCGGCACGTTTGCCGGTGACAGGGAGATCTCGAAGCGCTTCGCAAGACTGAAGAGCTCATACTTGAGACAGACCGCCGAGAGCTTCGTCCGATCCGGCGGCGTCACGCGACAGGCGTCCCAGCCGATGTCAACCGGCACGTCGGTGCGGATCGTCGTGAGGAACTTCGACATCTTCGCGTCCTCTGCTCCGGCACGCACCTTCTCGCCGGTCTTGCCCGCGATCTCATCCCCATGCGCAAGAAGCTCTTCAATCGAACCCCATGTGGCCAGCAGATTCGCCGCCGACTTCTCGCCGATGCCCTTAATGCCCGGAATGTTGTCGGAGGAGTCGCCCGCGAGCGCAAGGTAGTCGATCATCTGGCGCGGATCGGTCAGGTGCCAATGCTCTTTCACCTCGTCGATGCCCAACACCTCGAACGGTGCCGAACCCCGTCCCGGACGGAACAGCTTGATGCGCGGCGTCACGAGCTGGGCGGCGTCCTTATCGGGCGTCACCACATAGATTGAATCGAACCCGTCAGCCTCGGCGCGCGCCGCGAGCGTGCCGATCACATCGTCCGCCTCGTAGCCGCTCACGCGCACCACCGGGATGTTCAGCGCCTCGGCGACCTCAAAGGAATAGGGGATGTTGGCGGCAAGATCCTCGGGCATCTTCTCGCGTCCGGCCTTGTAGTCGGGATACGCCTTATGGCGGAACGTCGGACCGTCTGGATCCATCGCGAGCGCCACATGCGTGGGCGACAGCTCCTTGAGAACCGCCAGCACGCCGTTCACAAAACCGATCAGCGCCGACGTGTTGAGACCTGTGGAGGTGATGCGCGGCTTGGTGAGGAACACGAAGTGCCCCCGGTACAGAAACGGCATCAAGTCAATCACGCACAGCGTCTTCATCGGATCCTTCCCCTATTTCTTCCCGTCGTAAACCGGATCATGGCCTGCGATGATGTCGACAAGCTCCTCGACCTCCTCGGGCGACTCCACATAGTACGGACGGAAGATGATGTAATTGAGCGCCTGTCGACCGCCGGCGGCAAGCGCGGAGCCGTCCTCGGCGCGATCCTTGAACGTCAGCGTCGCCTCGGCCGCCTTCGCACGGAACACATAGCGGTAGATCGCCAGATACACATTCTCCTTCGGACCCGACCCCTTCGGCTTCCGCCGTGTGGTGACGATGTGGCGGAAGCGCAGCCCCGCAATCTCCTCGGCACCTTCCAACCGCGCGGAGAACGCGAGCGGCAGGGGCGACGCCGTCGCCTTGTCAAGATTCGCCGCGTTCGGCGCGCAGAACATGAGCGCGTAGTACCGCCCCGGCTCCAGACCCGTGATCTTCTGCGAGAGACGGTTCGGGCCCTTCTCAGACGTCACGAACTCGGCGACATCATCACCTGTTCCCACCGGCACCTTCTTGCGGCCCTGCACACGGGTTCCATACTTGTCCAGCCGCACGTGCCGCACCTCGCCGCCTGCGGCCGGCGTCGCCGTCCAGCCTTCAAGCCCCTCCGCGAAGTCGCAGTTCTTCACAAACCCCGGCGCCCAGCGGAAGCCATACACGTCCGCCAGATTCTCGGTGCCGCCCTCGATCGCGTAGTAGCGGAAAAGACGCGAGTGCCAGCGGCGCAGTTCCTCTTCGGCCGCCCCCGACGCCCCGGCGGCGATGCCGCTGTTGGCCGCGAACTCCGGACGCGTCGCGAAGGCCTGGATCATGCGCGCGAAGTGCGCCTTGATGTCCCCTTCCGGACACGGATAGTCGCTCCAGTGCCCCAGATTGACCCACGGCGACACGTTGTACACCGTCATCTCCCGCGCACCCGGCGCGATCTCGCCCAACGATTTCACCTGCTGCGCGAAGAGGTCGATCCAGCGATCCGTCTCTTCGGCGGTGCGCAGCACCGGCGCATACGTCTCGGGCAGCACGACGCCCCGCCCGTTGCCCGTGTTCGCCATCGCCATGAGTTCCGTCACGTGTCCCTTCGGATCGCTGTACCAGTATTCCGTGGCGTCGCCCCAGTAGAGGTTCACGCGCTGGGCCGGACGCTGCTCGTACATCTTCCACACGTTCTCGGCAAAGATCAGGTGCTGCTGGCGCCCGGCATGGATCTGGCTTTCGTCCACGGAGACGTCGTGTCCAAGCGACCACGACCCCTCCGTCAGCTTCTGCCACTGCTCCTCCGGCTTCACCCACACCGGCGAGGAGGTCTTGATGTTCACGCCGCCGAAGCATCCGAAACCGCGCGACGCGTAGTACGCCACCTCCGGACTGTTCCGCACGCGCAGGAACGCCTCCGCGCCGTTGACCGTGTTCATCGACATCAGGAAGCGACGTGCGAATGCAAATGAGAACTTGTACCGTCCCTTCGAGAAGTCACACGGTCCCGTCGCAAGCGGCCAGAGGGTCGTTGCGATGACCTTCACCGCATGGATGCGCAGCTTGCCGCCGGTCGCGCCCGTCACCTTGAGCGTGTGCCAACCCGCCGCCACATCGCGCATCGTCTCATGGCGCCGGTCGCCCAGCCGCCATTCCACCGCCGGCACGGCGCAGCCGTCGAGGAAGCCGCGCGCGGCGCGATCCGTCCCCTCAAACGAAATCCACACCCAGCCCGCCGTCGGGCGGAAGAACTGCACCTCCCCATTCTCGAGCGGCTGGTTCACAAGCTCCGTCACGAAGTTGTTGAGTCGCTTGCCTTCGGGTCCCTTCGGCAGCGGCGGACAGGACTGGAACCGGTAGTCGTTCTCCGCGAGCGTCTTCCCGTCCGGCGCGACGACCGACACCGCGAGACGGTGTTCGCCCACCCGGATGCGACCGAACGCGACCTGCGCGCGCCCGTCCGCCCCAAGCTTCGTCTCAAGCGGCGAAGCGCCGTCAACTGACGCCTTCAGCGTGCAGGACTGGATGTCGCATGCGGGGGTGCCCGGCCAGTAGAAGGTGAACGCACCGCTTTTCGCACAGACGCGCGACAGCAGCGGCTCGATCGGCACGATGCGGATCGGTATCCTCCGGGTGAGCGACGCCGGAAGCCCCGGCGACTCGCGTGCCGTCTCGTCATCGAGCGGTTCAAGCGTGAAGTTTCGCACCTCCACGCATGCCGTCCCGTTGGTTCCACCGTCACCGCAGATGCCGACCGTGTACCCATCGGGGATCTCGCTCTTCATGATGTTCCCTTCCCACGACACGCGAACCCATTCGCCCTTCGTATCGTCGGGAAACTCTTTTGACCGCACATCGCGGTGCCATCCGCTATCCCAGAGCAACAGCTGGAACGCCGCGCCGCCGAGCCCCGCCGTCCGCACCTCCGCGCTGAGGCGGAACCGTCCGCCCGATTTGAGCGCGAGCGGCGACTGCCTGAAGTAGGAACGCTCCTGGCCCGTGAACGTGATCGTCATCGTGCCGGGCGCGGAGTTGTGCGCCTCGATGCCGCAATCCGACTTGGCCATGTCGCTCCAGCCCAGCACGCCGCCCATTCCGTCGTCGAGGGAAAGATCTGCGTTCTGGATCAAGTTCGCGGCGCGGCCGGCAAAGGCGAACGCCGCCACCGCCGTCGCGAGGTAGATTCGTATCATTGTTTTTCTCCCTATTCTTGTTTCGCCGAAAGGCTGAACACACAGGTCACCTGCGTGAACTTTCCGACCTCAGACTTGATGTCGAACTCGTCCGACACGCGCTTGGAGTTCGAAAGCCCCATGCCGGCGCCGAAGCCCATCGACCGGATCCAGTCGTTCGCGGTGGAGGTGCCGTCACGGCAGGCCCATTCGATATCCGGAATGCCGGGACCGCGATCCTTCGCGCGGATCGTGATCTTGTCGTCCGCCAAAATGAACGTAAGGATGCCGCCGTGCGAATGGATGCAGATGTTGATCTCAAGCTCGTAGGCGGCCACGGCCACGCGACGGGCGATGGAACGGTCGATCTTGCGCTCCTTCAGAATCTGCTTGATCTCGTTCGCCGCGCGTCCGGCGCTGCCGAGATCATTGTGCACCACCGCGAACTCCTTGCGGAAGTAGTTCTCGCCCGAGGCATGCTCCGGTCCGGCGTTCGTGCCGCGCGCCGCCTTGCGTTCCAGCTTGCGGATCTCGACGGAAAGCTCATAGAGGAGCGCGCGCATCACGTCGCGCTGCGAAATGATCCCCACGAGCTTGCGCGAGGAGTCCAGCACCGGGAAGCGTCCGTACGTGTAGTTGTTGAAGTAGCGGAGCGCATAGGCAAGCGGCATGCCGGCCTCCAACACCACCAGACTGCTCGCCATGTGGTTCTCGCACGGTTCATCGATCCAGCCGTTGTCGAGCGCGTTGATGATGTCGTTCACCGAAACGATCCCGAACAGCCGCCCTTCCTCCGAGACGGGAAGTCCCGAGATGCGGTTCTCGCGCATGATCCGCTGCGCCTCGCGCATCTTCGTGCCGCGCGAAACCGAGATGACGGTGCGCTTCATCACGTCGCGCACCTTGAACCGCTGCAGCAGTTCCATGATGATCACGGAGCCGTCGCCGCTCGGGAGGGTCACATGCCCCGCCTGACCGTCCGCATCGAAGGCCGGAATCTTCGCGAATATCTCGTCGTCCTGCTGCTGCTCGCCGGTGATGATCGTAGGCGTATAGTTTTCCATAGCCACTATCCACTAACCACTAATCACTAACCACTAGCCACTAAGCTCTATTCTCCATCTCCAGGGCGTCATGCATCTTCACGCACGCGTCGTACTTCGAGAGCGGCGACGACACGAGCGGGATATGGAGATCGTTCGCGACCTTGATCATCGTTTCGGAAAGCGGCTTTGCGTTGTGCACTACCACGCCCATCGCGCCCACGATGTGCGCCGTGCGGATCGCCTGGTCGCTCGCGAGCGACGTGAGCAGGAGCGCATCGTCCGCATCAAAAAGCAGCACGTCGCTCATCAGGTCGTTCGCCACCACGGCACCGACCACGCGCGGACTCGCCGCATCGCCTGCCATCAGTTTTCCGTTCAGAACCTTCACTACATCTGCTATCGTCATTTGAATCCTCCTCGTAATTGCCCCCAATTATACCACAAAACGGCGCGTCGAGTGCATGGGGCGGCCACCGGATGGAACGCAGACCGAGTACGGGCAATCAACTCCTATCGACGCTTCACCCATTCCGCGAAAAATGGATTGTCGATCCGGTATTCGCCATCGGTGAAATACACCAACCCCTCATCAATAAGTCTTGACATCGCTCGCTTCACCGAGGCGGTACTTTTAACACTTGCGGCTGTCAGGAAATCGCCAGAATATATCTCCTTCCCGCCTCGCGTGGAAATCGCCGTAAGAACCTGTACCTGAAGCGCAGTCAGCTGCCTGATTGCAAAGGAGTAGTGTTCACTTTCACGGGCAAAAATGACATCAAGGGACTTTGCTATGTCTGACACCTGCAGCGTGTCGCCAGCTTTGCTCGACTGCCATAGCGCATCGCTTACTTCCTGGATGTAGCCGGGCGTGTTGCGCACGGCTGCGGCAATGGCATCAAAAGACTCTCGCGGAAAGGAGCGCCTGCCAACGGCAAACCGACGGCAAAGAAAACGGTAGAAGTCGTCCGCCTTGATGTCTCCGACATCAAACAGCGCCGCTCCATGGTAGAACGGACTGCGGGAGTCCAGGAAAATGTCCAGCATCTTGTGGCGGACGCTACCAAGGAAGATATAGGGGGTGCGGGAATCCAGCTGAATGCGCGAACGCATTATCGCCAGGACATTTTCCCCGTCATCAAGATCCATTATATCCTGAAATTCGTCAAGGACAACGCAAACCTTGCGCCGTGCCGTCTGCGCGACAAGGGCATCGAGGATGCAATCAAGAGAACCAAGGGCTGCCGCCTCCCGCGTGTCGATGCAGATGGTAGGCGAGCCGTCTCGCGGATCGATGGAAAGCGTGGGCCTCAGGCGAACAAGCATCTTCATCATCTTTGAAAACCATGAATCCGTCGCTTCAAGCCGCGAAAGGGACGCCACCATTCGCTTGCACATTTCGGCACGGCTGCGTACATCAAGGAAATCAACGTGAAACAACGAATATCCTTTTGCCTTGCGGGCTGTCTCCAAAACAAGCGAACTCTTGCCAGTCCGGCGCGGACCGACAACCGCCACATGCTGACCTGACTTGATGTGCCCGGCAAGGCGACGCTCAAGCTCAGGGCGCGGACAGAAGAATTCATCACTGACCGTGCAGCCGTACTTGAATGGACTCATATCTCACTCCTCTTTAAAATCACATTGCACTGTTTGGCGTTGTGCGAAAAAGCATTGTGCTATTTTGCACAACGACGGATACTGTACCACAGTCGGCTCAAAACGTCAAGGTGGTGGCCCGGAAGACCTCCATCGAAGCTGCGTCACTGAACCACGCCCCCGATAAACCGCGCAAAGCCCTGCTCCGCGCCTGCGGTTCAGTGACGCGGTACGCGTTCGGGCGTTGTCTTGATCCGCTCCTTGAAGGAGGCGTAGTGGTCGTGGCGGGCGGCGAGCAGTGCATGAAGACGCTTGGCCGCCTCACCAGCCAGCAAGGGCCGCGCCTGAGACAACGAAACACGGCGCACCAGCTCCTCCTCCGGACACTCCAGAAAGATCACACGACCCGTTGCCTCCGCCACCTGCCGCGATTCGGGGGCGAGCAGCGCACCGCCGCCCAACGCAACAACCTGACCGGGCGTGGCGGAAACGCGCTTCAACGCCGCCTTCTCAATCGCACGGAACGCCGCCTCCCCGTCCTGCGCGAAGATGTCTGCGATCTTCCGTCCGTCACGCGCTTCAATCTCATCATCCAGATCGACAAACGGCATCTCCTTGGTGGCAGCCAGCTGCCGCCCGAACGTCGATTTGCCAGAGCCAGGTGCGCCATAGAGATAAAGGTTGGCGTTCATGTACACACTGGCAAGCCGCGCCTGTTCCTCCAACATCGGCAGCCCGCCCACCTGCGGGATACCGCGCGCGGCCGCCTCGGCCAACAGTTTCGTGGGCGACGGATTGTAGATGAGATCGATCACCGCCGCGCAGCGCGGAAACGCCGAAAGCGAAACCGGTTGATCTTCGACATACGGGAACATCCCTACCGGCGTGGCGTTCACGAGGATCGCCGCATCGGCATGGCGCTCCAGATTGGTGTAGTTGTCCGGACCTGAACGCGAAATGTGAACGACCGCGCCCGCGCCCAATCCGCGCAACGCCGCCGCTGCCGTCATCGCCGCGCCGCCCGTGCCCAGCACCACACATTTCTGGCCATTCACCGACACCCCCACGAGCGACACCAGTTTCTCGAAACCCGCTTTGTCGGTGTTGTCGCCGAAGAGCGTGCCGTCCATCCGCTTCACGACCACATTCACGTTCCCCAGTTCGGCGGCGACGGGCGAAACCTCCTTGCAAAGTCCAAAGGCGACCTTTTTGTAAGGGATCGTCACATTAAGGACATCATAATCGCCCCGTAGAAGGAACTCCTCCACCTCCGCTGGCGTCTTTTCGTAAAGGCGATATTCGTAGCCGCCCAGCTTCCGGTGTATCTCCGGCGACCGGCTGTGTCCCAGTTTCTCGCCCAGCAATCCGCACTTCAACGACATAACACCTCCCGATTCAATGCACGCGTTCCTTGGCGGCGCGCCCTTCCGCCAACAGCGCGCGCAGCTTCTCGGCGTCGGCGGCGTGCAGCGCATCGCGGTAACCCGACAGCCGATCGATGAGACGCGTCAGCACCGCCTCCAGCGCGCCACGGTTCGACAGGAAGAGATCCGTCCAGATCTCGGGATTGACCGTCGCCACGCGCGTCATATCCTGATAGCTGCCCGCCGAGAAACCGAGATGCTGCGCGGACAGTTCATCCCGCACATACGCCGACGAAACGACATGGGCGAGCTGGCTCGTGTACGCGATCATCTCGTCGTGATGCTTGGGATCGGTGACGACGAACCGACCGAACCCCGCCTCCGCGAACAGCGCCTTCAACCGTTCGAGGACGGCAGGGTCTGCCCCCGCGTACGGCGTGAAGATCATCGACGCGCCCTTGAAGAGATCGGCGGTGGCGTTTTCGTAGCCACTCCGTTCCTTTCCCGCCATGGGATGTCCGCCCACATAGGTCCACGGAACCTTTCGGGCGAGATCGGCCAACGCCGCGCACACCACGCCCTTCACGCCCGCCGCATCGGTGACGATTGCGTCGTCGGCGAACTCCGCCGCATGCGCCTCGATCCACGGCGCGACCATCAGCGGCGGCAGACACACGATGACGAGTCCGCACGAACGGATGTCGGCGGCAGACGCCTCCTTGAGGTTCACCACGCGATGCCCTGCGCGCGCGAACGCCTTTTCAAACGAGCCGCCAATCAGCCCCATGCCCCGGATGCCGATCGTCATGCGGGCTCCTTCCGCCACTCGAGGATCGCATCGTACAGCGCAATCGCCGCCGCCGCCTCAACGCACGGGACGGCACGCAGCACCACGCACGGATCATGGCGTCCCTTCACCACAAGCTTCACCGGTGTCCGTGTTGAGAGATCGACGGAGTCCTGCTCTTTGGCGATGGACGGCGTCGGCTTGAACGCCACGCGGAACACGAGCGGCGCGCCGGTGGAGAGCCCACCCAAAATCCCGCCCGCATGGTTCGTGAGCGGCGTCACCTGTCCCTCGACAATTCCGTAAGGGTCGTTGTTCTCGCTGCCCTTCAGCTCGGCGGCGGCGAACCCTTCGCCGAACTCGATTCCCTTCACCGCCGGAATACCGAACACCGCCTGCGCAATGCGATTCTCCAATCCGCCGAACATCGGGTCACCCACACCGACCGGCAGCCCCTTCACCGTCGCTTCGACCACGCCGCCCACCGAATCGCCTTCAGCACGCGCGGCGGCAATGGCGTCCTTCATCTTCTCGGGATCCGTCTCGCCGCCGATACGAACCGCACGCGCCTCAATCGTCACGCCCGCACGCGCCAGCAGCTGAAGGGCAATCCCGCCCGCGATACACAGCGGCGCCGTCAGCCGACCGGAGAAATGTCCGCCGCCGGCCTTGTCCTGATGTCCCTTGAAACGCACCTCGGCGGGATAGTCCGCATGACCCGGACGCGGCACATTCGCCAGGTTACCATAATCCTTCGAACGTGTATCGCCATTCCGGATGATCGCCACGAGCGGCGCACCCGTGGCGACGCCCTCCTTCACGCCGCACAGAAACTCCGGGATGTCCGCCTCCTGGCGAGACGTCGAATACGCATCGCGTCCCGGCGCACGGCGGTCGAGGAACGCCTGCAACGCGTCGCGGTCGATCTTCATCCCCGCCGGCACGCCCTCGATCTCCACGCCAATCGCCGGCGCATGCGATTCACCGAAGATCGCCACGCGGAAGTTTGTTCCGTAGGTGCTGTTCATGGCTCCTCCCTTTCTAACTGTTCGAAATCTTCCCAAAAGGCCGGATACGACTTCGCGACGACCGTCGCATCGTCCACGATGATCGGCCCCTCCGCCCGACACGCGAGAACGGCGGCGGACATCGCGATACGGTGATCCCCCATCGTCTGGACCTCCCCGCCACGCAACCGTTTCACGCCCTGCACAATCAACGTGTCCCCTTCAATCCGCGCCTCACCCCCCACGGCGTTGATCATCGCCGCCGTCGATTCAAGCCGGTCGCTTTCCTTGAGCCGCAGACGTCCACAGTTTATAAACTGTGAACATCCTTCCCGTCCGGCGGCATGCGCCGCAAGGGCGGGAATGAGATCGGGGACAGGCCCTGCATCCACGACCGATTTCCCGAGAAGCTCCAGCACCGCACGGTCACCCTGAAGCGAGTGCGCGTCAAGTCCGTCAACCGTTACGCCGTCCATCGCCAAGAAAAACGCCGCCTGCGACCAGTCGCCCTCCACCGTACGCCCACCCGCAATTTGGTAACGCTGATGTCCGGGGATCTTCCAATGTCCGGCGGCGGGCTTCTCAAATTTCAATCCCGCCGCACGCAGCGTCGCCTCGGTGAGCGCCACGTAGGCCGCGCTCTGGAGCGCTCCCTCCACAACGATCTCACTGTCCCAATCCGCCAACGGCAACGCCATCAGAAGCCCCGAGACAAACTGCGACGACACGTTGCCCGGCACGACATATCGCGATTTCCGCTCGAACGGCATCTGCGGCCGTTCCGCCAACCGCCCTTCGCACTGGAAACGTCCCTTCCATCCCATCACCCCCGCAAGAGGCGTGAGGAAACGGAGCGTGGAGCCGCTCTCGCCGCAGGGCCAGACCGGATCGCCCGCCTGCATTGCCGCCAAGCACCGGCGCGTGGCCTCGATATCTTTCGAGGTGCCACGAATTTTCGGCTCCTCCACACCGCTCAAGACCGCCGCGATCAGTTCGCGGTGGGCGATCGACTTGGAGGATGGCACGGTCACGCGCCCTTGACGCGGACCAGGCAGAATGGTTTTCCGTTTCCCGTCAGCGGGCATCTTCAACCACCTTCCCGATCTCCGCGAGCGGCGTCCGCTTCACGAAACACTTTCCGATTGTCTGGGGCAGTACAAAATCAATCGCGTCGCCCGACACCTTCTTGTCGCTCAACATCGCCTCGACGAGCGCCGCCGTAGGGAACTCGACATGCGTCGCATAGCCCATCGCCGCGACGAGCGCCTCGATGCGCGCACTCTCCGGCGCGGCGAGCGCGCCCGCCTTCACGGACGCACGCGCAGCCATCGCCAACCCCGTCGCGACCGCGCGCCCATGCGACACCGCATAGCCGCTCAACGTCTCGATCGCGTGTGCGAAGGTATGCCCGAGATTGAGAAGTTTGCGCACGTTCCCTTCGCGCTCGTCGCGTTCCACGATATCACGCTTCATCCCCACGCATTCGGCGATTTCGCATTCCCCGATCGGTGCGCGCGGCTGACGTTCAAGCTTGGCGAAAAGATTGGCATCGCCAAGGATCGCGTATTTCAGCACCTCGCCCATGCCATCCATGCGCCAGTCCTCCGGCAGCGTCGCCAGATAATCCATGTCGCAGAACACCGCGCGCGGCTGATGGAACGCCCCCACGAGATTCTTGCCGGCAGGAAGATCCACACCCGTCTTACCGCCGACGGACGAATCCACCATCGCCAACAGAGACGTGGGAATCTGCACGAACGCGATACCCCGCTTGTAGGTGGCGGCGGCGAAACCGGCCATGTCTCCCGTCACGCCACCACCGAGCGCCACCACCACATCTGTCCGGTCGAGCCGGTGCGCGGCGAGAAAGTCCAGGATCGAACCGTAGGTGGCGAGCGTCTTGGACCGTTCGCCCGCGGGGAACACGAACGTCTCGGTTTCAAATCCGGCAGCGGAAAAATCCGCGACGACCGCTACGGCGTGCAACGGCTCAAGATTGGAATCCGTCACCACCGCCACCTTCCGCGCGCGGGGAAGCGCCTCGCGGACGAACTGGGGCGCGGCGACGGAAACGCCCGCGCCAATCTCCACCTCGTACGGCACCGTCGTCTGTATTCGGATGCGTGTCATAGCGGGAAACGTCTCACCTTTCGGAGTAAGCACCAAGGAACGTGAAATGCTCGATCTCCGGATCCACCGTGAAGCCGGCGAGCATCTTCACCACACGCGGATCGCGCGGTGACGCCTCGAAGTCGAAGATGAAGCGGAACTCGAAGTCCGAACCGGGCACCGGACGCGATTCGAGCTTCGTGAGGTTCACCCCGGCGGCGGCGAACTTCACGAGGACATCCGTCAGCGCGCCCGGGCGGTGGTTCAGGCTCATCATCACCGAAAACTTGTCGGCATCGGGATAGATCTCGTCGCGATTCGAGATGCAGATGAAGCGCGTGTAGTTGCTTGTGATGTTCGCGATGTCGTCGCGGATCACGTCAAGCCCGTACAACTCCGCGCATTCGCGCGAGGCGATCACCGCCATGTCGCGGCGGCCGGACTTCGCCAGCTCCGCGGCGGCCGCCGCCGTGTTGGTCGCCGGCACCGCGCGGATATTGGGCTGTTCGCGCAGGAACGCCGAACACTGCGCCAGCGCGTGCGGATGGCTCGAGATCTCCTTCACATCCGCGAACTTCACGCCCGGCGCGGCGAGCAGCACATGCCGGATGCGCAGCTTCATCGCCTTCACGATCTTGAAGTGGTGCTTCGCCATCAGGTCATAGACGGCGGTCACGCTGCCGACCGCCGAGTTCTCGATCGGCAACACGCCATAGTCGCACATGCCCTTCTCGACGGCGGCAAACACGTCATCAAACCCCTTGAAGTAGAAGATGGTCGGAAAATGCACGAGCCGACAAACGGCCTGCTGCGAGTAGGAACCCTCCACACCGGAGCAGGCGACCGTCGCAGACGAAGGGAAGCGGTCGGGCGTGGAGGCGATTGCGGCGGCGATTTCCTTCACGAAAGCGTTGTCCGCCGCCAACTCGGCGCGCTGACGTCCCCGCGACATCGACATCAATGTGGTGAAGAGGAGCCGCGCCTCGTTCTCGAAGTCCGGCCCAACAGCCTTCGCAACCTTCGCAAGGATCTCGCGCTCACGAGCCGGATCCTGGACAGGCGTCGCGCTCCCGCGCTTCGCCGCCGCGACCTTCTCGGAGGCTTCCATCCGCCGCACGAACAGTTTCACGAGTTCGCCGTCGATCGCATCAATCTCGCTCCGTATCTCATTCAGATTCATCTCTTGTCTCTCCTCCTTCTGTTATCATCTGTCAGTTATCATCTATCAGTTATCAGTTGGTAATGTCACACAGTTGGGTATGGCATGTCAAACTCTCCCCCTGAGACAGGGGGAGTGCCCCGAAGGGGCGAAGGGGTATGATTCCGTCCCCCGTCATACTCCCCCGGCCTCCGGCCACCCCCTCTATCTTAGAGGGGGAGTTTTTACTCCGCATTCTCGTAATATCATCCTGTATTCCCATAATCTCTTCCTGTTTTCCCATAACTTCTTCCTGCCCCCAGAATCTCTCCCTGTTTTCCCATGATATCTTCCCAAATTTTACGACATTACCTACCAGTTATCACCTCTTCCACGCATAGGGTCGCAGCGCGTTGATCTTCTGCATCATCTCTGCGAACATCTCAGGCGTCTGGCTCTGCACGCCATCGCAGAGGGCGTGCGCCGGATCGTTGTGGACCTCGATGATGAGGGCGTCCGCCCCCATGGCCGTCGCGCCCATCGCGCACGGCTCCACGAGGTACGAGTAGCCGGTCGCGTGGCTCGGATCGATCACCACCGGCAGATGCGAAAGACGCTTCAGCATCGGGATCACCGTGAGATCGATCGTGTTGCGCATCGCCGTCTCGAACGTGCGGATGCCGCGCTCGCAGAGCATCACGTTCGGGTTGCCGCTCGCCATGATGTACTCCGCGCTCATCAACAGTTCCTGAAGCGTGGCGCTCATGCCGCGCTTGAGAAGGATCGGCTTCTTCGTCATCGACCCCACTTCCTTGAGCAGGTCGAAGTTCTGCATGTTCCGCGCCCCGATCTGGATCACGTCCACATCGTTGAAGAGCGGCAGATGCTCGATGCTCATCAGCTCCGTGACGATGGGAAGCCCCGTCTCCTTCTTCGCCTCAAGGAGGATCTCGATTCCGCGCTGGCCGAGTCCCTGGAACGCGTAGGGCGAAGTGCGCGGCTTGAACGCACCACCCCGGAGAAGCGTGGCGCCGGCCGCCTTCACGCTCTTGGCGATCCCCACCATCTGCTCCACGGACTCCACACTGCAGGGACCGGCGATCACCTGGAAGTTCCCGGCGCCGATCTTCACCCCGGAGCAATCCACCACCGAATCCTCGGGATGGAACTTGCGGTTCGCCGCCTTGTACGGCTCCTGGATCCGCTGAACGCGTTCGACCACGCTCAACGCCTGAACGAGACCGATATCCATCTTCGCAACGTCACCGATGCAGCCGATAAGCGTCTCGCGCTCGCCGGTGCTGATGTTGGGCGTGATGTGGCGGTCCTTCAGCCACTTCACAAGGCTCTCGACCTGCTTGGGGTCTGCGTCCTTCTTCAATATGATGATCATTTCTCTTGTTCCTTTCTAAATCCGTTTCGCGGCCCGTTCAAACAAAAACGACCTCGCTCTTTTCTGGAGCGGGGTCGCTTAGTCTGAATCCGGTTCATGGGACCGTTCAAGCATGCGAGCAACCGCTCCGGGTCGTAAACCCGAAGTAGTAATACCACGCAAACTTAAACTGTCCGTTCATTGCCTTCTTTGCCTTAAACGGCGCGTATTGTAGCACAAGCGCTCTTTCCGCGCAAGGGGGTGCGCAACAGCGCACGGTCCGCCCGCAAATTCCTCAAGACTGGTGCTGCATGTCGCAGAGCTTGCGATACACGCCACCGGCGGCATACAGCTCGTCGTGCGTGCCGCGCTCCACAATGCGCCCCTCCTGCATCACGAGGATGAGATCCGCATTGCGAATCGTAGAAAGACGATGGGCGATGGCGAACGTGGTACGGTTCTGCATCAGATTGTCGAGCGCCTCCTGCACAAGCCGCTCGGTCACGGTGTCGAGCGCAGAGGTGGCCTCATCCAGAATGAGAATCGGCGGGTTCTTAAGGATCGCGCGGGCGATGGCGATGCGCTGGCGTTCCCCGCCCGAGAGCGCGAAGCCCTTCTCGCCGACGATGCGATCATAGCCTTCCGGCTGCGACATGATGAAGTCGTGCGCGTTCGCGAGCTTCGCCGCGGCCACAACCTGCTCATGCGTGGCGTCCGGCGTGCCGTAACGGATGTTCTCCTCGATCGTGTCGTTGAAGAGCAGCGTCTCCTGCATCACGGTCCCCACAAGCTTGCGGAGATCGTCCACCTTCAGATCGCGGAGGTCGATGCCGTCCATCGTCACAACGCCATCGCGTGGATCGTAGAATCTCGCGATCAGTCCGCTGACCGTGGTCTTGCCGCTTCCGGTGCCGCCCACGATCGCCACCATCTTTCCGCGGGGGATCTCAAATGTGACGTGCGACACGGCATCGTGCTCCGCCGTATCGTAGCGGAACGACACATCCGAAAGCGCGATCCGGTCGTCGAACGTCGGCTTGCCTTGGGCATCCGCTTTTTCGGGCAGTTCCATGTGAAGATCCAGAAGGGAGTAGATACGGTTCAGTGCCGCAAGGGAGTTCTCCACCTGGACCTGCAGCTTGGAAAGCTGCTTGACCGGTTTGTAGATGATGAGCAGGGGCGCGAGCATCGGCACCACGTCCGATATCTTCACCCCCATCAAGAAGCACCAGACGACAAACGCGCAGATGAGCAGGATGCCGATGGTCTCCACCGTAGGCCCCACCATGAGACCGACGCGCAAGCCCCGCATTGTGGATTTGAGCAGATACCGGTTGGTCGAAGCGTATCGCCGATTCTCGAACTCTTCGGTATGGCAACTCTTCACCACGCGGATGCAGGTGAGGATCTCATGTATCTTCGCACTGATCAACGAATTACGCTCAAGGGTTTTGCGGGCCCACTTCTTGATCCGGCGCCCCAACGACTGGATCGGCAGCGCAAAAAGCGGGAACCCGATGCAAATGAGCATCAGCGTGGAAGTCATGTGGTTGGTGATGGCGAACCAGATGATGAAACCGAATGCAACGAATATCTCGAACGGCGCAAGAGCAACCTCCGTCAGGATCGTGGTCATGATCGTCTGGATCTGGTTCGGGTCGTTTGATATGCGCGACATGATCTGCCCCACGTCCACACGACCGAAAAACTGCAGGGACTGCCGCTGGACATGTTCCAGCATCTCCATGCGCAGATCGGCCACGGCATGGGCACCGGACCAGCTGAGACAGTAATGGTTGAGGAAGATGAGCCCCAACCGCAGGATGGCGACAAGCGGCACAATCACGCACACGATAAGGGCAAGAGCGCCGCCCATTCCGCCCTTCTCGTCCTGAAGACGGATGCCGCACTTTGCGGCAAACTTCTCAACCGCCGGATACCATGACGGCAGCTTGGAGTTCTTCTCGATCTGCCGCTCAAAAGCGTTTTTAGGCTTTTCTTTGAGACTTGATGTCTTTTCCGTCGACTCCTTGGCGATAGCGGGCGGCGTGTTGTCTATCGCCGAATCGTGCGACTCCACATGCTGCAAGGTCGGCTGGACAATCTGGAAAAACGGCACGAGCGTGCCAGCCGTCAACATGCCGCAGACGATTCCGATCAACAGCCGGAAACGATATTTGCGGGCATATTTCCAGACGCGCCGGTAGGATTCCCACCCGGAATATTCCCGATCAAAGAACTCTTTTCTGTACTCGATCTTAGCCATGTTTTTACGGGCGCCTATTTTACCACACTTTCAAGCAAAGTTTCCCACTTGTCCAAAATGACCTTCCGGGAGTACCGTTCCAGGCAGAATCGGTTTGCGACCCTTCCCATCTCGCACCTCAGCTCTTCGCTGGACATCAATCGCCGCAATGCGGCAGAATAGGAGGCGACCGTCGGTTCGGCGACGATTCCGCCGCCAACGGCGGCGGCCCCGACCCAATCGCACACTGTAACGGCCGGGCGGCCGAATGCTGCGGCATCAACAAGCGTCAGCGGGAAGCCCTCGTCAAGCGACGGAAATGCAACAAATGCGCAGGAGGCATAAACCGCACCCAAATCGCAGTAGCCTTTATGCACCACCCCCTCTGGCAGCGGGAAGGTTGGAGTCCCGTTGCCATAGAGTTCAAGCGACCATCCCGGGAAATCCTTTGAAACCGAAGCGAATGATTCTACGGCAAGACGCTGATTCTTGCCCCTGCCCCAAACGGCGGGATAGATAATTGTCTGGCCCCTCGGCGGCTCCATCCGCGCCCGTCCCTCCCATTCGCTCCAGTTGCCGATCACCGAAACCGGCGGCCCATACTTCGCAACTTGCCGCACGACCTCTTCACGCAACACCTGAATCGCGGCAACGTGGCGCAGCGCCCTTCTGATCTTCCAGTTTCGGACGAACCGTTTCCACTTGAATTGGCTCTTGGGGTTGGTGTGGAATTGTTGGATTATGGGGAATGGGAAATGGGGAACGGGGGATAGGGGTAGCCGTGTAGAACGTGTCGATCGTACAGAAAAATAGTCGTAGAGGTCGAGGAGTTCGTTAGTGCCGGTGGAAATCACGACATCCCACCGTTCGTTCATGCGAGCCTCGAATTCGCGCTCCTCAAATAGGACAACTTCCCATTCCCCGCTCCCCATTCCCCGTTCCCCAAATCTCGCGCCGCGCTCCTGAAGCGCAGACGCGAGATTCTCCACCGCCATATCCGCCCCACGGCGATTGGCGAGAGTGTCTTTATAGATCCCGATTTTCATTTTTTCTTTCAGCCCTCATGCGTGAGAAGAATCTCATCGCCCATGCAAGAATAATAAAATAGCCTATCAACTCGCACGATTCCTCGGCGAAGCGTTTCGGAACTGTAAACGAACCTCCCGGCGCAAGCAGCCTCCAGAATGCCTTGTGCCCGATGATTCGGGAAAAACCCATAACAATCAGAATTCCTACGGAAAGAGCGGACGAGTCGCGATCTCCCGCGATAGTTTTCAATCCAGGATGAATTGTTTTGCGGTGGAATAGAACAAAAGCAGCCACTACGGACAAAAAGGCAATTTCCGGGACTATCCAGAAGCCATGCCAGACGCCATCCCAAAATTGGTCCAACTCCCGTATGGCCATCGCAATGAAGAATGCGCCGGCAAGGACGAGTCCCGCTCTCTTGTCGGAATGTTTCACCGCCGTCACCATCAGCAACACACCGCTTGCGAAAATCGCCACAAGCTGACTTGACTCCACAATGCCGTTTTCTGCGCAATTGGTCTTGAATACCATGACATCCAGGAGTACAACCCCTGACCACACCAAACAGGCTGCGCCGTAGAAGAGAACCTCTCGCACGAAATCAATCACGTTTTTCATTGTCTAAGCCACCTCACTTCCATCCTCCGCAGATTTCATATCTTCCACTTTCCGCGCGTGGCAAGAAGGACACTCTTCCACGTCTCCATTCCGCGTGGAATTATCTGGCGGTGGACACGATAGGGATCCGCCGCAACGGAACGCATTTTCTTGACCATCGCCGCCGCATACCGATAACCCGCCTCCCTGACAAGGTTGACGATTTGATCGTTCTCGCCCCCGCGAGGATAGGCGAAGCTCACGATTTCATGCCCCAAAACACCCTCCAGCCAAGCCTTGTTGTCGTCAATTTCGCGTCTCGCGTCATCAAGGGAAAGCTTCGTGAGCGTTGTGTGGCCCGCCGTATGGCCGCCGATCTCAACGAGGCCGCTGGCCTCCATTTCACGCAGCATCTCAGCCG
This sequence comes from uncultured bacterium, assembly GCA_902779565.1. Lineage (GTDB taxonomy): Bacteria > Verrucomicrobiota > Kiritimatiellia > RFP12 > UBA1067 > UBA1731. Next base: position 48,851 of record CACZCD010000006.1, on the reverse strand, counting down.
TCAGGAACGCTGCGTCGGCGGGAATGGGATCCTCTGCCGACCAGCGTTCGCGCGGGAACGACGCGTCCCCCCGGTTCGTGGCAAAGCATGTCGCCGGCACGTTCAGCTCCCGCAGGATCGGGAGAAGAACCTGATAGTTGTCGGCATAGCCATCGTCAAACGTGAGGCACATCGTCCGGCGATCACCCTTCTCACAGGCCTCGCGGAACGTGCGGAACTCATACCCCTCGTCTACCAGCGCCCGCACCAGGTTGCGCAGCTCGTCCGGACGGATGGTGTTGTTCGCGCAACAAGGATCCGTCACGGCCTCGCCGACGCTGTGCAGCATGAGGAACGACGGCACGCGCCAGCGCGGCCACCACCACGTGTTTCGCCAAGGTAGGAATCGTTCAGGAAACATGCCGGCACCCGTTTACAAGTCTTTCGATCATCGGGCGGAGACCCACTTGGGGCCGCCACCCCAACTCCCGCAGCCGTTCGCTGGACACCCGAAGGACCGCCGATGGCGGGAATCCCTGCGCCTCCGGCGACTGGCGCGTGTCAAACAGCACCTTGACGCCCGCATAATCGGCGATCATTTGCGCCATGCCGCGAATGGATAGGAATGCTTCGTCGTTTCCGACATTGTAGGCCTGCCCTGCGGTTCCTCGCTGCAGAAGCGTGAGGAGACCCGTGACCGCATCAGAACAGTAACAGTAATTACGCGTGCTGGAGCCATCCGTCTTCAAGACGATGTCCTGCCCGGAAGCCGCTGCCCGCGAGAACACGGCAAAGACTCTTCGATCGTCCTCAGACGCACCAGGGCCAATGGTCTGAACAAGCCGCGCAATCCTGACCGGCACGCCGTACTCGGAGGCATAGGCGACCGCAAGATTCTCGGCCATCCGCTTGGACTCCGGATATCCGTTCCGCACAGAAAGCGGATCGACGCACCCATAATCAGATTCCCTGAAAAGATCCTGCCCCGTGCGCGGCACGCCGTACACTTCCATGCTGGAGAGCATAACAACGCCACGGGATTTCCGGTTTCGCGCCAGTTCAAGCATGTTTTCCGCGCCGCGCAGAATGGTCTGCACCGTCTCCACCGGCCTCTCGACCATCGTGCGCGAAGCGGTATCGGCGGCGCCATGCACCAAATAATCCACCGGACCGTCATAGTTCAGCGGCTCGCGCACGTCTCCGACCAGCGGAACGACCCCGTGGGCATACGCCGCGCCAAACAAGACGTCGGCCTTCTGCCGGTTCCGGAAATTTGCAAGGATCGTCAGGTCAAGGCCCCTCGCCGCATTCGCCAGCGCAAGCGCCCGAACCAAAACGCCGCCAATGAGACCCGTCGCTCCCGTAACCAGGATTGACTTGCCGCGAAATTCCTCCCAATCCACGAAATCCGAGGACACAATCCGTTCCAGATCTTCCTGGAGGATCGGGTTGTCAGTCAACTGAAGTGCGGCCATTCCGTTTGTCCTCCCTGTACTGCATAAGTGCCTTGAACGTGTACACGTCCTCGGGTGTGGTGATCTTGATGTTTCCGCGATTTCCCGGCACCAGATGGATGGGGATGCCAAGCGTCCAACAGATTGTGGCTTGATCGATCATGTCCTTATAGCCTTCCGGTCTCGCGCGAATGCGGTCATGCGCAGCCATGATATCGCCAAGCCTGAAACTTTGGGGAGCTTGGGCGGAATAGGATTCGCGTCGGTACGGCAAGGCATCGATCGCCTTGCCGTCGTGGCTGATCACAAGCGTCTCTACACACGGCGTATAGGTCACTGCATTTCCATGCTGCACAACAGAGTCAACGTTCGCGTCGATGACGGAGTCCTCAACATACGGTCGAACGCCATCATGTATGAGCACGATCGCATCGTCCGGCTCACCCGATTCGCGCGCGAGTGCAAGCGCGTTGTAGATGGAGGCCTGTGCGCTGTCGCCCCCTCTGGTGACGCCAGCCAGCTTCCCGATACCATAGCGGTTGGCGAGCTCCTCCGCGTACGACACGTAATCGGCATGTACAGCCATGTAAATCACGTCAATGCGGCGATGGCGCTGAAACAACTTCAGCGTATGAGCCAGGATTGGGCATCCGGCAACCTCAATGAATTGCTTGGGAATCGCATTCCCCATACGCGTCCCGCTGCCGCCAGCGAACACGATTGCCACCACTCTGTCTTTCCCTTCCATGCTCCACACCCTCTTTTATCTTGAACCTAAAGTCTGCGCAACAATCAAGTCCGCCACACGAGCGGACGCCTGCCCGTCCTCCACACATCCTCTGGCTTCAAGAAAGGACTCTCGGGCTTCGGCATATCGAACAGCATCGAACGCCCGAATGGCGTCGGCAAGACCGGAGGACGTCTTCGCAACCGGGAACGGCGTTGTTTCCAACGGATAGCAGAGCCCTCTCCCATTCGCATAGGCATCGAGATCTGGCGCGAAAATGAATCCGGGGCGCCCGCCGAGCAGGAAGTCGCAGATGCAGCTCGAATAGTCTGTCGCCATGGCATCGGCCGCCACAAGAAGCTCCTGAATGTCATCATAGGCCGCGACGTTGACGACGTCGGCCGCGCCGGGCGCAAGGCCATGCCCTTTCGCCTTGGGATGTGGGCGGAACAAAAAGCGCCATTCCCCTCCAAAGCGCTCCTCCAAGGCAGCAACCGTGCTTCGCACATCAAGCTCCGCATCGGCCGTTCCGCCATCGCGAAACGTGGGTGCATACAGGAAGAGCTTCGTGGCCGGCGAAAGCCCCAGGCGGCGACAGACCTTGTCCCGAAGCGGTTCGCGGTCGCGGAAAAAGACGTCGTTGCGCGGATGGCCGTATTTCACGATCTTGCGCGGCCCAAACCAATTGCGCGCGTAAAACTGCGCTTCGTGCTCAGAATTGGCGATGCAGAAATCAACAAGCGGCGTCTCGCGTTTCAGCGCCGCGACGGTGCCGGGATCCGCCGTCTTCGTGTCAAGGCCATCAAGCTTGAGCCCCATTGAGCCGTGCCAGGTCTGAATATAGATCTGTTCGGGTTTCTTCACAAACCCGCGATTCAAAAACCGCAGCACGCTGACGTTATCGACCCAGACTTCAGCCGTCGCCAGATGCCAAAGCGCCCGGAGCCCATGCAGCGAAGCACATGCCACGCGAGCGGGGATCTCCTTGCGAGCCGTTCTTGAAAGTCCTCCCATCCAGACAAGCTCACCCGCATATCCACGCCGTAACAGTTCCTCGCAAACATACTTGGGGTTGCACTTGTATCCGCTGCCCGTGTGGTTGATGAACAACACCTTGCCCGGCTTGGTTTTCCAGAGACGGCGACAACACCAGCTGACGAATCTCATCCTAAGACCACTCATCATTTCCTTGCCCCTTCATCCTGAACTGATTTTAGGAATCGTTCCAGAGCGCGATGCGCACGATTCTTGAGCTGACCGCGAAGCGCATCATCCAACGGCGTCTCAGAAGCCTGGACAAGCCGCGTCGCCAAGAGCTCGCCCGAAAGCTCCTCCGCGCGCGTGAAAAACGGCAGAACCCCAAACGAACGCGCGACAAATCTCAGCTTGTCGTCCCATAACAGCCCCGCCACGGGAACATCCAAGGCAAAAGACGTGATACAGGCATGAAGCCGCCCCGCAAAGACGGCTCGAAAAGACGAGATGTATTCGAGAAAACGGCGCGTATTTTCCGGTCGCGGCAATAAACAAGACGCCGGTGCGCCAATCTCAGACAGCAACCGTTCGCCAAACTCTTGGTCGCAGGGCGCACCATTGGAAAACAGCACCCAGTCAATTCCCCGTCTGTCGAGATCCCTCAACAATTCTGCGTAGGCCGCCAACAACTGGGCTTCCGTCACGCCCCCGCAATAGCTTTGAAAAATATTCCCGCGGATAACATTTATGCCGACCTTCTGCGCCTGGGGGTCTTTACGGATGCCGTAACATTCTGGCGCCCACAATGCCGGATCCCCCACCCAATCTGTTTCGATCTCTTCACGGCGTATCCAATTCCGCCGAAGCCGTTCAAGCCCCTGTTCGCCGTCGCGCGTCGTCACCATTCGCACACTGGGGACATTGACAGCCCGCAACAATTGGCGCGAGCGCCAATCATGATCGTCTCGCTCGGCGACGCTCATCGCATTCATGAACACAGGGATCTGTTTTTCGGCGGCGATCCCATTGATCATGTTAAACAAATAACTATGGTCCTGCGTGACGTATTTCAACATTCCGACAGCATAGACAATGGCATCCGCACCTTCTATTTCATCACGAAAATAATGTCCATACCTCAAGCGGTAATACAGGTCTTCAAACCTGTACCGAACCGCGCCGGCGAAAGGTTTAACGAGCAAACGATAAAATAAATCCGAGCCCCGCTTGCTCCACCGGTAACCGCAGCGCAGATCAGCACGATTCGGGACAAAACTCGCAGACCGGACCTCACAATCTGGCAAGAGGCCACGCACGAGCCACTGCATGGTTTCAATAAGAAGATTGTCACCCAGATTATTGATGTTCCCTATTCCAAAAATAAGAATGCGCTTTGACATGCCATCCCTCCATTCACGACGATAACATGAACTCTCATCCTTGTCTTTTTCCCAAGAATCGTTGTTGCGACTTCAACTCATCATAATGCGCCCTGTCTCGCCAGGCAAAGACCTTTGCGGGATTACCGCCCGCAATGGCGCATGGGGGGATCTCGCCATGCACGACACTGCCCATCTGGATGATGGCGCCCTCTCCAATATGTGTGCCGGGCAGAAGCATGACATTCATGCCAATCCACACGCAATCATCGATCAACACCGGCTTGCACATGAATCTAAGCCCAAACGGCAAGGTCTCACCTTCGTAATCGTGATTCTGCGTCTGAATGACAAGGCCGGGGCCAATCGACACGTGGTCGCCGATCTTCACATCCCCGTCGCCATACACCACAACGCCGCCAAGGCCAGACCCGTCGCCGACAATGGTGTGCTTGGACAGAACGCACCGCCCCGTCGCAAAAGAATGAGGCCCGAAAGATTTGGCGCGTCTGCGCGGGCCATACGTGAAGGCCCAACTCAAAAGCCGCCGGCGAAACTTCCGGCGCAGACCCGGCAGCGGTATCAGGGCCGCAAGAAACGAAACCAATGCCTTCATGCCCTTCCTTTCCACACGAGCAGGCCGCACACAAGATAACGCGTAACCCCCCTTTTCGTGTACTTGAAGAAGAAGAACCCCTTGACATGCCCCCACACGAAGCGCAGCGCGTTCATGCGGTACGGCGACTTGAGCAGATATTTCAGGTAGGGGAGCCAGGTATAGTTCTTCCAGATGTTGCACCACGGCTTCTGCGTGAACCCGAGAAAGTGCCAGATCTTCACGTCACGGCGGAAAAACGAATACCGCCCCGTCTCGTTCCATGTCGCGTCAACTTCCTTTATGCGACCCTCACAGACAAGATTCATGATGTCGAGATCGATGAACGTCACGCGCTCGCCATAGCAGACCGTGGCATCCATGAGCCGCCTGACGTAGTTACCGGCGCGCATTGCCGCAAGATCCATCACAAGAAAACCTGTGAAAAAGTACGGGGAGTCGGGAGCGAATCCGAATTTCACGATATCGCGCCTATCGCCGCGCGCTTCGCCTTTGTAGTTGCGCACGGCGGCCATCAGCATGCCGTCTAGATCCATCGTCCAGATCTTGGCGATATCCGCAACGCAGAGGACATCTACATCCGAATAGATCGTACGCGACTCGTCCGGAAGGATATCCGGCAGCAGATAGCGAAAATACGTCTCCCGTGTCACGTGTTCAAGACCAGGCGGGATCGGAAAGTTGGCGAACGCCGCCATGTCCACCGTATGGAAACGAAGCTCACAGTTGGAATACGACTTCTCAAGCTTCTTCACCCGTGCCTGATTCTCCGGTGTAACCCCGCTATGAAGCACATGGAACACGAAACGCGACGACGGATTGTTGGCGAGCACGCTCGTCAGCACCACCGCAAGATGCTGCGCGTAGCTGTCCGAAATGCAGAATGACATGGAGATCGGTTCGTCGCTCATGCGGTCCCCTCATTTCCCTTCATATGAGCCACCGGCAACGCTCCCGATGCCAAACATTCTCTGATAGCGGGCGAACCGCCGCCTGACCTTTCGACGCACAAAAAACGGCGAAAGGTTGCCGATTGACACGAACGTCCGTTCTGCCGGCTCAAAATCCGCAATCCGCAGATGGAAGGAACCATCTTTCCCCTTCGTCACAAGAACATTCTGCGGATCATAAAAGCGCACGGCATGGTCGATCAATTGATCAATGAGCCAGTCAAAAGCCCCAAGGAGACGACATCGCTCGGATGGCTCAGCCGATTTGAAGACCTCATGAAAATTCCGGGCATCGCTTCCGTCATCATTTGCGATGATGTTCTCGACGATGCACCACCCCCGAAAAGGAACATCCAGACAACAGACCATCGTTGGGAAAACCGACATCAAATCGGAGGGGAGGCATTGCGCGAGGGTCTTCCAATAGCGATACTCACTGCAACAGGTATTGCGCCGTTCATCAAAACGGTATTTCTTGATTTCACGGACAACAGTCGGCGCAAGTGGCATCAGTGGCGCACGCCCCGGATATCGGCCTTCCGTAATCTCCTCGTCACTCCGATAGCATTTCACGCACAGATTCGTATCGGGGATGGCATAGCAGGCACGGCGCGATCCCATGCCGAGACGCTTCATCGTCCCGGCCTTGAACCATTCGTCGAGCTGTTCTGCGGTTGGAATCATTTCCGAAGGGCACCGTCGCCAGTGACCGTGTACTTGTAGGTCGTAAGCTCCTCAAGACCCATCGGACCGCGCGCATGGAGCTTGTCGGTGGAGATGCCGATCTCCGCGCCCATGCCGAACTCCGCGCCGTCCGTGAAGCGCGTCGAGGCGTTCCAATAGACCGCCGCCGAATCGACGTTGTGCAGGAACGACTCCGCCCGCGCCTTGTCGTTCGTGACGATGCAGTCCGAATGGTGCGACCCGTGCTCGTTGATGAACGCGATCGCCTCGTCCACATCCTTGACGATCGCCACATTCAGGTCGAGCGAGAGATACTCCACCCCTACGCCATCCTCATGGAGCGTCACACCCTTGTCCGCCGCCCACGCCTTCACCATCGGGAGGAACAGCGGCGCAAGATCCTTCTGCACAAGCAGGCACTCGGCCGCGTTGCACGTGCCGGGGCGCTGCGTCTTGGCGTTGTCGAGAATCGAAAGCGCCATGCCGAGATCGGCCTTGTCGTCCACATACACATGGCAGATGCCGTTGTAGTGCTTCAGCACGGGGATGAGCGCCGCCTCGCACATCGCGCGGATGAGCCGCTCGCCGCCGCGCGGGATCGCGATATCGATAAGCCCCACCGAACGCACGAGCGCCGTCACGCCCGCATGATCCGTCGTCTCCACCAGCTGCACCGCATCCATCGGCAGCCCGGCCTTCTCAAGTCCTGCACGCACCGCCGCATTGAGCGCCTTGTTCGAGCGGATCGCCTCCTTGCCGCCGCGCAGAATGACCGCGTTCGACGTCTTGAGGCACAGCGCCGCCGTATCGACAAACACGTTCGGACGCGATTCGAACACAACGGCGATCACGCCGAACGGCTGCCGCACCTTCGTGATGTGGATGCCGCTCGGACGGTCCCGCTCCCAAATGACCTCGTCCACGGGATCCGGCAACGTCGCCACATGCCGCACACCGTCCACCATGGATTTGAACCGCGCCTCGGTGAGCGTAAGACGATCCACCATGGACGGAGCAAGGCCGTTTTCCTTCGCCGCCGCCACATCCTCGGCGTTCGCGGCGTCAATCTGCGGTTTCATCGCCTCAAGCGCCTCGGCGATAGCAAGGAGCGCCTCGTTCTTGCGATCCGTCGAAAAAGCCCGCATTTTGGCGGCCGCCGCACGCGCCTTGACCGCCAAATCGTGAATAATCTCTGCTGTTTCCATGGGTGGTATTGTATCACAAGCCGAGAAATTCTGCACCATCTTGCAAAAAAATGCTCAATCGTGTATAATACGCGCCCGTTTTGCAAATCTGACCGGTTTTCGGCCAGAGAATTAAGGAAGAAGAACAGAGATGAAGAAGCAAGTGAAAGCCGCCGCCAAGACGGCGACGAAGAAGAAGCCCGCCAAGGCCGCCAAGAAGGCCGCGGCGCCGAAGGTCGCTCTCAAGAGCGTGACGTTCACCGTCCACGCCGAGGCCGGTCAGGAGGTCCGTCTGGCAGGTTCCTTCACCGATTGGGAGACCAAGGCGAAGAAGATGACGTTCAAGAAGAAGAACGGCGTCTATTCCGCAACGGTGAAACTGGCACCCGGCGAGTACCAGTACAAGTTCATCATCGGCGACAAGTGGGCCACCGATGACCAGAACACAGAGTTCGTGCCGAACGACAAGGGCACGTTCAACTCCAAGCTCGTTGTCAAGTAAGACCTTGGTACACGAGAGGCCCGCGCGGAATGCGTGCGGGATCGAGGAGACCGATCAGACTGCGAAGTCCGATCGGCCTTTCGTTTTCAATAAGCCCCAGCGAACGGGCCAGGAAACCGATGAGACGTTCTGGCGAGACACCGGCCTCGCAAAAACTCGCAATGCGCGTATCGCCATGCCGCTTCGCAAGACGCCGCCCGTCCGGCCCCACCACGAGCGGCACGTGGAAGAAGACCGGCACCGGAAGTCCCAACGCCTGATACAATAGGATCTGCGGCGGCGTCGCCGGCAAAAGATCATCCCCTCGCACAACCTCGGTAACGCCCATCGCGGCGTCATCCACGGTCACGGCTATCGCGTAACCCGCGCCCTCCTCGTCTCGCGCAAGCGGGAAATCGCCCAACGTCTCCCACACGTCCATCTCGTAATGTCCGGCGAAGCCGTCCTCAAACGCCACACGCGCGCCCTCGCGCGTGCGAAAACGCCAGCAGGGCATGGGCGACGTAGCCGGTCCGCCCTTCCCGCAGTGGGAGGTCTTCCATGCGGAGGCCTCCGCCCATGAACCAAAGCGATCCCGGCACGTTCCCGGATAGCGGAGCTGCTCCCCTTCGTGCGGCGCGGACTGCACGGCCTCGATGTCGCTACGCGAGCAGACGCACGGATAGGCAAGCCCCTGTGCGCGAAGTCGCGCAAGCGCCTCGGCATAAAGCCCCTTCCGTTCACTCTGCGTGAACGCCTCATCCCAGTCGAACCCGAGCCAACGGAGATCCTCAATCGCCTGCACCTCCGCGCCCGGCTTGTGTTTGGGATGGTCAAGATCCTCCATGCGCAGGATCACCTTGCCGCCGGCCTGACGCGCACGGAGCCACGCAACCATGAACGTGCGCACATTGCCAAGATGCAAGGCGCCCGTCGGGCTTGGCGCCAACCGGCCAATATATCCATTTCTCAGCATGGCAGTTTCAAATCTCCCCGTCACCTTCTTGATTGAAAGTGATTCATATTATAAAGCCTCAGAGTTGCTTTGGAACCTTTTCAAGCCGAACCTTTTTCCACTCCTCGACAAATCGGTTTCGTGGCGCAACGATCGCCGCCATTCCCTGCGCAAACAGCTTCTGAGCCTGTCCCTCGTCTTTAATTGGCTGGCGCTTCTGTTTGTTGCCGTTTAAGTCCGCATCGGCCGGCAAGTACCAGCCCCATTCGCCGCGCGTCGTCTTGTGCGGCTTCCCATCCATGCCAAGATGCAGACGTGCGATCTTTCGTCCAGTCACGTCATGCACCTCCAGAAATCCACACTCGTCATGACGCATGACATATTGGTAGTCTTCGTCAAAGTGCATCTTCCATACAATGTCTCCGCGCGAATTGAATCTCTGTTCAAAGCCAAAGAAACCTCCTCCGCCCCATGCTTCTTTGGGGAGATTCTTACGCGTTCCGCCAAGTCCAAGGAATTCAATATACGCCTGACGTTCAATTTCAGAGTCCATAAAATCCCGCAGACCGCCGTATCCACGTGCGCACAAGCAAGGCTTTCCGTCCACACCATAGTATCGTTTTTCGGTCATTCCGGTTTGTCGATTCACTGCATAAGTGATGCGGAAGATGCCAAAAGGTTTCTGTGACGTATGGTGGTTTAGCATAGGTTTTTCGTGTTCATCATAGAAACTTCGCTCAATGCAATTGTTGAAGTCGTCATAACGCATGCGCATACGCTTGCATCCCCAAACACTGTCTGTTGTCAAGCATCCATTTGTTCCGATATATTCTCTAAGCGTCTCGCATCCTCTCGAATCATATTCAGAGTGAATGGCAACCCCCATCCGACTCCCATCCGGAGCGTAGGAATCAACCTTCACCCTGCGGCCTCGTCCATCGTATGCACATGTGATCCTAGCCACTCCCGACTTATTCGCACACAGCGCACCAGATGCATCACAATGGCGAATCTCAGTAATACGGCCATGCTTCTCACGGGAATATTCCTCAACAGGAATCCTGTTTGTTGGCGGGCGCCCATCTTTCGATAGACATTCCCAACGGACTAGACGCCCCTCGGCATTAAATTTCTGTCTGACGGAGGCATATCCATGACTCGTTTCACATGGATTGTTTGCCTCGTCCAGATAAATGAGTTCCACAAGATTTCCGGAAGAGTCGTATCGCAATCTTTCTACCGCATATCCAAATTTGATTTTACATGGTTTTTCGTGCTTGTCACGAAATCTCCGTTCAACCATACGCCCCGCACTGTCGTGGCGATGGGTTATGATAGCCATACCGTCCGAATGACTGCACAACTTGCCGTCGGTCCCATAAAATCGAATCTCACTTAGATTTCCAAAGGAATCATATATTTTCTGACGGCGATGGAATTCATATGTTCCGACGGCCGGCCTCCCGTCCACATCAAAATATTTCCGTTCCACCTCCATCCCTTTTACGAAGAACCGCTCAATTATCGCATATCCCTCTCTGCATGACCGAGGCTCGCCATCCTCGTCAAGGAGAATTGTTCGCACATGACATGGCGTATGATTGGCAAGATCGACAGTCGCCTCCTCTCCAGCTCCAAATCCATTATTGACGTATTTTGGCTTCCCGTCCAGACCTAGATACATCGTCCTCATAATTCTGTTTTCTGCATCAAACGTCGTTTTACTCCCGGCATACCCGTCACTGGGTGACAAACATGGCTTTCCATCAATGCCGCGGTAGGTTTCACTAATACAACGCCCGAAATCGTCATAATCAAAAAGTTGAGATGCATAGCCGTTTGCAGAAAGAACGGCATTTGTCGAGGTGTCATACCATGCTATCTCGCGAAGGTTTCCGTCCGTGTTATAGGCCTGTCGGACGAATGCAACGCCACACTCACCCACTGCCATCTTTCCATGCTCGTCAATGTGGTACATGGAGGAGACCCGTCCCATCTCATCCCTTTCAAAAACCCTCCCAAAGAACCCATCTGAATCAGCCGTAGGTTCATTGGAATCATTCATCATGAATTCCACCTTGACAATGCGCCCATACTTATCGCGAGTCACTACATTGCGGCGGATCCGGGCAGTATCATTGCGCTCACCGTTTCCGAAATCATCTTCGTCATCATAGCTGTCCGATAGGAATGCTGCAATCAACCCTCCATCCCGTTCTGGAACTTTAAAGTCAATGTAGCGCCTGTCCGCACCAGAGTACAGGCATCTGAGCTCGATTCGTCCGCTTGGCTTTACATGGTCGATATAAGCCAGTCGACCGTCCTCTCCATAGGCAATGTCCATGATTTCTGGACGTCTGCCGTTCATCATGTCTTTCGTGCATTTGAAGAATCCAAAGATATCCCTTTGCGTCACGCGTCGTAGGACGCGCTTTCCGAAGAACGAACTGCGACCACGGTACTCAAACGTGAAATGATCGCGCTTCTCGGCAATCTTTTCATCAAGCGGAATGCGGCCGGACGGAATGCCCCATTCGTCCACCCAATCGCCGTAATGTTCGACGAATGTTGCCAGCCTGTCGTATGCAACAGCACCAATGGCAAGGAATGACAATCCCAAAAGAAACGATAGGGCAAGCAGCCGACGACGATGGCGATTCGGCGGTTGGCGAAGACGCAAATGCGTGTCAAGACCTTCTCGCTTGAGCCGCTCCAATACATCAATCAACTTCTGCGAGGAATCGAACCTGTCGTCGGCTCGTATTGCACACATCACGTTGAGAATCTGCACGAGGGCCGCCGAGACCTCCGGCCTCATCTTGCGCACACTGGGAAGAGGGATGCCTTTCACGGCCTTCGCCAGCAGCTGCAAGTAAGTATCACTTTCATTCGGGCGTTCCCCGGCCAACATCTCGTAGAACACGACACCTAGCGCATAGATGTCGGCGCGCGAATCAACCTTGTGCGCATCCATCATCTGCTCGGGCGCCATGTATGCGGGGGTTCCAACGACTTCCTCGGCCAAAGTCATTGTCATCTTCTTCGGGCCATCCGTAAATTTAGCAACGCCGAGGTCAGCGAGCTTGGGGGTCCCGTCTGCGGCAAAAAGGATATTATCCGGCTTGATGTCGCGATGGACGACCCCGTGCTGATGGGCCGCGGCAAGTCCATAGGCCACCTGTCGTATTATCTCCACCGCCTCGGCTATGTCAAATCGCCCTTCCTTGGACAAACGATCCCGTATGCTACCACCGGGCGCATATTCCATCACGATATAATTCAGGCCAGTAGAGGGATCGACTTGAACCTCATAGACCGCAATGAGATTAGGATGGCGAATATTGCGTGCAAACTCGCCTTCACGAAGAAATCGCTCACAGGTGTGCGAACCATCGTCCTCGACCTTCGACGTCATCACCTTGATAGCGTACAGCTCCCCGTCTGGTGCCTGTGCGAGATACACCGCCCCCATGCCGCCTTGTCCGAGACGGCGGATTATTTTGTATGCACCGATTTTCTGTCCCGGCTCAAATACCATCTGGCGCTTTCCCCCGCCTCTGGATCCAGAGTTTCGCGAAGCGCACCTTGAGGTTGCCATGGCCGGCGAATTTGAACGCCCACTTCGGCTTATCCCCCGCCAACGTTTCTGTGAGCGCATAGCGTACCATGCCGGAATCGCCAAGCGGCGTAAGAAGTCCGCCAGACCATACGGCACGCGACAAACCGAACGCCACACCAACCGGAACAGCGGTCTGCACCGTCTGCATCTCCGCGACGAAGGTGAACCGATCGCCCTTGCGTCCCTTGAACGCCTCCGGCGGCGGATCGATCCTGAACTCGCCCGGACCACAGACAAGCCAGTCGCCCTCGCGATGGGTCTTCGCGGCGCCCACAAACTTGAGCTCCTCCATGGGATTGTCGCACCGCCAGACGACCTCAGAGAGCACCTTCTCCGGCGCACGCCAGAGGCAGGAAATCGGAGCACCCTCCGTGCCGAAGAATCCGACGGGCGTAACCGTAAACCGGTATTCACCGCCGGCATCAAACAGCGCCGAATCGAAGTTCCACGAAAGCGTCCCCTTCCGATCGACCGGGCGTTCGTAGAAGTCACCGAAAACGTCGGCGCTGACGGACCTCTCCCATGCGCCGGCGGCGTTCCGCCGGGCGGCTTCCACGCGGTAGTGGAGCACGATGTCAGGATCGGTGGCGGTGGGGAACTTCACGCCGACCTGCGAAAATGGCGTGCCATCCACCTCCACAGAAGGCGCCGCCCCTGCCGGGAACGCCGCCGCACGCTCCGTGCGCCGCCGCGCGGGGACGGTGAGCGGAGCGGTTTCGGACACAAACGGCAACGGCACCGTCCAAGGCGCGTCCGGACGGAACTCGACGCCATCGCGTACATCATAGCGGCGGATCACAAGGCGATCCGGAAACACCTGCATCACGCAAACGCACCAGGACTCCTTCCCGACGATTCGCCCGCCGATGTTGAGCCCGTACCACTTCTGGAGGCAACTCGTCTGGATCGCCGTGAAGGTTCCTTGCCAAATGCAGAGTTCATTCTTGACGGAGGCGTGCTTGTGTCCGCAGATGTCCACGACACGCGGGAACTTGTCCAAAACGGCGCGGCGGCGCGGATCCTGGAAGCAGGAGTTGTAGGTCGTCTGATACGCCGGAGGATGCTCCAGCACGAACACCGGACCAGACGGGAACTTCGCGCAGGTCTCGGCGATCGTGCGCTCGTAGTCGGCGAGGGTGAGCTGACTGTCGAGGGTCTGCGGGAAGATGAGGAACGGATAGCCCGCGATCACCTTGAGGTCGGAGTAGCCATGGTCGATACCGAGACGCGCCGCCATGTCGGCAAAGCTCTGACGACAGTCGCCGCGCCAGCTGGCGCGCGGTTCCTTGCGGCGAGCGGGATCGAGGGCGTCGTGGTCGCCAAAGGCGTACAGCAGCTCTGGGCGACGGGTGGACGGCGGGAAGACGGCATCGAGCGCCTCACGGTAGAAGGTGTACGCCTCTTTGTAATGCCAGTCGGCGAGGTCACCGAGATGGGCGATCACGTCCGCGCCGAGCTTCTTGAAAAGCTCCATCGCCAGACGCGAGCGGACGGCGGAGGATGGTTCGCGCGTGAGGTGGGTGTCACTCATCAGGCCGACCGTCAGCACGGGGCGCGCCTCCGCGCGTAGGGTCGGCAGGCAGAAGGCCGTGCCCGTTGCGGCGGTGGATTTCAGGAAGCTGCGGCGGCAGATGGGCATGGCGGACGTTTTTCCCCCTTCACGAATTCCCGGAAACGCTGAAAAATCGCATAGAACGACGGCACGAAGATGATTCCAACGAGTGTGGCGGCCAGCATCCCCGAACAGGTGCAGACGCCGATGGCGCGCATGGAGGCGGCACCGGCGGATTTTGCGAACATGAGCGGCAGCACGCCGATGATGAAGCTCCACGCCGTCATCTGCACCGCACGGAAACGGAGGGAGGCACCGTCAATCGCAGCGGTATTGATCTCAGCACCGTCCCGGCGCCGCTGCCGCGAGAACTCGACCATGAGAATCGCGTTCTTGCCCGAAAGCCCGATCAGCATCACGCATCCGAGCTGGGCATAGACCGACAGCGGGATGTCGGTGATCCACAACCCGACAAATGCGCCCGTGACCGCGAAAAGCACCGACATCATCACCGAGACCGGTATCGTCCAGCTCTCGTACTGCGCCACGAGGAAGAGGTAGGCGAACAGGAGCGCGGCCGACATCAGCCAGACGAGCTTGCCCTCATTGGCTTTCTCCTGAAGTTGCACGGGGCCCCATTCCGTGTCAAAGCCCTTCGGCTTGGGCGCGGTCTCAATGAGGCGCATGATCTCCGACGACGGCACGCCCGGAACAGGCGTCACGTCGCACCACGCCGCAAGCATCTTGTTGTAGCTCATCGTCTCGCGGGTGCCGACAATGTATTCGATCGTTCCGATCGCCGAAAGCGGCACGGCCTCCCCGTTCGGCGCCGGGATGCGGATCGCCAGCACGTCATCGAGCCCGCCACGGTAGTCGGGGTCGTTCTGCAGCTTCACCTGATAGACGCCACCCTTGAGGTTGAAGTCGTTCACATAGTACGAGGCAAGCTTGTTCTGGAGCGTCGAAAACACGATCTTCGGCGTAAGACCGAGAAGTTCGGCCTTGCGGCGATCGAACTTCAGCTCAAGCTGAGGCGTGGCGCAGGTAAAGCCGTGCACCGCCGACTTCACCCGCGGATCCTTCTTCAGTGTCTCGACGAATTCATCAACCGCCACCAAAAGTTCATGCGGCTCGCAGCCCATGATTGAGCAGAAGTTGAAACCGACGCCCGACGTGCCGCCGAGTCCGCGGATGGGCGGCGGCTGGGTGAAAACGAACTGCCCCGCATACAGACCGGCCGCCGCCTCGCGCACCTTCTCCAGCACGTGGTCGATGCGCGTCTCCGGGGTGGTCCGCTGGTCCCAGTGCTCCAGACGGATCATGCCTCCCCCAAGGTTCTCGCCAGAACCCCACAGACCGTTCGAACCGCACCGGGAGGACATCGACTGGACGCCCGGTATCTTCGCCACGCGATCATGGAACTCGTCCACAAGGGCGATCGTGCGATCCAAGGACTGCCCTTCGGCCAAACGGACGTACCACAGGATGTAGCCGCGATCCTCCTTCGGCAGGAAGGTGGTCGGCACCTTTTTCGTGACGAACCACAGCGCCGTGGCCACCGCCGCGAACACCAGAAGCGAAAGGAGGCCGTGCCGCACAAAGAGCTTCACGAACTGAAGGTAGCCACGCCGCGACACGTCAAGCGTCCAGTTGAAGGGCGCAAACACCCACAGGGGCTTCTTCCGCGGCGGCTTGAGCATGTACGCACAGAGAACCGGGGAGAGGACGAGCGCGATCACGGTCGACAGGCAGAGCGCAATGCACATGGTGACGGCGAACTGGACGTACATCATGCCTGTCATCCCCGTGTAGAACGCGAGCGGCAGATAGCAGGAGAGCGTCACGAGCGTGGTGGCGATGATGGCGCTCGTGATCTGGGTCATGGATTTGGACGCCGCCTCCTTCGCCGACAACCCTTCGCGGATCATGAGCGACTGCGTATTTTCAACCACAACGATGGCGTCATCGACCAACGACCCGATCACAAGGATCAACCCGAACATCGTCAACACGTTCAATGTGAACCCGAGCGGATACAGGAACGCGAACGTCCCGAGCAGCGCGATGGGAATCGCGATCGCCGGAACGAACGTGGCGCGCCAGTCCTGAAGGAAGAGGTAGGTGATCGCAATGACGAGAACGAGCGCGATGAGCAACGTGCGGAACGTCTCCTTCAGGAACACGAGCGTGAACGCGGTGGAATCGTCGCCCAGCACCCCCTCGACGCCGGCCGGAAGGCGCGCGATCCACTTCTCAACCTCCTTCTTCACGCGCGCCGCCGTCTCCACGGCGTTCGCGTCTGGGGACTTGTACACTTCGAGATAGACGGCGGGGCTCTCGTTGAACCGGCTCCGCACGGTGTAGCCCTTGCAGCCAAGCTCGACCCGCGCGACGTCCTTCACCAGCACCTGCGCACCGGTCGCGGGGTTGTTCCGCACCACGATGTTCTCGAACTCCTCCTTGGTCTTCAGCCGGCCCTTCACGTTGAGCTTGAAGTTGATGTACCTGTTTGCGTATTCGCCACCCACCATGCCGGCCGCCGCCTGTATGTTCTGGGACTCGATGGCGCTCTTGATCTCGGAGATCTGCACGTTGAGACCGGCGAGCTTCAGCGGGTCAAGCCAGATGCGCATGGCGTACTGGCGTCCCGACGTCTCCACCTGCCCAACGCCGTCGAGGCGCGCCACGGCGTCCGCCATCTGCTTTTCGACGAAGTTCGAAAGATCCATGAGGTCCATCTCGCGCCCATCGGTCATGAACACATACATGACCATTCGGTCCTCGGGGCGCTTCCTGACAGTTATGCCGTTCTGCACAACCTCCGTCGGCAGCTTCGGCTCCGCCCGCTTGACGGCGTTCTGCACGTTCATGAGCGCCACGTTCGACGGGGTTCCGGGGCGGAACGTGCAGTAGCAGGTGTAGAGTCCCTTCATCGAACAGCTTGACTTGTAGTACCAGATGTCCTCTACGCCATTGATCTGGTCCTCAAGGATCTGCGCCACCGTGTCCGAAAGATCCTGCGCCCCCGCCCCTGTGTAGCTGCACGAGACGGTGATCGTGACCGGGGTGATCTGCGGATACTCCGCCACCGCCATGCGCGAAAGGCAGATTGCGCCACAGAGCGCGATGAGAATCGCCACCACCCACGCCGCCTTCGGGTGGTTAATGAACACCTGGGAGATGTTTCTCATTCTGCCGCCTTTACGATGTCACCTCTATGAACCCTGTGGGCACCATCCGCCACAATCCGCTCACCGGGCTTGAGTCCCTTCTCGACGAACAGCCAATCGCCCTCCTGGTCGCCGCGCGCAATCGTGCGCCGCTCGACCTTTCCGTCGGATCCCACCGCCCACACATAGGGCCCTTGAGTGTCCTGAAGGATGGCGGTCGGCGGGATCGCCGGGCGCTTCACGCCCTTCTTCGTTTTGAGCGTCACGGTGACCGTGCCGCCAGGCTTCAGGTTGAACGCCTCATTCTGGAAGCAGGCATACACCTGCATCGTATCGGTGTTCGCGTCGGCCGCGTTCTCCGTGTATTCGATCGCGCCCGGCTCCGTGTACTCCCGTCCATCTGCGAGCGTCAGCTGCACCACGCCGTCCTCCTGGAGCGACTTCGTGTTGCCGCCGAACATCTCAAGGTATTCACGGTTCGAGATCGAGAACCGCACGCGGATCGGGCGGTACTGCACGAGGGAGACGAGCGTACCGGAGGAGGTGGTCACGTAGTTGCCCTTGGTGAACGCCGTAGAACCCGCCTTGGCGGTGATCGGGGCCGTGATGGAGCAGTGCTTGAGGTTGTCGCGGGCGGAGATGAGTTCTGCCTGTGCGGCGGCGTATGCCGCGCGCGACGAGTCACGCTGCGAGAGCGCGTTATCGACCGCGTCAAGCGAGACGGCGCGGGATTCGAGCAGCTTCTTGTGGCGCGTGTAGGAGAGTTCGGCGTAGGAGAGGTTCGCCTTGCACTCCGCCACCTTCGCCTCGGCGTTCTTCACGGCCGCCTCGTACTTCACGGGGTCGAGCCGATACAGAAGCTGTCCTTCCTTGATTCGGGTGCCGTTCTCGAATCCGACCTCAAGGATCTCGCCTGAGACTTGCGGCACTACGTTCACCTGAGCGATCGGCACCACGCGCCCCGGGTAGGTGCGCGTCTTGTAATCCGCGATTTCGGAAACCTCGGCGACGGGTACCGTGATCGAGGCCGCCAGCAATATTGCGTTAAGCATCGTCTCTCCTTGATTGTTGGCGGGAAATTATACCACAAACGATCAATATGCGGAACATCAGACCGAAAATCAATCTATTTTTTCACTGTGAGGGATACCATGTGGTCGGCAGACCGGCACCCGTCTGACTAGGGGCGTGTCGGTGCGGGGGGGAGATCGGTCTTGACGCCAATAAGGGCAATGCCGTGCCGGTTGGCGTAATTGACGACCGCTTCCTTTTCGAGCACAATCTGCCGGCCGGCCTGGAACGCCAGCGCCGTGACGCCGGCGCTTTTCATCACTTTCACCGTTTTGAGTCCCATTACGGGCACATCGAAACGCATGTCATGCCCCTCGCGCGCCCCCTTGAAGACCACCGCGCCCTTGCCGCCCAACTTGCCGCCACGCTTGATGGCCGCGTTCGTTCCCTCAAACGCCTCGACGGCCAACACCATGCCCTCCTTCACGAGAACGGTCTGTCCCACATCGTGCCGCCCCATGTCCCGGACGATCACGGCGCCGTAGGCGATGTCCTTCGCCTCGCGCGCATCCGGCGCACGCGCCGTCAGCACGCCTTCGCCTGGCAGGCAGGATTCCATGTAGGAGGTGGCAGGCAGCATCCGTACGCCCGCCTTCTCGAACTCCGCGACAAGCTTGCCAAAGATGGTGTGCGCATTCTTGGAGGGCATGGAACGGAGCCACTCCTTCACCTCCTCGTCAAAGCGGGTGCGGAAAAGCGAAAGCGGATTGATCTGCCCCGCCAACACCGCGCCATCGTACCCCTGCGCCGCGACCCAGCGGATCGCAGCGACGATTTCGCCGATGCCGAACACCTGGACGCCATCCGCCGCCCGCATCGTGGCCCGGCTCGCGGAACCGCGCACCGCCAGCACATCCACCCTCGGCACACCGGCGGCTTTCGCCCCGCGCACCACAAGCTCGGGATAGACTCCCGTCCCCGCTATGACTAGCATGCTTTTCACGGCGCGGAATTATAGCACAATTCCCAAATGTGGGTTTCTATTCGCCTGCGAAAGGACTAACCACCGACCGAGGAACAGGCGTTCTTGACCTGCGTCGCGATCGTTTCGTTCACGGCGGCGACGGCGGCGATCTCCTCGACCGATGCCTTTGCGATACCGCGCGTGGAATGGAATCTCTTCAGAAGCGCGATCTTCTTCGCCGCGCCAATGCCAGGGATTTCGTCCAAAACTGACTCGCGGATCGTCCGTTCACGCAATGAACGGTGATAGGTGATCGCGAACCGGTGTGCCTCATCGCGGAGCCGCGTCGCCACGAACAGTCCCTGCGAATCACGCGGCAGGAAGATATCGCCGCGCGCATCGTCCGTGACAAGGATTTCCATCCGTTCGGCAAGCCCCACCGTCGGGATGTCCGTCACGCCGATCTCCCGGAACGCCGCCCGTGCCGCGCGCAGCTGCGTAATGCCGCCGTCGCAGATGAAAAGATCGGCGCGCGGCGACTTTGCCGTGAGGGACGATTCCGGTCCATAGCGCCGCCGCACGATCTCCGCCATGCTGCGCGGATCATCCGCACCCTCAACCGTCTCGATGCGGAAATGACGGTAGTAGCGGCGGTCAGGCAGACCATCGATCGCCACGACGAGAGAGGCGACGGAGTGCGTGCCGAAGAGATTCGAGATATCGACGCACTCGATCACGTGCGGCGGCTTTTCGAGCTTCAGCGCCACCGCCAGTTCCTCAAGCCCCTTCTGCGCGTCCGTCCGGTGCATCTCGGGTGCCTTCCGCACGAAATGCCGCTTCGTCATCTCCTTCAACGCCGCGATGGTGTCCCTGAGACGCGCCGCCTTCTCAAAATCGTTCTCGTCGGCGGCGGACGTCATTTCCTCCACCAATTCGCCAATCACCTGCGGACGGTCCCCGCGCAGAAACGAACAAGCCTCGTTGAAGCGTTCGCGGTAATCGTCCGGCGAAATGCGTCCCAGACACGGCGCGGTGCAGTAGCGGATCTTATCAGCCATGCAGTGCCGCTTCGCCTCCGCATCCGGCGTAAGGCACTTGCAGCCGCGCAGACCGTAATGCTTCTCCACGAAATCCTTCGCCGCCCGCACCACCGGCGCGGACGGAAAGGGGCCAAAGTAGAACGCGCCGTCGTCTCGAACGATACGGCATGTCGTGAACATCGGGAAGTCCTGCAGCGGATCGGCCCGCAACGCGAGGTAGCGTTTGTCGTCCCGCATGAGGATGTTGAAGTGCGGCTTGTACTTCTTGATGAGCGAAGCCTCGGTGAGCAGCGCTTCCGCCTCGTTCTTCACCGTCATGAACTCGAGGTCGGCGACGGTGTGCACCATCGACCGCACCTTCGGCGCGTGATGCGCGCCGGGGCGGAAATAGCTCAGCACACGCTTGCGGAGATTCTTCGCCTTGCCGACGTAAATAATCACGCCACGGCTGTCCCGCATCAGGTAGCAGCCGGGCTTGTTCGGCACGGTCTTCAGCCGTTCTTTCAGCACCTCGTTCATTCCGTCGCCTCGTCCTCACGAAGCGCCGAGAGGATCGCCTCCGGCGTGATGGGCTTGCCCTTGACACGCAAAACGACGATCCGTGTGATGAGCGCGCTCTCGATATCCGAGAGGCACACGCCATCCTTGCGGTCCTGAAGAATGCGCAGAAGATCAGCTGAGGTGAGGCGGGATTTCGCCTCCTTGCGCGGCACGAACAGATCCGTGAGCTTCATGCCGAGCGCCGTGAGCGGACGCAAAACCGCATTCAGCACCCGATAGGCGGGTGCCATCGTCAGCACCCGCCGGAGCGGACGCGCCGCACACAGCATCTTCGGCAGAAATTCGGCGACATAGAGGATCGTAAATGCCGCGCTGAAGCTCCAGAGGGCGCTCGCCGCCGCGCGGTTCTGGAAGAACTCCTCGGCCAATTCCGCCATGGCGCAAGAGTACGCCACGCTCGCAAGGTTGCTGCCGATGAGCAATGTGGTCATCGTGCGCGGCATCGCGGCCAGCGCCTTCTGGACGACCTTCGCCTTCTTTCCGCCTTCGCGCGCAAGATGCAGGATCCGTTCGCGGCTCACGGAAAGGAAAGCCGTCTCCGCGCCGGCGCAGAACGCCGTGAGGGCCAGCATCGCCACAGCGGCGAGAATCAGGAGAACCACGATCATTCGTTGTCCTCCTCGGTGCGCCGCACCGCCTCGTCGGTCTCGGCCACGATCTCCTCGTCCGTGCCGGCGGCGGCACGCTTCAGCACCTCCAGCCGCACCTGCGTCACACGGCGGCGACGGCGTTTCAGCACCGTGGCGCGGCAACCATCGGCCTCAATCTCCTGCCCGACATGCGGGATCCGCTCAGCATGGAACTGCACCCAGCCGGAAAGGCGGTCGGCATCTTCCGCTTCCAGCTCGACATCGAGGGCGCGGTTGATCTCGTCGATGCTCGCGCGCGCATCGATCTCCCAAACGTTTGGGCCCTTCCGGACGATGGCCGGCTCCTCGTCAGGGTTCGCGAACACACCGGGTCCGACGATCAGCTCCAGAATGTCGTTGGGCGTGATGATGCCCGCCGTGCCGCCGTATTCGTCCAGCACCACCGCGAGCTGCTTGCGGCTCTTGGCGAAGGTGGCGAGCAGGTCGTCGAGCGTGACGGTTTCGGGAACGAAAAGCGCATCCTCGATCTTGCCCGTCGCCACCTCGATCACACCCTCGATGGCATCCGGCGTGCGGCGGAACACCGGCAGATGGCTGTGCTTCGCGCCCGCGAGCGCGGCGGCGCGGGCGGTTTCATCCAAATCGATGTCGTAGCCCACGATATCGACGCGCGGCGTCATCTCGTCGTTGGCGCACAGTTCCGAAAGCCGCAGCACGCCCTCCACCATCTGCGCGTCCGCGGCCGTCACGTCGCCGTGTTCGGCCGCCGCCTCCATCACCGAGACGAGTTCATCGTCGGAGAGCGCACGGCGCTCGCGTTCAAGCGCGGCGGCGAAGGCGCGCGAGGTGAAGCGCAGGATGAAGTTGAACGGCGAGAGGATCGTGCGCCAGAACCACAGGAGGCGGGCACAGAACGGCGCAACCTCCTCCGCGTACCGCAGGGCGAGACGCTTCGGCGTGATCTCCCCGAAGAGGAGGAGCAGCAGGGTCATCACCGGAAGCGCGAGAAGTCCACTGCCGTCGAAGCCGAGGTTGTCGAAAAGACAGTAGCCGACGGTCGAGATGATGAAGTTGACGAACGTGTTTCCCACGAGCAGCGTGGAGAACAGCACCGCCTTGTCGGAGAGGCAGCGGGAGATCCGCGCATCGGCCTTCGGGTTGCGCTCCCGGATACGCGCACGCTGCGAGCCGGTGAGCGAAAAGAGCACGGTCTCGGATCCGGAGAAGAACGCCGACAAAACGAACAGCGGCGGCAGGGTCAGCAGCTCGATCATGCGCAGAACCCTAGTCGTCCAACTTCTTACCGCCGGCAAGGGTTTCGGCGATGTTCAGGTAATAGGCGCGCACGCGCTCGCAGGCGTTGATGATGTCCAGCTCGCCCAACACGCGCAGCGGCGAGTCGGGATCGTCCGGCCCCACGCGCCCGAGCTGCGTGCGGCGGCAACCGCGGATGAACTCGTGGATCTCCGTCGATTCGGCCTGCACCGCCTCGATGTCGATCGTCGGACGCGGCGACCGGATCCACGGCGTCACCTTCTCGGCGAACGCATAGACGCGATCGAACACCTCAAGCAGCAGGGCCGCCGAAACATCCGAGATCTTCTGTCCCTGCTTGCGCAGGCGCTTGATCACCTTGAGAATCTGCGCCGCCTCGTCGGAGACGGACTCCAGCTCGTCGGTGAGACGCAGCAGACGGCGCGCGCGCTCCGCGACGTCCTGCGGCAGTCGTTTCGTCATGATGCTGCCGAGAAACTCCGTCACCTCGCGCTGCACGTTGTCGAGGATGCCCTCGCGGTGGATGATGTGGCGTTCGTCAGCTTCGTCCGATTCGCCGGCGAGCACCTTGCGCGCGCATTCCAGGAGGTCGATGTTGGACTCGCGCATGAACTGAATCTCGAGAAGCGCCTGGTCGCAGGCGATAATCGGCGATAGCTTCACGCCGATCTTAAGCACGGAGAGATGCGGTTTCTCCTCCTCCTTCTGCGGCACAATCCGCTCGACCAACGCCGCAAACGGCTGCACGAACGGGAAGAAGAGGAGTCCGCGCAGCACGGAGAAGATCGTGTCGGTGACGGCAATCGGCGCCATCACGCCGAGCAGCATGGGGCCCTTGGCCGTTTCGGTCACCACATTCCAGTGAGGGAAGAGCGCCTTGCCCATCGGCACAAACACCGGCAGCACGAACGGCAGGAACAGGACGGACCCGATGATGTTCGAGAGCGTGTGCGCGAGCGCCGTCCGCTTCGCCGCCGCCGATCCGCCGATGGCGGCCAGCCAGGCGGTCATCGTGGTGCCGATGTTCGCGCCAAACAGCACGGCGATGGCCATTTCGTAGGTGATGAGCTGCTGCGCCGCCAGCGTCATGCCGATGGCGATGGAGGCCGCCGAACTCTGGACGACGGCCGTGAAGACCACCGCCGCCAGCGCGACGAGCGCGACGTCTCCCAGCGTTGTCGCCCCCAACCGGGCGAACGCCGCCTGGATGTCAGGGTTCTGCCGGATGGGCATGACGCCTTTGGACATGAAGTACATGCCGAGGAACACGAGACCGAGGCCGAGAATCGCCAAACCGAGGTTGTGGACACTCTCGCGGCGGAAAAAGAAATACAGCATGCCGCCCAGCCCGAGGCCGACAAGCCCGATGATCTGAGGATCCGGCGCAAAGGCGACAATCCAGACCGTCGCCGTGGTGCCGATGTTCGCGCCGATGATCACGTTGATCGCCTGCTGGAGCGTCATCAGCCCCGACGAGACGAACCCCACCAGCATCACGGAGATGATCGACGAGGACTGAACGAGAATTGTCGAAATGATGCCCGTCCCGACGCCCGCGATGCGATGCGTCGTGGCAAGCGCCATGAACCGGCGGAGCTCCCGCCCCGCGACCGCCTGAAGCCCCTCGGAAAGATGCTTCATCCCCAGGAGGAAGACTCCGAGGCCGCCAAGCACCGTCACGAGAACGAGCAGAATATCTCTCATAGATGGCGCGTATTATACCAAAAAAGCCGTCCCCTCGCGGAGACGGCCTTTTTCAGATCTGCAACAAGGATTACTTCTTGTCGCAGCCCGGCTTGCAGCAGCAGGGCGCGGAGATCAGCTCGACACCCGTCAGCTTGGCCGGATAGCCGGTAAGCTCAACCGTAGAGGTGTCATAGACGA
Source organism: uncultured bacterium (assembly GCA_902779565.1). Taxonomy (GTDB): domain Bacteria; phylum Verrucomicrobiota; class Kiritimatiellia; order RFP12; family UBA1067; genus UBA1731. Next base: position 23,801 of record CACZCD010000006.1, on the reverse strand, counting down.
AGTAATTCGTCCTGGTAAGCGTGTAGCGCGCGCCAACGATGGAATCGCACTTCGCCGCATCGCAGGCCTTGGAGTAGGCCCCATTCTTTGCCGCTCCAGCGGACCCAAACAGGAACCTGTCACATGTCTGATCCGAGAAATGCGTGACTTCGGGATCGCCAATCACAAACAGTCCGCAGATGCCGATAGCCGTGGACTTGGCCGTGACAGGCTGCTGGGCGACCGTGTACTTCTCATGCACGCAATCCTTGCAGATTTTCGGTTTCAGGCAGGCATCGCCGCCATCATTCTTGTTGACCGTCACGCAGCCGCAGGCAAGAGCCGCAAGCGCCGCCGCCATCATCAGTTTCTTCATTTCTGTGTTTCCTTTGTTTTGAGTTTTCGAACATGATGAGTGCGCACCCACGCAACCCATCAAATCCTCTGCCGCAAACCGCCTACCTCTTATCGTCCAACCTCCAGACGGTCCACGAGAATCTTCGTGCGGTGGCCGGAACCGAGCGTCTCCACCTCCAACACATTGGGGAACCAGCGGCCGTCGAATTTCTTGATGCGCGTCCCCCAGAGTCGCCGTCGCGGCTTGCCCTCCTTCAACTCCTCGGCCTGCATCAGACAGCCCGTCTTTTTGTCGCACCACGCCCGCACCTGCCGGTCGCCGTTCGAGATGAGAATCACATCGCACTTCTGGCCATGGACGGATTCGCCCTCGCGGTCCGCCTCATACTCGGCCTTCGGCCACCAGAGGAAGTCGAGCGTGAGATCGAGCCATGTCACGTCCGTCTTCAGCACGCGACCCTCGGGGACCGGTCCCGGGCGCAGGATCTCAATCTTCTCAAGCACATTTGTCGTGTCATGCTCCCGGAACTCAAGCGCAAGCCTCGCGGGCGTGGCCGTGCGGTCGGCGCGGAGCGTATAGTCGTACTCACCCGACGGAATGCCCTTCCGGTTGCGCAACACGATCTCGCCCGTCAGGACGACGGGTTCCGCCGGCAGCATGGCACGGCAGTTGGCGAGGATATCCATCGCCGAGCAGAAAAAGAGCAGCGCAATCATTTCAACCGACTTTCAATTCTCTCATCCATGGGACCGCCGAGGGCGCGTCCGAGCTCATAGTATTGGCGAGCACTTTCCACCCCTTCATCCTCAAGCTTGAACATAAGATAGGCGAGGTTGTAGTAGGGCAGATAGCTCTTCGGATGCGCGCGCATCGCCTTCTCGAGCGTACGGCGCGCGGCAAGATGGTACTTCATCCCGTTCTGCGCGGCGGCGCGCAGGATCAGCACATTGAGGTCCCCCTTGCGCTCCTTCTCCAGCTCCTCCAACAGCAGATCGGCCGCCGCATAGTCTTTCGCCTTCAGTTCCTTGATCGCAAGCTGGATCTTCTCGTCGAACACCGCAATCGTGGCGGGCGCCGGCTCGGACGCCGGGGCGAGGACGGACTTCGGGGCGGCAGACGGCTTAGGCGGCGCGGCGGGCGGCGACTCGGCGGGCGCCGGCTCGGCGGGTTTCTTCACAGGTTCCGCGACCGGTTCCTTTGTCGGGACATCGTCCTTCTTCGCCTCAGGTTCCTCCTTCTTTTCAAGGACCTTGTCCAATCCCTTCTTCTTCGCCTGCTCGGCATCGTACCTCTTCTGAAGCTCCGTCGTGTCGGTGACGGCCACGGCGCGGATGTTCTGGTTCACCTGGGCGAAACGGATCGAGTCAATGGCGGCGGAGGTGGCGGCGATCTTGTTCCGGAGCGGCGCGAACTCCGGCTTCTCGGCGCGCTCGGGATTCTGGTTCGCGATATCGACAAGATTCGTGAGCGCCGCGTTGTAAAGCTCCAGCGCCTTTTCGGCGTCGCCGTCGAGAGACGCGTCCTCGGCCTGTTCGATGAGGTCGTTGGCGTTTTCGAGCAGACGGTGCAGGCGCGGCGGACGGTCGGGCGAATCCTCATCGCTGCCGAACGGCCAGTACCACGCCGCCTGTGCCGTCGCCGCGCACAGCAGAACTGCCGAAATCAGACAAAGGATGTGTTTCATGCTTCGGAATTATACCACAAAACCAGATGACAAGGAAAGACAAGGGAATTTCGCAAAATCGAGGGAATCATTTCTTCCCGGAAGCTGACGGGAGGGCGAGTGACGATCCCTTGAGATCCGTCCACAGCGTGCCTTCGCCCGAATGCAGCACGCGGATGGAGAGATTGGGGCTGAGCGAATCCACGAACTGCAGGTCGGCGAGCGTGCCGGCATCCTTGAACACGTCTGCGCGCCGCTTGGCGCCGAGTGCCTTTTCGTTCTCCACGAGAAACTTCGCCTTGGCTTCGGCTTCGCCCCGCGTCCGGGAGATCTCGGCCTGTATCTTCGCAGCGTTCAGGTTGATCTCCGCCACCTTCAGCTGCGCATCGGCGGCGATACCGGCCACATCCTTGCGCATCTCGGCGGCGATGGTCGCGGTGATCTTCTCCGTCTCCTGCTCCGTCTCGCGCTTGCGCTGGTCCACCATCGCGAGCTCCGTGTTGAGTTTCGCCTGTTTCTTCGCGGTCTCCTGCTGAGTCTTGTTCGTGAGGTCCTGCTCCTTCGCGATGCTCGTCTCCTGGATCGGCTGGAGGATGTCCGACGGCACCTCCACGTGGCGCACGATGGCGTTGCGCACGAGGATGCTCTTTTCGCCGAGGATCTTCACGAGCTCGTCCGTCATCTCCTTCTGGAACTTCTGGCGTCCCTCGCCGTCGATGAACTCGCGCGCCTTGTAGCCCGAGCCCTTCATGCGCGAGACGGAGAGAATCTGCGGCAGGATGATCTTCGAGACGACGGCCGGCAGGTCGCCGTAGAGCATGTAAATGCGCGAGATGTTCTCAGGCATTAGCTCGAACTCCACCGTCATGTCGAGCATGATCGCGAAACCGTCCGACGACGGAAACTGCACGAACTGGTTCATGCCGAAGGCGACGGAATCGCTTGTCTGAACCGGCGGCTTTGTGGCAGCCGGGGTCGGTGCCCTGTAACCCTGCTGTTGCCTCCCATACGACGGCCGTCCGCCTTGCTGTTGTACGCTTGCCGTCTTCTTGGGAGCCCCCTTCGCACGCGCCGCCGAACCGAGCGGTGCCTGAGACAAGTTCAGCTGCGCCTCCTCCGCGTTGAGGATGCCGAGGTCGGCGTTGCGGCTCATGTAATCTGCCCGCTTCGCGTTCTGCGTCAGAAGCGTGTTCTGCTGCAGTTCGGCGAGACCGTTGGCGCTCGTGGACTGCGCCTTGGTGAGCACCACCGTGCCGCTCTTGCCCACGATCGACACCTGATTCATGCCGATCTCCACCACGTCCACCTGATACGCGCGTGGGTTCACGTAGTAGAGTCCGGGCTGAAGGATCTTCTCGAACACGCCTTTCTCTCCCGGTCCGGCGAACTTGCCCACCGGTGCGGGCTTTCCGGCGAGTGATGTCACCACGCCCGCGTAGCCGATCGGGATGTTGATCGCATTCACCACCTCCACGTCGTACCCTTCCGGGTTCAACCGATAGGTGCCCGGACCGAGCACGCGCCGCCACACACCCTTCGAGTCGTCGTCAGGCGCAAGAATCTCGCCGGCGGCGAGCTCCTTGCCGGTCTTGGACGTCACCACGCCCACGCTCCCCGCCGGAACCGTGATGACCGGCACAATCCGCCAGTCGTTGTTGATCGGGTTGAGGAAGTGACGCCCTTCCGCGAGGGGTACGCGCTGCACGCCTTTCTCGCCCGGTTCGGCAAGGATGCGCCCGGACGGAAGCGGCTTGCCCGTCTTCGCCGTGACGATCGCCATGTACCCCGCCGGCACATACACGCGGCAGAAAGTCCAGATGAACCCAAACAGCGCCAATGCGACGAGCGCCGCCGCGCCAACAAGACATCCACTTGCCTTTCTCATTTCGCACCTCCTTTCATGGGTTGCGAGTTGGGAGTTGGGGATTGAGATCTCCCGTTCCCCGTTTCCCGTTCCCCATTCCCCGTTCCCCGAATCGGCAGACCGAATATCTCGCCCGGCGAATCACCCGTCACCACGTCGCGCAGACGCGGAGCGGTCTTCTCGTACAGCTTCGCCCGCACGTAGTTGGCTTCACCGCCGTAAGCCGCGACCTCCTGCTTCAGCACATCCGCCTCAGCCACGGTACGCACCTCCACCACTTTGCGCTCAGCCTCGGCCACCGTCAGCTTCGCGGTGGCATCGGCCTGCGCGGCCTTCAGTTCGCGCTCGGCCACCTCCAGCTGCGTCTGGGCGGCGACCACCTTCTCCACGCTCGCCTGTTCGGCGGCGATCTTCGCCTGGATGGACTTCGTGTTGGCGGCGACACGCGCGCTGTTCTGCGCCGCGAGCGCCTTCTGCTTCTCAAGCTCGGCCTGGGACTTCGCCTGCACGATCTGCTGCTCGATCTTGAGCCCTTCCTGCACGGCGAGCTCGCGCTGGCGGATGATCGCCGCCACCTCCTGCGGCGCGAAGATGTCGCGGATCAGCACGGAGTTGAGCGACACGCCCCACGGCTTGCAGACGTCCTTCAGGTACTTCTCCAGCGAGTTCTGGAACGCCTGGCGCGATTCGCCCACGATGAACTCCGTGGCGTTCTTCTTGCTGCCCTCAATGCGCGAGAAGCCGCGTGCCGCCGGCAGGACGATCTTCTGCAGGATGTCGTCCATGTCACCCACCTCATGCGAAAGGAGCGCCACCTTGTCAACGTCGATGTTGAACTCAAGCGTGCCCTCGGCGTTCACCGTGAAGCCGTCGAGCGTGAGGAACGAGATCGCGTCCGCCCCGCTCAGCTCGAACCGCTGACTTTGGATGTTCACGATCGAAACGGAATAGACGAACGGGTTGAGCCGGTGCGTGCCCTCCTTGAGTATGCGGGGAGAGACTCCCTTTGCGCCCGGCTTCACGAGGAAACCGGATCCGGTCTCGGGTGCCTTGGCACCTCCTGCGGCAAGGATATCGTCACCCGTCAACTCCGTGACAACCCCCACATGGCCGGGCTTGATGGTGATGTCGTCATACACCTTCACATCGTAGGCGTAAGGGTTGATGCGGTGCTTGCCGGTACCGAGCACATCGCGCAGAATGCCGCGCGTGCCGTCGCGCGCGAGGATCTCACCCTCCGGAAGGTCCTTGCCGAACTTGCGCACCAACACGCCGAACTTTCCGGCGGGAATATCCACCATCTTCGCGTAATGCCATTCCCACGTCCAAGGATTCCGGAAGTGGCGGCCCTCTGGAAGCACTTCCTCCTGAATGCCCTTGTACTCCGGCCCGGGGGCGAGAATCGCCTCGGGCGGCAGATTGCGCCCTGTCTTTTTCAGCAGGATTGCGATCTGCCCGTTCTCCGGCTCGATCCGCCAGCCGTACCATATCCACAGCGGCAGCACCACAAGCGCCGCAAACGCGCACGCGCCCACAGCGGCGCCTATCGTCTTCTGTGCCATCTTGTTCTCCGTTATGTGAAACCCTGAAACCCTAAAACGTTTCGGCGCGTATTCTACCATACTTCCGCAGCTACGGGTTGAACCGCCCTGCGAAGACGGTCAAAGCGATCAAACGTGGAGACGCGCGAGGGCGGACTTGATATCCTCCCACATCTCGCTCTTGGCCTGCCGCTCATGCGGCGAACCCGCCTGAAAATGGGAAAAGATGTAATCGGGGGAGAATGTCATCATGGCCGGCACCCCATTGATCTGAATCCATTGTCCGCGGACCGGGCGCGCGGTCGGCAACAGCTTCTTCAAAGCATCGGAACCCAGGAGAACGATCACGCGTGACTTTCGGCTTTCATTGAGCGCCACCTGGATATCCGGCTTGATCCGCTTCATCGCCGCGAAGGTCTTCGCCATCGCCTCTGCCCCCGCCGGCGAAAGCGGACGTCCCGTCAGGAACGCGATATCACAGCCACCGGACGAATTCGGCGCAGCAGGCGACGGAGCAGACGGGGTTGATGCGACCGGTGTCGCCACAACGGGTTGCGGGGATGGTACCGCAGGTTGTGGGCTGATGGCCGCGGGTTGCGGTGTGGGGGTCTCGGGCTTGCTCGCCGACTTGTCCGCCGCGGGTTCAGCGGAGGCGGATTCTGGCTTGGGCGGCAAAAGAAGCGCACGGTCGATCTCGACCGTACGCGTACCGAGCTCCCGTTCCAGCTCGAGGTTCTCAAGTATCTGATCGTAAATGTCCAACCCTCAACTCGCCCCTCAACGCTCAACTTTCTTGAACCCATACGGATTCATGGACGGCCCAGCACTCGGCTACATCGCCGGAACGGCGCGGCTTGATGACATACGGCACCTTCCGTCCGCTCGCCTTCTCGAAGGCCTTGACGATCTGGAGCACGGAGTACCCGTTGCCCGTCCCAAGATTGATGATCTTGAGACCGTACTTCTTCACCTTGCCGAGCTTCTCGACCGCCTTCAGATGGGCGTTGGCGAGATCGACCACATGGATGTAGTCGCGCACGCCCGTGCCATCAGGCGTCGGATAGTCGTTGCCGAAAACGGAAAGCTCCTTGAGGCGGCCGATCGCCACCTGCGCGACATACGGCAGCAGGTTGTTGGGGATGCCGGCGGGATCCTCGCCGATGAGTCCGCTCTCGTGGGCGCCGATGGGGTTGAAGTAGCGCAGCAGGATCACGTTCCACGACGGATCGGCCTTCTGCACGTCCTTGAACACCTGCTCCATCATCAGCTTCGTCCAGCCGTACGGATTCGTGCAGCCGGGTGTGGGGAAGTCTTCGCGGATCGGCACGGACTGCGGCTGGCCATAGACGGTGGCGCTCGACGAGAACACGATGTTCTTGCAGCCGTGCGCGGCCAGGACCTTCAGGAGCGTGAACGTGCCGCCAAGATTGTTCTGGTAGTACTTGAGCGGAATCTGCACCGACTCGCCGACGGCTTTCAGGGCGGCGAAATGGATGGTCGCATCGAACGGCGCCTCCGCGCCGATGATCTTGTCCAAACGCTTCTCGTCCCGGATGTCCGCCTTGTAGAACTTAACGGTCTTCCCCGTGATCTTCCGGACCCGCCGCAGCGACTCCTTCGACGAGTTGCAGAGGTTGTCCACCACGACGACCTCATGTCCCGCATTCAGAAGCTCAACGCATGTATGGCTACCGATGAACCCGGCGCCACCTGTCACAAACACCTTCATCTTCTTAACCTACTTCGTCGCCGTCCGGTCGTTGTATTCGCCGGTCTCGGTGTTGATGCGGATGATGTCGCCTTCGTTGATGAAGAGCGGGACCGCAAGCGTATAGCCGCCTTCGACCGTCGCCGGCTTCGTAACCTTGCCGGAGGCGGTATTGCCCTTCACGCCCGGCTCGACCTTGATGACCTTGCGCGTCACAAGCTGCGGTAGGGCGACGCCGATCACCTTGTCATTGAAGAAGAGCGCGGAGACCTCCATCTCGTCCATCAGGAAGTACTTCTTGTCGCCCATCACGTCCGCCGACACGCGGATCTCCTCGAAGTTCTCGTCCGTGAACACGTACGCGGTGCCGTCGTCGTACGAATACGTGACGTCGCGCTGGATCAACTCCGGCTTCTCGAACTTGTCGCCCGAACGGTAGCTGCGGCTCATGCCGCCGCCCGTGATCATGTTGCGCAGCTTGCAGTTGTAGATGGCCTGGCCCTTGCCTGGCTTCGAGAAATCAAACTCCGTTATTTCCCACGGTTCCCCGTCGATCAAGAGTTTGACGCCTTTGTGCAGTTCGCCCGCGCCGATGACTTCGCCCATTTTTTGCTCCTTATCTGTTTGAATGAAATTTGCCGCCTATTATACCGAAAATCGCGCCCTCACGCAATACCCACCGCTCCGTGACACGGCGGCATTCGTCGGTGCGCCTTGTCAGTGGGGATTCGCTCGGCACGGGCGCGGCTCCTGCCGCGTCCGTGGCGGCTCATGCGCACCGAATGCCATGCCGCGTTCCGGGTTTCCCTCGAAGCATCCCACCACTCACCCCTCACTCCGCTAAATTCAGGGCGGCATCCGCCGCCCTGCGTGAGCTTTGCGCTAATCGAATTTTATTCCATACTGATGTGCTGCTTCGAATGAGCGGAGCGGGACGGCGAGGCGGCGACACGAGGCAGAGGTGGTGACGGCGGGTGACGCGGACGGAGGCAAGCGAGGTGCCGCCGATCCGGCGATGGGAGGTATTCCGACCGAGCCGGGCGACGGCAGATCGCGCCGCATACGGACGCGGCGCCCCGCAGGAACCCGCCGACGCCGGAAATGCGCCGGAGCGAAGCGGAGGGCAGCCGCGAGCGAAGCGAAGCGCCCAAAGGGGCCGCAAGGCGCCGCGTGCGCCGCCGAGACGGCCACAGCCAAGCTCAGCGCTGACCGAATGTGCTGGGCGGGGAATGCCGCCGCATACTGACAGGCAAACCCATAACCAACACTACAACCCACAATCCAGAACCAAGCACGCATTTCAATATCCCATACGCACTTAAAAACAAGAAAGGCGGCGGTTCCGGAATTGGAACTCTGCCACCTTTTCAAATGGTGGAGAAGAAGAGATTCGAACTCTCGACCCCCACGTTGCGAAAGCGGTACGCTAACACGGGAAAGCCCTTGCAAAAGCGCGTTATAACGCGCTATAACATTCGCCGTGCCCCCCATTTGTGCCCCCTTTTGGAGTTGCGTTTGCCGACGCGATGTGTTATTATGTGCGGCGTTGACCGATATTGTATAGTGTTTCTCATGGCAAACAGTTTATCACACCGCCGAGCGCGAGTCAACGGCGAACGGCACAAAACGAACAGGAGCAGAAAATGGGCTTGAAGATTATGACAGACGGGAAAGGCGGATACCGCGACACATGGTATGCGCGTTTCACCCGCAACGGGCAAAAGGTGAATGTGCCCTTGCGCGTGCCGATACGCGGCACGCTGCCGCTTGACGCGGACGGGCGCATTGACCTTGCGGCGAAGGGCAACGCGGATTTTGAGCGGTCGCGCAAGGCTGCGCTTGCTGCGCTTGCCAAAATGCAGACGGCGGCGAAGACCACGGGCAAAACGGAGGCGGTGCGGCAGGCGGAGGAAGCCGATCTTGTCAATCGGTATCACATTGCGCGGACGGGCAAGGCGATTGAAAGCCCGAAGCTGGCGGGGCTGCTTGACCTGTGGACGGGGCTGGCGCGGAACTACGAGCCGACGGCGGAGCGCAAGCGCATTGCTGGCGCGACCTTCAATCGGTTCGCAAAGTTCGCAAGGGCTTATTGCTCGGAGCATGGGGGCGCGTGCGACACCCTTGACGAGATAACGCCCGAACTTGCTGCGGCATGGTTTGAGGAGCTGCGCACGACCTATGCGTGGGGCACAGTAAAAGACCAATGGCACCTCGTCTCCAAGGCGTGGACGCGCTGGCACGCATACGCGGGGCGCAACCCGTTTGAGGGCATTGTGCTGCGCAGGGGCGAGAAGGACGGCGCGAAGGTGGAACGCCGACCGCTGACGGAGGCGGAGCTTGCGCGGCTGTTTGAAGTGACGGAGGAACGCCCTGCGCTGCATGAGCTTGTGGTTTGCGCTGCTTGCACGGGTATGCGCCTCGGTGATGTGTGCAATCTGAAATGGGGCGACATTGACCTGCAAGGGGGCGTGATAGACTGCATAACGGCGAAAGCTGGCGTGCGCGTGACAATCCCGATCTTCGCCCGGCTGCGTGCCGTGCTGGAGGAGCGCGAGGCAAAGCACGCCGTGAATGATTCGCCGTATGTCTTCCCCGCAGCCGCAGCAAGGTACAATCACGCGAACGCGAAAGGCTATCCCGACCAGCGCACGGGGCTTGTGCGCATGGTTAAACCTTACTTTGCGCGTGCCGTGTTCACGGAGGAGGAACCGGCACCCGCACGCTTGAAGGACGAGAAGCCGCTTGAAGCGGCAGCCGTGGCGAAGCTCATTGACGGCGCACGGTTCGCGCCGGGCAAGGCTGCGCGGCTGCGCGAGGTTTACGCACGCCACAGGAGCGGCGAGGCGTGCGTGAAGATTGCGGAGGGCATGGGCATTGCGCGGGGGCAGGTTTCAAATTATCTGAAAGAGCTTGAAGCTATCACGGGCGAGACATACCGACCCCGCGTTGAAGGTATGCGCAGCCGGGGGCGTGCCCCTTCCGCTGCCGACTTGACGGAGCGCACGCGGCAGCGGCGCACGGTCGGCAAGTATGCCGCCTCGCTGCTCGGCTGGCACAACCTGCGGCACACATTTGTCGTGCTTGCGATACAGGCGGGAGTACCTGCGGAGAAGGTGCGCAAGATCGTCGGTCATGGCGATGTTGAAACAACGCTTGACAACTATTTCAACCCGACCAAGGAAAGCGAAGCGGAGCGCGTGCGCAAGCAGATGTCGGGCACCGTGCTTGAAGGAGGCGCAGCAAGGCAGTTGACGGCAGACGAGGCGACGGCGGAAGCCGTAATGCGTGCGGCTGGCGTGGAAGCGGACGCAGACCCCGCACGGGCTGTGCTGCTGCTGCTGGCGGCAATGCCAAAGGCAGCGCGTGAAAAGCTTATCAGGGCAAGCGGCGCAAACGCGCTGCGCAGCCGGAACAATCACTAACAGACAACACAGGAGGAACCAGCAATGAAAAAACCGAAGAACGGAAAAACAACGCTTGCACGGACAACCCCGGCGCAAGCACGCAAGGCGGAGCGCAAGCTTGCGCAGGTGCGCGGCTGTACCGTTGCGCAGGTGCGCGAGACGGAGCGCAAGGCGCACGCACGCGCAAGCAGACGCGGCAAGCTGTACCGTGCCGACATCATGGGCGCAGAGTTCATGCAAGCGCGTGCGGCGGAGGTTGCGGACGCGGAAGAGAACGGGCACCCGGTGCCGCGACCGCTGCGACCCCGCGAGGCGTTGCGCATGGCACGCAGGGCGGCAGGGCTTGAAGCGCAGCTTGCGGCAGAGCGCGAAGACCATGCGCAGGACATGGCAAGCATGGCGCAAACCATAGGCGCAGAGCTGGCGCACGCACGGGAGCAGCTGCGCGAAGCCGAGGCGCAATGCTATCGGCTTATGAAACGCATTGAAGCGGACGAGATACAGGGCGCGGAATGGTTGACGATTGGCGAGGTTGCGCAGCGGCTGCAATGCAGCGTGCGCACGGTGCGGCGCAGGTTTAAGGCTGCGGAACCGAAAAAGCCCGTAATGCGCAAGGGCAACGGCGACAGCAATTTGCCCCCGGCAAAGCAAGCGCGTGCGCTGTATAAGTTCCCGCTTGATTTCAAGTAGCTTGTACGAACGAAAGGTCAACCGTACGGAAAGACGCGCAGAGCGTCGGCGGGGTTCGGCATTGGGAGCCGACCCCGTTTTTTTTGTGCCGCATACGCGCCATTTGCGCCAACATACGCCAAAATGATTTTACATTGCTTGCGCTGTGCTATATTGTCCGCGTGCGCAAGCAATCGCGGTGCGGTGCCGCGTGTGTGCGTGCAATAATGCAAAGGAGCAAAACATGATGAACGCAACAGAGCGAATGCAGAAAATGCTTGCGGCGAACCCGGCGCAGCTTTCACGCATTGACGCTATATTGGACGGCAGCGACACCCGACCCGCGAGTGCGGAACGGGAAAACAGGCTGCTAACACACACGGACGCGGCAAAGCGTCTCGGCGTTTCCCGGTCAACGGTTTACCAGCTTGTTAGGAGCGGCAAACTTGAAACGGTGCCGCTGCTGGGTTCAACCCGCGTGACGCTTGAATCGGTCAACGCATTTGCACGCGGCAGGGCGTGCGCATAGACAGGAGGGAAAGGCAATGGCACGGACACGAACGGACGCGAAGATTGAGAAACGCGGCAGCAGCGCGAAATGCCCCGGCTGCAAACGCGGTAATTGGCAAGTGGTGAAGGCGACCCGGTATGAAATGAGCGAACGGGTAAACGCTGCAATCTCCATCGGCAAATGCAAGCATTGCGGCTTGCGTTTCATTGACTTCCGCAAGATGACACCCGCAGAGATCGCAGCCGAGACGAAACGGCTGCGCAAGGCGGAAGCGGCAGCACAGGCGGAACGCGAACGGCTGGCGGCAGCACGGGCGGAACGCGAACGGCTGGAAGCGGAAAAGCAGGAACGCGAAAACGAGGAGCTTATGCTTGCACGCAAGCAGGCGCGAAAGAAAATGCTCGGCAAGTAAGGAGACGCAACACATGGAAAAGAAGCTGCAAACAGGCACGGCAAAGCGCAAGGCGCAGCCGTGGAAGTGGAACCCCGCCGACGATGGCTGGGCAGAAATGAACGCGAACGCTTCGCTTGCTGCAAAGTACCTGCTGCACCTGCTGCGCTCGTTTAAGGCGAACCCGCAGTATGCCGTCACGGTGTCCGGCGTGAAGATCGCACGCCTTGCGGAGCTGGCTGGCATGGCTGTTGCGGTGCGTGCGCGTGCTTACGCATACGTCGCAGCGGACACGCTGCGCTTTACGGACGCGAAGGTGCTTGAACGGAAAACAGGAAAGGCGGTGCGCAAGTGAGACGGTATGAATACAACCCAAAGCACCGCTTGCGCATTGATACGCTTGACTTGACGCTGCAAACGCGGGTTGAAACGGACGCAACGGTGGTTGACGAGTACGCCGAGGCAATGGCTGGCGGCACAAAGTTTCCGCCGATAAGCGTGCGCGAAGTTGACGGGCGTTATATCGTGACGGACGGCTTCCACCGCGTTGCTGCGGCACAGCGCAACGGCGAGGAGGATATTATCGCAAATGTGCTGCCGGGCGTAATGGCGAATGCGTACCGCGACGCATTGAAAGCGAACGCGGAACACGGCTTGCGGCGCACGAACGCGGACAAGCGCAACGCGCTTGAAATAGCGTGGAAGCACAGGCGCGTTATATGGCGCAATGACGGTGCCGACCCTTCCGCTGCGCTGCTGGCGGAGGTGTGCGGCGTTTCGCTGCGCACGGCAAAATCATTCGTCGCGGAAATTCAACCAGTGCAAATTGCACCAGTTGAAAGCCCGGCTGCGGATGTTCAACCTGTGCAAATTGCAGAGGTGCCAACAATGCCACGCAGGATTATCGGCGCGGACGGCAAGGTGCGGAAAATGCCAACGCGCCCGGCGCAGCCCATGCCAACGCGCCCGGCAAGCGTTGCTGTTGGATTCGGTGCGCAGCGCGTTGCCGGACACGCCGTGCCCGTTGATCGCTACGGCGCGGAGATACCCGTTGCAATTCATGGCGCGTTTACGGTTGAAGGGGAAAAGGAATTGCGCGACCTGCTGGCGCACATTAGCGCGGCGCGTGTCGCCCTGCGCAAAGGGCTTGACGGGCGCAATCTGTTTTTTGCTGCAATGCGGCAGGACACACTTTTGCAGCTGGACAACGCATACCGATTTGTTTCGGCAGCGGAGCCGCATTGCGTGTGCCGTATCTGCCAAGGCACGGGGTGCAAGGCGTGCCACGGGCGGGGCTGGCAGACGGAGGAAGAATACAAGCGCAACCCGAAGGAGTTTTTGGCGGAAGGTGGTGCGGCATGAGCAAATACGAACCTGTGGAGGAAATACCCGAACGCGGCAATGTGACTATCACAGACGGCGCAAGCTGGCGCGGGTTTATCATTGAAGGTGACGCAATACCAAAGGACAGTATTTGGCGGGTTCCTCTTGCGCAGATGATTTGGCAATACACGAACAAAGACAAGGAACAGATCGCAGAGGAATTGGAGCTTGACGATATGCTGCGCAAGGACTTCTATCTTGCCATTGAACGGCAAGAGCGTTTCAACAAGTCTGCGCATGAGCGGCAGCAGGTGTCGCGGTACCGTGGTTTCAAAACGAACCTTGAGCGCAAGTGTGCAAAGTACAATGTCCGCATTAAAGCCCCGCCGCTTGAAAAGTGGGTCGCCATTGGTGCCCCCGGCGTGGAGGAATACATGGAGCGCGTGCTTAACGGTGAGTTTGGCGACGCAGAGGGCGACAAGGTGCGGCAGGTGCGTGAAGCGCAAGAGGAAGCGGGGGAATGGTAGAGCTGCGGGAAGTGTTAAACACAGCGTTTAACGCGGTGTTAGACACAGTGCAACGAACGAACGAACGAACCTTTACCTGAGCAGGATAAAATCGTGGTAGATAGACTAATTATTGGGGGCTTATTTTAGCGCGTGCGTGCGTGCGCGTGCGCGTTGCAGCCCATACCCCCGTAGGTACTGTCGGAGTGATAAGGCTTGCGCCCAAGGGGCGAGGTACCGCACGAAAGTCGCGTGCGGTTTTGACACACAAGCCGCAGGGCGTGCCCGTTTGACGGACAATCTAAATATGCAGGGTTGCAGCGGCGCAACGGGTGTTCGCCAAAGCAGCCCATGAACACCAACAGAAGGAAAACCAAATGGGAAACAACAAGAAGTATAATCTCATAGGCGCAAGAGCCTGTGCGAAGATACGCCCGTGTCGGGGCTTGAAAAAGAGATCGACGCGGAAATGCGAAAGCGCGACGCGTTCAATCTGAAAGCGCGCGAGGGCGTTGTGCTGCCGGATATTGACCTGCTGCGCGACATGGGCATTGCAAGCCGTGATGTGCCGGACTTCGGCACGACGGACGCGCTGGGCGGTGGGCATAACGCAATTTCAACCGACCTGCTGCTAGGCGATTTCATCGGCGCATTGTCTGCAAAGACCTCGCTCGGCAGGGCTGGCATTACACACCTTCACGGGCTTGTCGGTGATGCGGCAATCCCCAAGGCGACGGAAGATGTGGAGGCGGAATGGATCAGCGCGGAGGGCGGCGACGCGACAAAGACGAACCCGACGCTTGCGCAGGTTTCAATGACCCCGCACCTGCTCGGCGCGTACACGGACATAACGCGCAAAATGCTCATTCAGACTTCCAGCTGGGCGGAGCGGCTTATCATTCAGCTGTTGCAGGAGGCGACGGCGCGAAAGGTGGAGGCTGCTGTGTTCAACGGCAGCGGGTATGCGTTTTGGCAGGGCGCTTTGGGAGGGTGCTTTACCCCGTTAGGAAAGCGACAACCTTCCCCCGTGGGTGCGGAACCCGCTGCCCCGGCGTTTTACAATCTTGCCCATGCTGTGCCGGAGGGTTTGCAGCTCCCACCTGTGTTGACCGACACCGCATGGGCTTTTCAATGCGAGAGGAAAAGCTATGGTGAAGTTTGATTGCGAGGTGGATGCGCAGAGCATTGCCGATTTTACGAAAGCCCTTGCGCGTTATCAGCGGGAGACGCAACGCGACATGCGGGGCGCGTTGCGCAGCGCGACGATTGACCTGTGCCGCAGCTTGCGTGCGCGGACGCGCAAGGCACCGAAGATTGTGCCGCGAGAGGATGTGCGCTGGGGCGAAGAGGAACCCAAATACTACACGGGCAAGAAAAGCGGACGGATGTTCAAGCGCGTAGTTGTCACGCGCTGGAGCAGCGGCAAGCGCGTGCAAAAGGTGCATTGGCAGGAGGTGCAGACGAAGTACCGCAGCCGCAAGACGCGCAAGGGCATAAGCGAATCATGGAGCGAGGCGACGGCTGGCATGCTGCGCGAGGCACGGCAGCGGTTCGGCGTGGTGCGGATGTGGGGGCTGGCGAAAAAATCATGGGGCTGGTTCATGCAAGCCCTGTTCAACAAATCCATGCAGGACGAAAACCCAAGGGCTGTAATCACGGGGCGCATGGTGGACAGGGAAATGACGGAGAAGCGGGAACCGCTGCCGGACGGTACCATTGACCTGCAAGCCCCGATCAAATGCGAGATAACGCTGGTAAACAAGCTTGAGTATATCCGCAGGGCATTGCAGCCGGGTGCGCTGGCGGCAGCTGTACGGGCTGCGACGAACAGCATAAACAAGAAAATAACCGCAGGGCTGCGGAGCAGGAAGTTCGGCGCATGAAACGGAAGACCAAACGGCAGCGGGTGCGGAAGGCAAAGGCGGCACGCCCGGCGGCATGGTGCGACACCCGCGTTTGCGTACCTGCGCCTATGCCCGTATTGTGCCCCAAGTGCAAATGCAGCGAGACGGCAGCGGCGAACGGCGTGCATTACAGGAAGGGCAGCAGGTACGAACACCGCATTTGCGGCGCGTGCGGGTTCGCCTTTACCGCGATGCGCAGCATGACGGCATGGGAGCGGCAGGTGCGGGGCTTGCCCCCTGCGCCTGACGAGCAGCCTATCGGATAGGGCGTTGCGGCATGAATTGCACCCCGGCAAAGTGTCCGCACAGGGCATTGCTTGAAAAGGCGCGTGCGGCGTGCCTTGCGTGCGACCACACGGAACCCGCAGGGCACGGGGGAACAATCAGCTATGACGCAGCCGGGGAGGGGCTGGTGGAGCGGCAGCGGCTGGACGCGGAGGACGATCTGCGCAAGCACGCAAGGCAGCTTGACGGGGCAGCCCTGCGCACACGCGCAACGCAGCTGCCGGAGGCGGTGGAGGAAAAGCTGCGCTTGCTGCTGCATACGGTCACGGGGCTTGACACGGTGGACGCGCTGCTTGCGCTGCATATCGCAAACGGCGGCACCTGCTCCAACTTCGGCGCGTACCTGCTGCGGCTTGCAACGGTCATCCGCCTGTACAACCCTCGGCGCAAGGGCTTCCGGGCGACGGCAAGTTCGCGCTGGGAAAAGTTGAAGCTGCGCTTTGCACCGTTTGGCGTGCTGCAATCATGGGAACCCGCGAACAACAGCGGCGCACGGCTTGCGGCTGGCAAGTACGGGAGCGGCAAGCGCAGCAAGCCGCATTGACGGCGCAGGGCACGCGCAGGACGCGCGAGAACGGGGCAAGGCGTGCGCGGCAGCGTTCCCCCTGCGCTGGTATGGCTTGACGGCGCAAAGCGCACAGACGGCGGATTTCGGGGGCACAGGGCGCGACGCAGCCGGGCACGGGCGCGACGGGTGCCGAGAGCGTGCGGGGCTTGAAAAATCTTCGGGGGGCACACTAACATTTTTCTGTGCCCCCTTTTGTGCCCCCTTTTGCTATTGTGCGATAGTGTGTTTTCGTGTGTAAGGGGGCACAGACGGGGGCACAGATTCGCAGATACAAAAAATGCGTTTCGCCCTTTATTTATGCGGGTGAAACGCACCTTGCGGGGTGGTGGAGAAGAGCGGATTCGAACCGCCGACCCTCACGTTGCGAACGTGATGCTCTACCAACTGAGCTACTTCCCCATGGGTCAAAAACGGCGCGTAATATATCAAATCACCGCTTGAAAATCAAGGGGGCGGCAAAAAACTTTTTACTTTCCCCCCGCAAAACTACCGATCCACACGCGCGCCGCCGCCGCCGACCAGCTTCTCGACATCGGCCTTCGTCGCCATCGAGGTGTCGCCCGGCGTCGTCATCGCAAGCGCACCATGCGCTGCGCCGTAGTTGACGGCCTTCTCCGCATCGTCAAACGTCATGAGTCCGTAGATAAGCCCCGAGGCGAACGAATCGCCGCCGCCCACGCGATCGTAGATCTCCAGACCCGGACGCGCGATCGACTGGTGGAGCTCGCCCTTGTACCAGCAGAGCGCGCTCCAGTCGTTTACGGTCGCCGACTTCACGCTGCGCAGAGTGGTGGCAACCGCCTTGAAGTTCGGATACTGCCCCACCGCCGTCTCGATCATGCGACGGAACCCCTCCACCGGAAGCGTGGTGAGATTCTTGTCCACACCCTCCACCGCGATGCCGAGCGCCGCCGTGAAGTCCTCCTCGTTGCCGATCATCACATCCACATACTTGGCGATCTCGCGGTTCACCTCCTGCGCCTTGGCCTGTCCGCCGATGGACTTCCAAAGCGACGCGCGGTAGTTGAGATCGTAGGAGGTGACGGTGCCGTGCGCCTTGGCGGCCTTCAGCGCCTCGATCGCCACCTCCGCCGTCGTGGGCGAAAGCGCCGCGAAGATTCCGCCCGTGTGGAACCAGCGCACGCCCTCCTTCCCGAAGAGCCTCTCCCAGTCGATCTCGCCGGGCTTGAGCTGCGAAACGGCCGTCAACCCGCGATCGGCGCAAGAACGCGCCCCACGGCAACCGAAACCGCGCTCCACGAAGTTAAGACCGTTGCGCACCTCGCGCCCAATGCCGTCGAACTTCGCCCACTTCACATGGCTCACGTCCACGCCGCCCTGCAGCATGAAGTCCTCGACAAGACGTCCGACAGGATTGTCCGCGAACGCCGTCACGGCCGTCGTCTTCATGCCGAAGCAGCGCCGAAGCCCGCGTACGACGTTGTACTCGCCGCCGCCTTCCCACACCTTGAATTCGCGCGCGCAGTGGATGCGCCCGTCGCCCGGATCAAGGCGCAGCATGATTTCACCCAAGCTCGCCGCATCCCATTGGCAGCTTCCCGCCGCCTTCACATTCAACCCTTCCATCTTCCCTTCCTTTCTTTAAAAACTCTAAACTCCAAACCTCACAACTCTAAACCCACAACTCTAAACTCCAAACTCTAAACTCTAAACTTCCCCCTAATCCTTCCGGATCTCCACCTCGTCGCCGTCCCCGCCATAGGGTGGCGGCGAAACGCGCGCGCTCCAGTCATTACCCCAACCACGCGCGCTTTCTTCCATGCGCGCCAGCTGGTACTCGCGATATCCCTCGCGCCAGATCATCCACGCAATGAGGATGGAGATGAAGCCCCATCCGCCGCCCGTGACAATGGAATGGAGACCGCGCAAGGCGAGCAGAATGGCGAAGCCGCGCCCCACGATCATGGCGATGTAGGTCGCCTTGGTGCGCGTGGTGAAAACGCTCGCGACCGAACGGAACACGCGCCCGCCGTCCATCGGAAACCCCGGCAGAAGATTGAAACAGCCCAGCACGAAGTTCATCCACATGGTGTAGTACAGCACCAGCACGGTCCACTTGTCGTCAACGGGCAGAAAATTGAGCGACAGCCAGGCAAGTCCCGAAATGACGAACGACACCGCCGGCCCCGCGATGGCCGTGAGGAACTCCTGCCACGCCTTGCGCGGCAAGGCGATCAGCGAGGCGCACCCGCCCAGAAGCGAGAGTGTGATGTCGCGCGTGTGATAGCCAAAGGCCCGCGCCGTAAGCGCATGGCCCAATTCATGCGCGACGATGGAGAGCGCGAGCGCAAGGGCAAAGCTCAACCCATAGACGAACGAGCCGAAATCCATCACAAAGAGGACCAAAAGGATGATCAGGGAGAAGTCCAGGTACACCGGAATCCCAAACGCGTCGCAGACTTTTATCTTTCTTGGAAACATGGCGCGTAATTTTACCATAAAACCGGCACAAAATATTTTTAAAAATTCCCCCTTGCACTCGGAGGCGGAATATGGTATCTTACGCACCTGTTTTCACGACACCAAGTGCGAGCTTAACTCAGTTGGTAGAGTGCCACCTTGCCAAGGTGGTTGTCGAGGGTTCGAGTCCCTTAGCTCGCTCCATTCTTTTGGAATCGTGGAGGCAGGTGAAATGGGAGCGTAGCTCAGCTGGTAGAGCAAGTGACTCTTAATCACTGGGTCCAGGGTTCGAATCCCTGCGCTCCTACCATTTCCCGCGACGGCTTGGCTAGGTAGCTCAGTTGGTAGAGCAACGGACTGAAAATCCGTGTGTCAGCGGTTCGATCCCGCTCCTGGCCACCACTCAAAACCCAATAAAATCAAGGCTTTTAAGTCTGCGGCGTTTTTTGCGCCCATTCCTTGCGCTTCTATGAAACGCCCTAATTATCCGCACAAATCATCACCCAATCGTCACCCACCCCGCCCGCATAGGGGGTTTTTGCGCGGACATAGATGGACGGCCACGGGGGCGTAGATATGGGGACTCCCTGTTGCCATAACGCCACCCGAATGAATCCTAAGGCAGTGCCGAAAAGACAAAAAACCCCATTTCTTAAAGCCCAACTTCGCGCGCGCGCGAGGGCCCATAGATGCGCCATCACACATCCGCAGAATCTGAATTTGTGGTATAATTCGCGGCATGACAGTAAAAGCACTATCATCAACAGAAAGCACCGCCCCTGCGCAAACCATGCCATACCTTGCGCCGCAAGACGTTGAAATGACTTTGAAAGCCATACGCGGCATTGCGGACGTAACGGCGGGGCGTTGTGCCCCGATCGAAGAAGTCCGTGCCCGCGTGCTTTCCCGTTATGTATTTTAGACGATTAACTGATTTTATATCGGAACGATTATAACTTTTGCGGTACAATTGCCAGCATTCAACGAGCGATTATCGCGATGCCTGAAAGGTTGATGGCCCCTCAATTGTCTTTAGCATCCGGCAGTTTGTAGATAGACCAATGTTAATCCCTTATCCTTGCTATTTTGCCACATCCCAGCATTGTATTCAGGATATACCCCACCTTGCGTGCATTCAAGTGATACTATGCGACTGCTTAATAGCCCTTGTGTCCTAGGAATGTCTTTACAATGGTTTTATACAACGTCCCACCTTTTGTCGCAAACATAGCAGGGCATGCAAAACCATAGTTTGCAAGTAAAACTATGGATCTATGCGGCCAGGAGGAACGAGAGCACAACCATAGTTAAACTGTGAACATGGTTTGATTCCTTTCAGATCGATTCGGTGAGGCGCTTCAACCCTTCACGGATGCGCTCGGCCTCGGCTTCGGAAACAGCCCGCTGTATTACCTTCTGCCACCGTTAGATCCTTAAGGAACACCTTCGTCGATTGTTTCGACAAGCCGAATGATGTTGAAATGTCCGATGTGCTGGCCTGGAGTGAAGTATGTCACGAAAGCGTATCCAAGAAATGGTCGAGCGATTCCAGTACGACGTTAGGGGGCATCTGAAGCCAGTTTGACCGCACCCGTGTCAGTTTAACGGCGAATGTCTTCAATCCAAAGATGAGCCGCACAAGCTTCATCATGTCCGCATGGTTGTTGACGCGGCATTTTGGATTGCCATAGATCATTAGAGCAACGAAAGCCCTGAGTCTCTCCAAATCAAGACTGTCAGCCAGATAGTACATGTCGAATATGTCTTTCGGCCTGTTGGTGCTTGCCCCATGCCGCAACAAGCTCAAGAGCTTCTCGGAAAACATCTGTTCCAGCGAATTTGCCTGAAGTTCTACACTCCCTTCTCCAGAACCTGTAGGGAATGCGAAATCAACCTGCTCCAATTTGTCGTTTGCATGAACGCCTATGTCAACCTTCGTGCGGATGCCGCGAGCCACTGAATCATCCTTGATGGAAAGGTAAATGCGCTTGCCGCGATAATCCTCATGCTTCAGTTCCACAGGCATACCCACCATTTTCATCTCGACTTCCGGCATAGCTTTCGACATGCGCCCGACAAAGCGCATGACTGCCGTGTCGCTTAAGGAATAGCGTATGAAGTCGATGTCCATGTCCATTGTCGCGCGGCGGACATCGCCAGTTAGCGAACTCATCACAACGCCGCCCTTGACGGTGCTGTTCGCTTTGAAGCCGCACCGCTGAATGGCCAACAGCACAATATCGTGCGCGACCTTCGCTTTTGCCGTGTCGCTTCGGTAGCCCGCCGCCAGATGCGCGTCGATCTGCTCCTTGATCGTCTTCATCAGTAAACCTCCTCGTCGATTATCCGCATGATGCGATCACGTTGAGGGAATTTCTCCAGATACTCAGGGAACTTCGAAGCATCAAGCGTGTCGCGACATACCCTATAATGGTTTATCACTTCCTTGTATTGGTCAATCGGCAAACTGCCTTTCATTCTGGCCGTGTCTATGAGCAGACGCTCCTTGTCGTAGATTTTGATTTTGGCTCCATCATAGTCAAGGGTTGTCGCACCGACATCAAGCACTTCCTCCGGGACGAAGTAAAACCTAACGCGCTCATCTCTTACAAGGTGTGCATGGTTTTCTATCGTCAAAGTGTATTGCTCCGGGATATAATCCGTCATGTCATAGTAGAAATAGGCACTGTCGAACGAGACGATGGCGCGAGGGTATTTCATCTGCAGCACCTCTATCTCACTTTCCGTTCCATCTTCTGAATAGATTCCTGCCGCCATCTTGAAAATGCGCCCCTCCCTAATCGCTTTTTCAATTTGATAAGGCGATCCGAACCGTGCTCTGCATGTTTTGAAGTCTATTAACATGTTTGTACCTTTCGTAGGACGGAATGAAATCCAATCCGTTGATTGGTGCAAATTATAACAAATCACCCCTCACAACTCAAGGGGAGGGTGATGTGCTGCGGGAGAAGCTCACTGCACCGCGTCGCCGAGCACTTCGGAGACCAGATTTTCGTCTTGTAACAACCAAGATGATGGACATTAGTTGGAATGGGCGAAAGTACGTGGAAGTATAACAGGAAGAGGTTCCCACGAAACAAATGGTAGCGCATGGCGCCTGTTCCGTCCGAAATCGGAAAAATGCATCACATCGGCAATGTGGAAATCTCCGGGGAAGTCCTGCCACCCGCGATGAAGCGTATCAGACTCTGGAATTATGCCAATCCAATCAAGACCAAGAATCCTGTTCCTTACGCTCTGGGCGTCGGACATCCAGATAGGCAGTCCTGCCTTCTTGATAGCGAGAAACATCTTGACCGTCTCGACAATTCGCCCAATGTGGTGGCCGCAAAGCCCAATCTTGACAGTTCGAGACATCTTCTCCTTCTTCTCACCATCAGGATACCAGTCGTAATGCCTTGGACGATGTACGTATAGATCGATATGTGTGGTGTTGCCGCCACGCTTGATTTCCCATGGATGGTCACCGCCATGCTTGTCGCAGGGGACCTTTCCATCAAGCCACGATAGGAATTCATCTGGCGAGTCCGGGTCTATATCAAGCAATGCTCCGTATCTTCCGTCAGAATACCTATCGTACATTTGCCGACCCGAAAGAGACCTGTCTAGATGATCGTCTTTCCTCTCCGATGCGATATATGCAATGCGACAGTATTCAAAGAACATGTTCGCGGTCATGTTCTCCACGTATGAATTTTCCTCGCGCCAGAAATATCCGGTGTCGAAAATGTCCGAGAATGCCTTTGACTTCGCCCTGCCAAGCGCTTTCCCGATTGAATAGCCCGTCACGTAGCGTTCCACGACACTGCGCGGTACGACACCCTTGCGCTCGTCGTTCGGATATTCTTCTGCAATCCGCCTGTTCGCCTTGGCGGGATCCTTCTCTACGGCATCAAGCCATGCCAGCACATCATCGGCCGATTCAAGTGTGCCTCTGCGGTTAAACCAAATGTGCGACATATCAAAGTCAAACTTGTTTTCGCCAGCGTCCACCGTAGCACGAAGGCAATTGGAGAATCCAAATCCGGTTGTCTTCTTGTACCGACATGCATAACACCTCCCCCACCTGCCTTTCGCGGAACGCACCGGGTAGAGGATATCCCACTCTGGATCAGGCCCAGAAAATCCATTCCAGAATGAATCAAGTCGCTCCGCGAGAGCGAAGAACTTACGTTTCTGAAGATCAATCTCTTCTTGATATGTCATGCTTTTATCTCTTTTATTCCCGACTGTGCGGGGTGTGTTGCAGTATCACCGGCGGCACACGCCACCGCTGCAGTCTGGAATCGGCTCTGCCAGCCATGCCACCGAAGTGGCGTCCGCGTTGTTTCAGCGGATTACCTCGCTACCCGGCCCTTGCGGTATCTTGTGGATCTTAGCTTGCCACAAGGCCGGTCCGGACGACTTTCGCTTTATAGCCCTACCTAGGGCATCAATCCCCGAAAGCGCCGCATATTATACCACAGCCCGCCTTTCGCCGCAAATCGGACAGCGCATATAAAAACCACTCGCATTTACCACCGCATTTATATAAATCCGGTGGTAACCGACAATGTCCATGGTTTATAAACAATGAACATGGTTTGATTCCTTTCAGATCGAGTCGGTGAGGCGCTTCAACTCTTCACGGAGGCGCGCGGCCTCGGGTTCGGCGATATCAGGTCATTCCCGGATTTATATAAATG
>CACZCD010000005.1 GCA_902779565.1 uncultured bacterium | reverse complement strand
AGCTGGTACAGTCGCGGCCCGGCACAGTGAGCGTGAACGCCGGCCATTCATAGTCGCCGGGCTTCCATTTGTCAACGGAGAGGAAGAACGAATTCCTCCCGCTCGTGGCGCAGAGGTTCGTGAGGCCAAACCGGTAGGTCTTGCGGTTCAGCCGCGGCGCGGCCTTGCGTTCGGCCTCGCTCTCGAAGTCGATCAGCGGCACCGCTGCGGACGCAACGCCCGCCGCCGCCAAAACCATCCCAATACACATTCTCTTCATGAACCTATCTCCTTTCTTTGAAATCGTTCGTTAGACTCCGAATCGCCTTTTAGAAGCACCGACTACGGCATCACCCCTCCACCATCAACCGAACGACGGACCTTGGGCTTCAGCGGACAGTCGAAAAGCATCCGGATGATGCGCCCGGAGCCGGAGGCGTTCGGACTCCACGGGAAATACCAGGGGTTCGCATCGTGATAGCGCTCGCCCACGATGTATTCGCTCGAGACGGAAAACCTGAGCGTGGCGTCAAGCGCCTGTTCCGCCAGATCGAATCGGCCGGCGCGCATCCAGGCCGCCATCCACTGCATCTCGCACCATGTGGTGTACCAGATGTGCTGGCCCAGCGCGGCCACCGGCGAAGGATGGTGCATGTAGAGTCCCTTCTCGTTCGCGAAGCCGCGCCGCACGAGGTTTCGCCTGAGGCGCAGAAGCTCCTCCGTCGAGAGAAAGCCGCTCGCCGCGAAGCCCGCCGGATGGAGATAGAAGAACCCCTGCGAGACAAGTTCCTCTTCGCGCGCGCCGGTCGCGGTGATCGGAAGGAACAGCTCATCCTTCCCCTTGGACTTCTCACGCCAGACATCCAGCACCTTCACGAGGGCGGCCCGGTAGCTCTCCCCTTCCGCGCGCGCTACGTCGGCGTTCGGCTCCGCAAACAAGTCACACGCCTTCGCGTACCATTCAAGCGCCTTCATGTTCACGAGGTCGGTGTGCCCCCAGTGCTGCATCCCTGAAGCGGAGTCCGTGGACTTCATCGGCGGGAAAAGCCCGTCCGCGCCGCGCTTCGACCGGATCCAGGCCAGCGACCTTGCGGCCTTGCCTACATGCCGCATCCACAGCGCGGTGTTGCGGGTGGCCACGCAGTGCTGCGAAAGCATCCGAAGCACATACGCCGTGTCGCCCGCCCAGTTGTTGCGGAACGGCCCGGCCTCCCCGTTGTCGCGCACGCAGTGCGACCAGTAGAAATCGCAGATCGCGTCGGCGTAGTTGGAGAGTCCAAGAAGATCCAGCGCGATGACCACATGAAGCGATTCGCCCGGCCAGACAAGGCGTTGAAGCCCGCCTTGACGCGGCAGCACGTGATCCGCCCCGTTCGCAGGCATGGCGATGCACTGCAACATCTGCACCGCAAGATGACGCACAAGCGTCTTGCGCCCCTCGTCCTGCTGCGCCGTCTCCGGCAGAACGATGCGCGAAAGCTCCGCCTTCCAAGAGTTCCTCATGGATTGCCGCGCCGCATCGTAGCCGATGGACGGCTCGCCGCCACGACCAAGGGTGAAATCCACCTGTCGCGTCTCGCCGGGCTTCAGGCAGATAGAAAACTTTACGCCGCCCTTCTCCGCGTCCCACGATAGCGCCACGCCTTCAGCAGGCTTGAAGGACACAAATCGGTCCCCGCTGCGGAAGGTGTTGCCCTCACGCGCCCAGTCTGCGGCGGGAAGCTTCAACCACTTCTCAACGTTCGCTTCGTAGATCGCATACACGTCCGGACCGGAATGGACAAGCTTGACCTCCGGCGCATTCCGCAAAAGCACGAGGAACTCGCGCGTCTCCGGCGAGCCGCCTTCATTGGCGAACGAGGCCCGCGCATACAGCGATGGCGTCCGGCCAAACGGCGCACAGGCCGAAAGCGTCACTCGCACGCCGCCGTCAAGCCAGAACTGCGAATGGTCCGGTTCGCCGCCCGACGTCACATTGAGGTGGGCTTCCTTGAAGTCGAGCGGCGTTCCGTCCCCGCGCACGAGCCAAGCGCCATGCGCGATCTGCTGCGCATACGGCAGCTTCCAGTCGGGTTGGTGCATATTCTCGGCGAAGATCAGCTTCCCCTCGCGCCAAAACGTGAGGAGCCGTTCGGAAAGCGGCCCCTGAAGGTACCGGCGCGTCGTTTGCGGTTTTTCCCAACGTGGCGCCACGCCATCATCGGGGGCGATCGTGGCTGCTGGAGAAGAGGCGCTCACGCCTGCAAAAAGCAGACCAGCCATTGCCCAAGTGAGGGCTCTGGATGGCATGTCATTAATCAATTGCATATCGTTAATCATTCGTGGTCAGTCGTTAGTGGACATCGGCATCCGACCCTCGACGGAAGGGAAGAGAGCACGAGGCGGAGGCGGAACCGAGGATGTTCGCCGCCGTGACTTTCCAGTCGCCGGACGGATCGGAAAGCGCAAACGGCACTTCATAGACAGCCTTGCCGCCGCGCGCGAGCACGTTCGCCGCGTAGCATGTCGCCTCCGTTCCGTCTGGACGGAACACCTGCACGCGCACAACCGTGTCGGCCGTCCCGCCGCAGTCGATGCGTACGCGACGCCCCTCATCGAACAGCCCACGCATCCCCGTCGGCGTAGCGAGCTGCACGAATCCGTGCGGACGTCCTTTGCCGTAGGAGGTCTTCACCTCCTTCACGTTGCCGTACGCCTTGCCGTCCACGAGATCGTACACCCATCCCTTTTTCGGGAAGACGTACCGCACCTCCCGCGACCCGAAATCGCCGGTGACCACGCCATGGAATCGGTTCCCCGCCGCATCCTCCATCGCATAGACGATGGCTCGCTCCACCGCCTTGCCGTCCGCATCGACGATACGTAGCGTCTCAACTTCGATCCCTGCATCGGCAAGCGCACCACGCAGGACCGCACGTACATCGTCCGCATCCCCCGTCCGCCCCTCGAGACGTCGCTTCCCGCCACTGAAGAACCCTTCAAGGGGAGCTGTCGCCCGCAGGCGGCAGTTTGCCGTACGCGTGCCGGGCTGACCGAACGCCACGACCGTCGCGCCATCCTTCGCAAATGCGCGCACGCCTTCGATCTCCGCATCGGACATCGCCACCGCATCGGCAAGGATAAGGATCTTGTAAGTTGGTAGCTGGCAGTACTTTTCCACCTTTCCACTTTTCCACTTTTCAAGCTGCGCGTAGGATATGTAGTCGAACGAAACACCGAGCTGCCTGAGCGCCGTCCGCACCGCCTCATGCAGCGCATCATGCTCCTTCCGACGCTCCTCGATGAACGCACCCCTGAACGACGCCTGCGAATACAGGATGGCGATCTCATGGCGCGGATGCAGCACGTTCATCGCGTACTTGCCGGCGCCCTGGCCCGCACGTTTCAGGTCAGCGAGGATGTCCGAGATGCCGTGCGTCTGCGTGAAGTCGGGATTGAAGCCCGAACGCGCCCAAAAGAAGTCCACTCCCGCCTGGCCGCGGAACACGGTCTCCCAGAGTGCGCGGCGCGCGCCGTCTCCGCGGTTGCCGTAGCCAATCGCCCAGGGCGTGAAATGCCCATCCGGCCGGAACGAGCGGTGGATGTCGTACTGCCCGCCGATGCCATACGACTGCGCACCGGTGAGGATCTGCAGGATCTTCCACCAGTCCATGCCCGTGTAGGCGGCGGGCGGCTGCGTGCCGGAAAGCGTGAGGCCGATGTCCGGATCGAGGTTGCGGAGCACCCGCGCGGCGCGCGTCATCATGTTCGTCACGCGGTCGTCCATGAACTCCAGATGGTCGGACCACCCCGCCACATGTTTGCCGTTCGCATCCCACACCTCCTGCCGGGTGAACGGCACCACGTCGTCCCACGAGCCGAAGTTGGAGTCGTATTCCTTGTTCAGCCGGTCGAGCGTGCCATAGCGTGCCTTCGCGAACGCGCGGAACTCCCGCAGGCAGTGCTCGGAGAAGCAGAAGTCTATCGGCGTACCTTCGTACCCGGTGAGCGACTGCTCGTCGCCGAAGCCGTGATGCCGATATCCCATCGTAGGCAAATCGCGCTTGAACGCCTTTTCGAGGAACGCCTCCGTCGATGCAAGCCGCTTCGGGTCGGAGAGGCACTGGCCGCGCACGAGCATGAACTTGTCGCCCGCCTTCGCATACGCCGCCGGCTCCGCATGCCGGTTCAGGCCGATGTGGGTGGAGTCGCTCGTGTTGAAGTCGTAGAACGGCGAAAGCGTGTACCGCACCGGCCACTGGCCTCCCACCGTGACGAACTGCGCGTCCTTGTACATCTTCGCGAGTTGCGGGAACAGGTAGTACCGCGTCTCGGAGTTCCCGCTCACGCCGATCTCGAAGTCGTTCCACGCCAGCTTCTCGCGCGACGGACGCGCAATGTAGCGTTCGCGGCGGCGCGACGCCACCTTGCCGCCGGAACGAAGCTCGGCCACCACCCCGTACGAGCGGGACTTCAGGGCGTTCTCCACGCGGAACTCCGCCTTCATCTCCGCCGCCGCCGGCATCCGGCGCACGTCCAGCACCCTCCCAAAGACGTCGCTGAAGCGAATCTCCGCCTCGAATCCGGCGACATCCCCGGCAACGCGCACCTTCACCGGCAGAAGCTCCCCTTCCTTCAGCCGACGGGATGAATCGGGATCGATCGCAACGATCGAAGCCGCCGGCGCGTTCGTCACGGCGTAGCGGTCCCAGAACGTCACGCGCCCGTTCCGCTGGACGGAATACTCCACCGACAACGCACCGGAGAACTTCGGCAGCGACGCGGGATCCGGCAGCTTCCCGCGCCCTTCCGCCAGCTTCTCGCGGAAGCAGTTGTACACCACCCAGTTGGTAGTTGGCAGTTGGTAGTTGGTAGTACTTTCCCACCTTCCCACTTTTCCACTTTCCCACCTTTCCACCTTTCCACTTTTCCACCTTTCCACCTTTCCACTTTTCCACCTTTCCACTTTTCCACTTTTCCACCTTTTACACTCGTATATCGCCTTCGCCACGCGCGAATAATACTCCTCGGGATCGGTTGCGCGGTCGGGGTAGAAGTCCCGCAAATCCGGCGTGATGCCGCCCATCAGCCACGGTCCGATGCGCGGCGTGGCCGGATATTCCAGCCGCACCACACGCCCCGTCGCGAACGCCGTCTTGTCGAGGTTCCCCACAAGCACAAGCCCCGTGCCCGCCTTGACGCGGTCCGCGACGATCTTGCGGGAGCTTTCCGGCAGCGCATCGACCGGAACACCGCCGAGCAGGATCACGTCAGACGGCCAGGAAAGCACCTTGTTCACCTCGCGCTCCATGTCCTTCGGCCCCACGCGCCCGAACACGTCGCCGAACGAATATTGCGGGTTGCCGAGGTGCCGCTTGCCGGCTCCATCGATATCCATGTTCACGCCGATCACGCGATACTCCATGTCGAAGCACTCCGCAAGCGCGCCGATCTCCGGCACGTTCCCCCGCCCCGTCACAACCGAGACCTTTACCGGACCTCCTTCGAGCGGCTTTGCCCACGGCCGCAGACCGAACGACGGGAAGTTCGTGTAGCACGTAAGGTCCGCTTCGCACTTGAAAGGCGCGTGCCGCTTGCATTCCGGCTCAAGCGACCATTTCCCCTTTCCCGGCTTCGCGTCGAGACGGCAAACCTCATGCCCATCCTTCGTGAGCCGCACCGTCGTCGCTTTCGTCTCAAACGTGCACAGCGAACCGGGGCGGTCGAAGTCGAGCACGGTCTTGATTCCGTCATGCTCCGCGACAACCTTTCCGGCCCGCGAATTCACCACCTTGCACACCCCGTCGCCGAGCGAGCCGACGAGTCCGCCGCCCGCGCCGGAGACGAACGCAAGCCCCTTGAACGGGATCAGCTCCAGCTTCACCTT
Organism: uncultured bacterium; assembly: GCA_902779565.1. Lineage (GTDB taxonomy): Bacteria > Verrucomicrobiota > Kiritimatiellia > RFP12 > UBA1067 > UBA1731. The sequence goes on along the minus strand of CACZCD010000005.1, from coordinate 52,317 downwards.
GAACGAATCGCCGTTCTCGATGCCCACCGGCAGAAGCTTGATCTCCGAACTCGGCGTGCCCGGCAGCCACGCGGAGAACCCGTGCAGCCATTCGTACGGCACCGTGACCACGGCGCCGACCTCCCCCTTCCGGTCCACCGCCGCGTACCAGCCACGCATCGGGGTCTCGGTGCGGAGGCTGCTGCCCTCGTTCTGGCCACGCCGGTGCATTCCCTCCGCGTCCGCATAGCAGAACGACACGATGCGCCCTTCCATCGCCAACGAAAGGTGGATGGTTGGCGAATACGCCTGGAGCGACATCGCGTCCGGCGCGTTGATGAAGCTGTACTCCACGGTGAGCGCCGTGGACTCCGGCACGGACGAATAGCGCTTGCCCACCCGCATGAACGGAATCACCCCCGAGCCCTGCCCCATCGCCTCTACCGAAAACCCGTCCCCCATTTTACATTTTACATTTTCAATTTTACATTTTACATCGAACACCGTCTTCGCCAGCCGGCCGCGTGAGTGCCAGCGGTCCCAGCTCGACTCCGTGAAGAGCCCAGGTGATCCGGGGACGGTGAGATCCACGCCCGCATCCTTCGAGAAGAGACTCGTTATCCTTGCGCCGAGCGGATCGACGGTCATCCGGAAATGGCTGTTCTCCACCGTCTCAAGCATCGGCGCGGCGGAAGCCCCGCACCACGCGAACGCGCAAAGCGCTGCAGAACCAAAAACATATTTTTTCATAGTCAACCTTACCGCACCAGCAACATGAATCCGGGCGAAGCGTAGGAGAGCACCACCGACGAGCCGTCAACAGCGATCGACGAGTTCTTCAGGTTCACGCCAACCCCTCTGCACGGGAACGCGCAATCCGCGCCGGAAATCCCGTCCGCCGCCGTTGCGATGGTCTCCACCACCGCACCCGCACTGGCTGGACCGCCGGCAACCACCGTGCACGGCAACGACGCTGGCAACGACAGCGAACCCGCAAGCGTCAACGGCGAGAACGGGAACGCCGCAAACTGCCACGAGGCACCGCTCTCAAACGTGAGGTTCGAGGTTGTCGCGGACGCGAATCCAGAATTCCACTCCGTCATCGCGGCATCGGAGAACGTCGCGCCATCCGGCACACGGTACGACGCGACAAGCGGCACCGCCTGGCCATCCAGCTCCTGCGCCACGACGGTACCCGCCGTCACTCCGTTTGTAGGAACCGTCCACTCGATCGACTGCGGCGCGGGCGCACCCTCGCCGTCGTCCGTCGGCAGTATCTCGACCGTCGCCGCCGGCAGCTCCGCCGTAAGGTCAAGCGCGAGATGCGATGCGCTGCTGCTGCGGAATATGAGCTTCTTGCCATTGCCCTTCACCCGGAGACGCCCGCCATTCTCGAACTTCCACTGGCTTGTCACCGTATCCGACTGGTTTGTCATGGGATTGTTCACGAAATGCGTGAGATCGAAAAGGAAGTCGCCCTTCACAGTCACGGGCACCGCACCAGCCGTGATGATGTTGTGGTACTTTATGAAGCCGCGATAGTTGTATGTTGGGCTGCCCTCATCGCTTTCGCTCGTGTAGGGAGTGGCGCAGAACGTGCCGTTGCCAAGGATGATGCCACATCGGTCGCCAAGTCCGCCAGATCCCACGTCAATCGCCCTGACCGTGCGCAGGATGCCGCCATTGTCGATCTCCACGATTCCGTTGCCGTCAATCCTGAACGGCTCGTGTACCACCATGCGCACCTCTCCGCCGTTGATGAACAGGCGCGAGATATAGGTTTTGGACTTTCCGATCAGAAGATGCTGGTCGTACCCCTTGATCTGCTGAAAATATCCGCCCTGGCCGACCTCAAGCGTGGCATCCTCCATCTGGTCATCCAGATTGAGGGCCAGCTTCGTCCAATCCACTTTGCCGAGATAGAACTTTCCGCCATTCTTGATGGTGAGATAGCCACCGTAGAAGGACAAGTTTCCGTTACAATCAATTCGCGCGTCCGTGATTTCGGCGTGACCCGTTTTCATGTCAAGGCCGTAAAGCACACCGCCTCCGGTAATCCGCAAAAGGCCAGGCGACACCACCGCCATCTTTCCCGCCGTCGCTGTATAGACGCCCGAAACCGAGCCGGTCACGGCAGGAGAAAACGTCTCGACCGTCACCGCGCCCGACTGCGAGATGGGGGCCGCAATCGTTGCCGTCTCGCAGAACATTACCGTCGCGCCGGCGGCGAGCGAGAGTGCGCCATCCGCATCCAACCCGTTGCCGCAGACAAGCAGCGTTTCGCCGGCGCCCACCGATACCGACTCGCGCTTGACGTCGGTGACGACCAAACCGGATGAACCATCCAAGAGATTCGCCGTTCCCGAAAGGCACGTGGCGGCGTCAAATCCCGTCGCATCGCCGAAGCACAGCGCGCCGCTGCCGCTGGTCTCGAACTTCACGCCCGCCGGAACGTCCGCTGCGCGCGGGATATAGAGCGCACCCGACGGAATCTCGATCGTGCCGGAGAAGTTCTGCAACTGCGCACCGTCAAGGCGCACGCCCGAAAGCTTTATTCTGCCGGAACCAGCCAATGCAAAAGTCCCACGCACCACCATGTTCATCCCCGTAAGGTCAAGCGTGGAACCCTCCTCGGCGCGGAACGTCGTCGCGTCGTCATCAAGGATGTAAGTTCCCTTTACTGTGCCCGACGATCCCACAGCGGAGACGATCGTCACGCCGCCGGTGATCGTAGTGTTGACCGAAGCGGAAAGCAGTGCGCCATTCGTAAGAACGACGGTTGGCGCAATCCGTTGGGGAGAGAGGATCGGGATGGTGTTTGTTCCACCTGTCGCGCTCCCGAAAATAAGCCCCGCGCCTCCGTCCAGCGTAAGGCTATGCGCGCCAAGCTTTCCAAAATACTTATCGCCGGTTCCGAATGTGTACTGCCTTACGGCAAGATACGCCGGCTTTTCAACGATCACGTCGCAGGTGGACATGCTGCAGTTCGTCGCCGCAAGCAGCAGGCGCATATCACCGGCCAACTTAAACTTGACGTTTTCCGCCGTTGAAAGAATCCTTCCTTTCGCCCATTTTGTATTGGCATAATAGTTCGGTATGCCGATGGTGAAAGGCGAAGACGAAAGCCGTTCGGCCGGGAGTCCAGACCACGTCTGTGACTCTTTGATATCAAACGATGATGTGTACGAGCGAAGATAGATTCCGGCCCGCTCGGCGCGTATGCCGTATGCGCCAAGCTCGAAGGTTGTGGTTACGTCAAAAGTGTAGTAGCCGCTGTCAGCGTTGTTCGCCTGCAGGCAGAAGCCATATAGCGACGATGGTGGCGAGAAGGCCCAGGAACCAGAATAGGTGATGTTGGAGCTAGTGACGAACACGCTACCAGGAACCCAAGACTTCTCAGTCTCGTCGGAAGGCTGGTCATGGAACTTGAGGCCGGCGTTACCGATTTTTGCGCTATGCCCCTTGAGGTACAGGTACTGGTGCAGGGTGCCGGCGTCGTCGCGCCAGTAGTCCTTCCCGTCGATCTGCTCAAAGCCGGCGTTGGCGCAAAGCGCCGCCGCGAACGCCGACACCAGCATGAGTATTCTGTTCCTCGCCATGTTCGTTCTCCTTTGCCTGTTTTCAAAAAGATTGTGCATGGTTTGGCGCCGTGGTCGCCGCGCTGTCGCGCAACGCCTCGCGCAGAACCTCCGCGAATGCCTCGGCACATCTGTAGGCGCCGCGGTCGTTGAAGTGGGCGGAGTCGACCGTGCCGTCGTCGTCCTCGCAGAACAGCCGCTCGCCCCTCACCAGATACAGGTTGCGCCAGAACTGCGGATCGTCAGCCTTCAGCTCCTCGACGAGCTCCCGTACGAAGCTCCGCTTTTTGTTCGTCGTGTTGAGCCGGCTCGCCCCCACCACATAGTAATACTCTCCCACCAGTATCGGCACGCCTGGACGCGCACGATGAAGCTTCTCGAGGAAGGGACGCGTCTTCTCGCGCATCGTCTCCACGGTCATCTGCCCGCCCCAGGTGAAGAAGCAGTAGGCCGACGCGTCGATCGCCGCCAGATAGTCGCACATCGACGGCTCCAGCTTCCCGTTCCCGGAATACCCCTGGTTGACCATCGGCACGTCAAGCATGCGCGAAAGAACAGAGGTCCAAATCATGCCGGGGCGGGACGACGAGTATCCGTGCACCATCGACGTTCCGTATACCACCACCGGCTTCTCGACGCCGCTCTTGCGAGGACCCAGGGGCATGATCTTAGCCCCCCGCTGGATGCCGATGCTGATGGACTCGAACCTCGAGGAGAGCGGCAGGTAGATCATGCAAGGCCGATTGGGGGTCCATGAAGTCTTGAGCTCGTTTGTCTGCGCGCGCGGGAATCCGGACATCCAGAACCTCCACACGTCGTCTTCGCCCAGCCGGTAAATGTCGATGCCCGCCGTGAGTATGCCCGTTGCGTTGCACAGACCATAGGGCGGCTTGGCGCCGTTGGTCCAGCGCACGTGCAGCACGCTGGAGTCCGTCGTGAACCTGAAGCACATCCCCGCAGGGCATGTGATCGCCGAACGGATCTTGGCGAGATCCGGCTTCGAAAACGCCTCTTCCGGTAGCCGCGCGTATGGATGTTTCGCGTTGGGGAAGGCGCGTCCCTCCAAAGGGATCTCCGTACCGTCGATCCACGTAAGCTCCACCGTTTTCACAGGCTCCTTCTTCTCCAGCAGAGGGGGCTCTACCGCAGCGGGCCGCTTTGCGGACGCGTCGCCCGCAGGCTTTTCTGCCGCGCCGCAGGACGCGGAAAGGATGAGCGCCATCAGGACTGATGCCGCCGCCTGCCCTTTCCCGAAAAATCTGTTTCTCTGCTTCATCTCTTCTTCTACCTAATGAGGGGAATCAGAACGTTTACAGCAATTCGCCCGGCCTTCAGCGGAAGGAGAGCACGAGGCCCTTGCGCGTGAACGCAGCAAGCAGCGTCACGGAACCATCCGCGTTCGCGCGCGGTTCAACCGTGACACGGTAATGCGGCACGTTCGGCATCTTGAGCATCGTGCGCACGCCGTCCGCCGCAGACGAAGGAACCGTGCAGAGCGCAACGGAATAGCTGCCCACGCCCGATTCGAGCGTCGGACTGCCGGCCTTGAACGTCACCGGTATCCGTCCATCCGTACGGGTGGAGACGAACGGCTCGCTCCAACGCGTGTTGACGATGCCGACGTCGGCGAGATCCGCGTCCGCCGGTTCCGGATCCACGACAAGCGACGTCCCTTCACCGAAAGCCACGCGCACGCCGTTGACCGCGTTCGTGGACGTGACCTCAAGCGAACCGGCGGCGATTGTGAGCCGGTTTGTGCCTTCAAGCGGTTCCGTAGCCGGATCGCCGTTGATGAAACGCGCCTCGCCGCCGAGCGAAAGCTTGCCGTTGCCGCGCTTCAGGAGTTCGCCGCCGAATGTGACGGGGATGTCGAGCGTACAGGTCAAACCGCCGCCGACATCAAACTGTGCGCCGCCGTCCACGAACAGTCCGCGCGTCGGCTCGCTCACCGTGACATCCGTATTGGTCATGTGCAGACAGCCGTAGCAGTTGACCCAGATCGACTGCCACGGATTGTTTCCGATGTATTCGCCGCCGAACTGGTCACCGCGCTCGATCGACACGTTGGTGTATTTCCCGTTCGCGACGTCGGGCATCAGAGATTTGCCGGTGGAGGTGTCGCTATTCGAATTGCAAAAGACGATGAACGCGCCGTGGAGCCCGGCATGGCTGCCTTTAAAAATGGTATGGCCGACGGGGTTCGCATGCGGGGACGGATTTATTATCTTCAAGGAGCCTGGACCCGAGATGTCGCCATGGATGGTGAGAATAAAGTTCTGGAATACGTCGATTGAGTTCGTGACGCCGGCCTTTGCAAGCGTGATCGGCCCATACATGTTCTTGTACTTCCCCTGGCTGTACGTGCTGATGCTTCCGCCGTTGGTGAAGATGAACCGCTTCGCAGTGAGATTGTCGCACTGCATGTAGAGGGCGGAGGCGATGGTGTAGGTGAGGTTGGGGTAGGAATAGGTGTTGTAGCCCGTCCAGGTAATGGCGGCCTGAGCATAGGCGTCCCCAGAAGTCTCGGACGTCGGAACCTCACCGGTGCTCCAGTAGCTGCCGTTGTCAGGATTGAAGGCGGACTGTGCATACTGGTAGGAACCGTTGGCCGTCCGCATGATGATGATGTCGCCATCGTCATAGTACTTCGCGCTGATCGTCTTCGTGCCGTCGCCGTTATCCTCGCAGACAAGCGCCTTCAGCCGCGGGAACTCGCCCACCTTCTTGGCGGCCGGATAGTCCGGGATCGTCGCCTTCGTGAGGTCGGGCACCTTTCCGGCGGCTGCGCCGATGAGCTTGAACAGGGGTATCTTCACCGGATTGCCGCCCACGGTGTAGTTCGGCAATGTGGAAAGCGTCATCCCCGACGCGCCCCACGAATCCAAGAAGATGATATCCACCGCCCCCAGCTTCAGTTCATTTGTCACAATTGTAAGCGATGTGCTGCCGCTTGAATTGCATCTGCCCCAGAAATGCGAGCCGTCGCGCAGGTCAAGCGTGCCGACGGTGACGGTGGCAGAACCGAAGTTGTAGTAACCCCACCAATATCCACCCTCCTCTACGATGATTGTGCCGGGATAGATGGGGCTGGTGGTATATGGCACGAACTGCGAACGGTTGCTCACAATGCACGTGCCGTAGAACTGGCTCCAGTCTCCCGCGATGGCCCAACGCAGATCGGGGAGCGGCACGGCAGGATTACCGTCTGAACGCGTCAGCTTCAAGCACGAATCCGGATCGCCAAAGAACGAAGCCGCCAAAGTGGCGGAGTTGTAACTGCTCGGATAGAACATGCGCAGTTCCGCCGGTGCCGTCGCGTCCGCCTCTACCACCACCTTTCCGGCAACGCGGTGAAAACTCGACCACCGGTACAGGGCACCGTTCTCAAGCCGCAGCTCCGGCCAGGAGATGGTGGCGCCGCCGCTCGACTGGCCATTGAAGGTACCGGCCAGCACCAGCACGTCGCCAGGATAGGACTGTGAGCCGGAACTGATATAGGGATCCATAATCGTGAAGCCGGCCCCGACATAGTTGGTGGAGCCCGATCCCGGTATGTTCACGTCGCTCCAATGCGCGCCATGGTCGAACGATGATTCCTTCCAGCTGGCATCGCTCGCGGTCATGTAGGCCGTGCAGTCCGCCTGGGTGGTCGCGGCGTGGGCCGCGCCCATCGTGCATGATGCGATGCACACAGCGGAGAAAAGCGACGCCTGGTTTATTGTCATCTTCATGTTGCTGTACCTTTCAGGGTTGAAGGGTTCACGAACCATTCGCATCTAAGCTTTAGACGACTATTCCAACATCAGCTTCCGGAACTTGGCGATGTCGTCCGCCGTGAAGCCGCAGGAGAGGACAAAATTCTCGATCTTCGCGTTCAACGTGGCGCCTTCAAAGGTGGAGAGTCCCGTCATCAGACGCTCCCAGAGCTTTTCGGGCGCCTGCTGCGGTTTCTTCCGTCCCATCCACGTGTATTGCCAGTCGCGGTGCAGAAGATCGGCATCCACGCCGAGAAGACCGTTCAGGACGCAGGCGAGCGACCCGGTGCGATCCGCGCCGGCGATGCAATGGAACACGATCGGATAGTTCGCCTCATCGAGGAACACCTTGAAATCCGCGATGAACGCATCGCGCCCTCTCCCCTTCACGATTCCGTTGTACTCGGAGGACGAGATGTGCACCCAGCGCACCTTCTCGCCGAGCGGCGAACCGGTCATCCCGAACGTCTCCGCATCCGTCCGGAGATCGAGATCCGTCTTGACGCCAAGCGTCTCGACGACATACTTCGCCGCTTCCGGCTTGATGCGTGGCGCGCCCGGGCCCTTCCATTCGCTCTTCGGCAATGCCTTCTTCGTGCCGGGAATGCGATAGGCCGCATTGTTGTTCAGTCCGTCCGAACGGTAGATGCGCCCTTTCCGCACACGCTTGCCGCCGAGGCCCGGCAACCCACCGAGGTCGCGGACGTTGCCCATCCCCGCCCATTCGACCTTGCGCATGGCGATCGGATCATCCGCCGGAATGGCGGCGCACGCCTCAAGCTTTCCCCTTTCCGGCGGAACGTAGATCTCCTCCGTCTTTGAAGGGGCCGGACTCGTTCCACCTGCGGACCTGCGCGGTGCGGCCTCCGCCCCCATCTTGGGCGGCACGGGCTTCTCGCCCTTCGTGCCCGGATAGGGCAGCTCGAAGTTGAACCACAGGTCATCACGCCAGACGTAGCAGGAATGAACGAGCTCGCCGCCCTTGCGCGGGTCGATCGTGTAGCAGCGCACGACCTTCTCAGACGGGATGAAGCGGAAGATGCGGATGAATCCGCCGCCCGTATCCTGCATGAGCGAATACACCATGTTCCCGTGGACGCCCTTTTCGTCCACGCGGGTGATCTTGATCATGCCCTGATCGCCGGAGACGACGAGGAAGGCGTTCTTCAGGCGCGACGTAAACTTCTTCCAGATGTCCAGTCCCGAATTGCCGTCCTTGCCGTGGCACTTGTGCCACTTCATCCGGCCGAAGATGGAAAGGTCCGGCTCGTATTTCGCAAGCTCCTCCTTCGAGAGCTTGGCCGTCTCGTTCAGCAGAAGCCGGCCGTCCTTCGCCTCGATGGCGCCAAGGTCCTGATGCGTCGCCACGATCACGTGCCGATCCGGATACTTCGCAAGCTCCTTCTCGGCCCAGGTGAGCACGACGTCCGGCGCGTTGCATTCCAGATGCACCACCGCGAACTTCTCCTGACCCTGCTCGAAGAGGCAGATGTTGTTCGCGTTGTTGCCGGAGACGAACAGGCCGGCGGAGTTCTTGAAGCCGGGGAACGTGGCCGCGTACCAGGCGTTGCCGGCGTAGCGGGAGGCGGGGAAGTACTTCTGGAAGAGCGTCGTGTCGCCGCTGTTCTTCATGTCGTGGTTGCCGGGGACGACCGCGTAGGGAAGCTTGCCGTCCAGACGCGACATCGCGTTGGAGGCGAAGCGCCACTGGAAGTCGTTGTTCACATCGACGATGTCGCCGGTGTGCGAAACGAACAGGATGTTCTCCTTCTCGGCGTTCGCGACGAGCCATTTGACGATGGCATCGAACTTTTCGTTCCGCGTGGGACCTTTGCCCGGCGCCCGTCCGTGCTTGGTGGTGCGCCCTTCGCCGTCGTAGCTCTGCGTATCGGGGATCACCGCATACGTGAATGCCCCCGCCGGCAGCGGCGGCATCTTCTCGGCCAACGCATTCAGCGCCACAAAAGCGACCAGAAGCGCAAGCTTCCATCCCGCTCGTCCGACTTGTTCCATTCTTTTCATGATTATCCTCCTGAGTATTTTCTGGTTATTCAAATTCCACAAGCGCGAAAGCGTTGCGCTCGAGCGGCACCGTCACGCACCCGTCCTTGATCTCAAGCGGGAACTCCGTGTGCGCACGGCAGGGATCCGTGAGATGGCATGTGATGCGCGCCGTCGGCAACCCTGCAACCGAAACCGCAGCCAGAAGCGATCCGTTCCGGTTGTCGTTGTCGGTGTACCGGCAGAGAACCACGGCCGCTCGCCCGCCGGCGCCCTTCGCGGCACACACGTACAGATCCTTCGCGTTCTCGACCTTCGCCGCCACCTGCGTGCCGCATCCCTTCAGCTTCGACCAGATGTAGAACGGATAGTACCCCTTCAGCGGATCGTACGTGCCATCCGCGAACAGCCCGTTGTAGGCGGTTGGCCGCGCATCGTAGTACATCAGGATGTCCACGGGCGCGCTCTGGCACGCAATCATCGTCGCAAGGGTGAACGCGGCGCCCTTCTCGGCCTTGATCGTGCGCACGTTGTAGGCGAAGTCCTCCGTCCAGCTGCGGATGTAGTTCCATTCGTCGAGGATGGACTCCGCCTTGCCGTACCCGTTCGCGTCGAGCATCCGGCGGATGTTCTTCGCGGTGACGATGATCGGCTCGGGGGACGGGCGGTAGGCGTGCCACGAGAAGAAGTCGATCGGCACCTTCTCCGCCGCCATCGCCTTGATGAAGCGCTCGGCCCACTTCTCGTAGCCGCAGAGCGCGGGGCCGCCGATCATCAGGTGCGGGAAGCGTTCCTTCAGGTGACGCGCCGCGACTGTGTAGAACCGGTGGAAATCCTCCTCCGATCCTCCCCACGTGAGCGGATTCGTCTTCCACTCGTTGTTCTCCTCCGGACCGCCGAGATCCGGTTCGTTCCAGATCTCCCAGTAGCGGATGTTCATGCGGAACCCGTTCGCCCACCCTTCGTTGTAGTGCCGGATGATGTGCTCGCAGATGCGCGCCCACTTCGCGAAGTCCTTCGGCGGGTAGATGCCGTATTTCTTGATGCCGTGCTCGATGGACTGCCCAAGACGGAAGAACACCTCCGTGCCGGCGTTCGTGATCGTGGTGAGGTAGCGGTCGGTCATCGGGAAGTCGTAGCTGGCGGGGTCGTTCTCGTCCGCGTCGAAGCTCGGGAACACCGCCGTGATGTCCACGGTGTGCGGCCCGCCGTAGCCGGCGTGGAAGTTCGAGTCATGCGTGCGCGCGAACGGAATCTTCGCGAGCGCATAGAGCTGGCGCGCCCCCGCGATGCCGCGCGAACCGGACGGTCCGTTGTTCACCCCATTCATCGGCTTGACGGCGCGAAGCTCCTGCGCCGGATCCACCGTCACCGTCGCCGTAGGCGGCACAGCCACGCAAACCGTGACCATGAAGGCGGCAACAATCGCAACGCTCCATTTCACTCGTCTCACTTGTCCTACTCGTCTCACGATCCGTCTCCTTTCGATTACCTTGTCGAAAAACACCATTTCGGATTCCATCAGTCATCCTCCGCAATGAAAAGCGGCGCGTCGCCGACCATCAGCCCACGGACGGTTGTCTCTCCGCCCTCGATTGTCAGATCGAGCCGCTGCCTCACGCCGTTCAGCGGATCGTACGCCCACAGCGACTTGGCGGCGAATGGCAGCGTGAGCGTGGCGGGGACGTGACGGTAGCCGTCGTCGCGCTGGTCGTCCTCGTACCAGACGCCCACGCCGCGCCGCGTACCGCACATGAAGGAGTAGACGGCTCGGCACTTGCCGGCAAAGCCCTCTTTGGCGAGTTCCGCCTTGAAATCCGCCGGCCTGAAGCCGTCCATCATCGTCGCCGCGTTTCGCAACGCATAATAGGAGACCGTGGGCTGAACAGGTGAGAGCGGCGCCTGGCTCAGCGAACTCTTGAGAAGGCTCAGTTCTGTCTGCGCGTAGAAAGCGTGGTACATCTCGCAGAAGCAACTTGGAATGCCGTAACCCGCATGACGCACCATCTGTTGCAGCACCTCCTTCGCCTTGGCGGTCTCGCTCTGCGTGTAGGTTCCGCACCAGCAATCGCGCGCATCCTTAGGATCGACGGACGTCGCGCGGCCATTGATGTTCCATTCGCTTGCGTGCAGTGTGCCGCTGAATCCCTGCCGACCGAGCCAGGCGCGAAATGCCTCGATGTCCCGCCAGTAGTTCAGGAGCGAACCGGGCTTCGGGTTGTAGAACGGGTGGTAGCCGATGGCGTCCACGTCCTTCGCGAAACGCCTCCATGCGATGTAGCAGATGTTCTTTTTCTCAAGCTCGGCGAGCTGCTCCGGGGTGCGCCAGGCAATTCCGCCGAAGTAGCCGCATGTGGAGCCGAGCATCACCTTGCAGTCCGGCGCGTGGCGGCGGATGAGCGGAATCGTACGGCGCACGATCTCGCAATAGGCGTCCACGTCCACCTCGCCCCCCCAATACTCGGAGATGTTCCACTCATTCCAGATCTCGAACGTATGCACCCTATCCCGGAAGTGCCGGCACATGAACGTCACGTAGCGCTCCCACGCCGCGAGCGCCTCCTGCGTGGTCGGCGGATTCGGCGTGCAGTAGTTCCATTCCGGCATTTGCGGAAGAGCCCTCTTCTCGGGACCGGAATAGAGGCGGTTCCCGAAGTTGAGGCACATGATGATGTTCTGCCCGTGTTCGTGGCAGGCGGTCACGGCGGCATCGGCCACGGGATCCACCTCAAGGCGCCCCTTCTCGCGCTCGACGCGATGCCAGTTGATCGGGTCGTCATGGTAGCCCACGCGAATCCACTTGACGCCAAGATCCCATTGAACCGGCCAAAGCGCCTTCTGCTGTGCGAGCGGAAGCCCCGTTGAAAAGGTGGAGTTGACGGCAATCGTCGTTCCGCGGGAGACAAGCGCCACGTTGCGTCCGGCGGCGTCCAGGATTTCGATCTCGGCGAGCGAGAGCGCGTAGAGACAGCGCTCGACCTGTCTCAACCGGGTGGCCGAAAGGCGGAGCTGTTTGGCGCGGATCGGGGCGAACGAGAATTCAAAAGAATCCTTTTCCTCCGAGTCGCCAAGCGCGCCGGAGAAGATGTCCTGCCAACGATAGGCATCGCACGAGACGACGACGGACATCTCGACCGGTAGGCCTCGTCCCACCTCACAGGCGTCTGGAGCCGGCTGCCGGTCCGTCTTGCGCCGCTGCGATTCGGGCAGGAGAGGGCGTTTCCTCAATACGACCTTTGCGATTTCCGTCTCCTTCGGAAGATCGATCCGCACCGTCACCGGCTGCATGTCGCATCGCGTCTGCGCCGCGCTGAGCCAGCACGTCTGCACATCGCCGTCGATAAGATGCACGGCTTCTTCGCAAAGTCCCATGTTCCCGGAAAGACACGGCATCCGCGTGGTGTTCACGCCAAAGAAGTTGCCCTTGAGCGTCTGCGCGGGCTTTGGCGCGACCTTCTCGCGCGGACGTGCGTTGCCCTGCTGGAACGTCACGTCATCCATGAGATCGGGAGCGCCACCGTAGATCCATGTGCCGCCGAACTCCTTCACCGGCACGCCGCCACAGCGGGTCTGGATGTTGCCTTCCTCGAATGCCGGAATCCCGGCGAACGCAGCCCTTCCCGAGACGGCGACGACAAGCAGCAGCGCAAATCCTTGCCTCATCATTCGTCTCCCGCTAATGGCATCCTGGTTATCCCCTGCGCTCAACGACCAACTATCGGATCGAGAACACCGCACCGACCGGATCGAGCCAGCACTGGTAACAGCCGATATCCACCGCGCCGTCACGCAGACGCGGATTGCCGGCAAGGTCGGTGCCGTCCGCCATCCAATCAAGCAGCAGCCCCCATCCACGCAAGGGCGACGACCGCCTCAGCGAATACGGATCGGGATCCTTCCCCGTAAACTTGTACGCCGCACGCGCCGTTATCGACGTGCAGCCATAGTTCTCGAAGCCCTCCGCCTTCGTCGTGCAACCTCCCATCTTCCCGTAAACGCAGTTGGAAAGCACCATATACTTGCTATCCGTCGTCGATACGTCACTGCCGGCATTACCTGTAAAAACCGTATTTACAAATGAAATCCGCTGGGTGGATACATTGTAGTTGCGTGTCAGCCAATAGTAATTGTTGTCGGCGAACGTGCAGTTCTCAACGCTTGTCGTTATCGCGCTTCGCCCGTGCTCAAACACGGCCGAGTTGTAGAAGTTGCCGGAGATGTGGTTCCAGTTGCAGTTCGTGATGAGGCAGTTCCGGACCACATCGGCACCTGCGATCATGAAGATGTTGCTGGTCATGAATCCTCCCGGATAGGCGACATTCCCGATGGCGCGGAGCTTCCTTACGTTCTCCACCTCATGGAAGATGCACCCCTCGATCTTTCGCGCATTGACGCAATTGTCCGCGATATCGCAATCCTTCAGGATTGTCGTGCCATACGCCGCCGAGCAGGCGTTGTCGCGGAACACGCAGTTCGTCGCCGCGCCATACGCAACGCCGCCGCCCGCTCCGCCGTTGGTGCCGTTCGCGTAGTCCTGCGCGGCGTTGTGCTCGATCAGCACATCCGTCATCGCCGATGTATGGGCCCCGCCGCCCACCTTGGCCTTGTTGTATGCGTTCGTGCCGCCGATCACGGTGCACTTGTAGCACCCTCCTCCGAACACGCACAGGTTGCTCATCACAAGGCAGTTTTCAAGTCTGCATACTTCGGAATCCCTGGCACAAGCGCCGCCACCGTAGGAGTCGGTTTGATCGGAGCCAACAGCGCGGGTCGTCATGTTCGAGACGATCACGCAGTTCACCGCATTGCAGGCGCGTATCGCGCCACCCAGCCGGTACGCCACGTTCCCGTAGAAGTAGCAGTTGGTGAGCGTGGAGCTGCGTGCGCCGGCTCCACCGGCCGGATTCCAGTTGTTCGCGTTAGACGGCTGAACATTATGCAGGAACCGGCAGTTGACCCCAAGTCCGCTTGCGAGCCCGGCGCAATTGGACGACCTGTTGTAGGCGATTAGCGAATCATAAACGCGGCAGTTTCGCAGGACATAACCATATCCATTTACGCCGCTGTAAACATTGTTCGTCACGATACATCTGTGCATCGTGGTGTACCGCGCCACAATCGCCGTCTCATGGTTCACGTCATCGTTGTTCCCATAGAACACCGAATCGTAAACGGTGCCCATGTACTGATTGTTGCCTCCTATCGCGCCAGCGGCACCTCGGCAACGGTTGGCGGTGAAATGGCAGTTGGAGACAACCGTGCTGCTGCCGATGAACATCACTCCGCCGCCCGCCATATAGCCGCCGGTGTATGACCCGTCCTTCGCTTGGGTCAACCCGTTCGTGCTCGCATAGCCGCCCTTGACGGTGACATTGTGGAGTTGCGTCCCTGTCGCGGCAAGGTTCAGGATGCGATAGTCGGAATTCGTCGCCATGATGACAACATCCTCCGGCTTCCCCGTTATGCCCACAAGCCGCTCGTTCGTCTTGTTGAGGCCAAGGAGCGCGTTCCCATAGCCGGTGATGTGCATCGGCGCACGATCATCAGAAAGGGACGATAGATCGTACACGCCCTTCTCAAGGTAGATCGTCTGGTCGGCTACCGCATTCTTCAGCGCATTCGTAAGCGCGACAACGTCGCCAATCCACGTATCCGTCTCCGCGTCATACCTGGACGTTATGGTGACGTCGTCACCATACGCCCCGCACACCGCAATGGCGGCAATAAGCGCCACACTCCATCCTGCTCGTCTCACTTGTCTCATGATCCACCTCCTTTGATTACCTGATCGAGAACGTCGTGCCGATTGGATCGAGCCAGCACTGGTAACAGCCGATATCTACCGTGCCATCACGCAGGCGCGGATTGCCGGCAAGATCGGTGCCGTCCTCCATCCAGTCAAGAAGCAGTCCCCATCCGCGCAAGGGCGACGAGCGCCTCAACGAATACGGATCGGGATCCTTCCCCGTGAACTTGTACGCCGCCCGCGCCGTTATCGACGTGCAACCGAAGTTCTCGAAGCCCTCCGCCTTCGCCGTGTATTCGCCCAACTTGCCATACACGCAGTTGGAGAGGACCACATACGCGCTCTCCATCGTGACGAAATCGCCCCTTGTTGTTTGCTTGTTGCCAGTCAGTACAGAGTTGACAAATGCAAGCGTCTTGTTGGTGACGTTAAAGTAGCGAGAAAGTAAGTAATAGGAGTTATCGGCAAACGTGCAGTTCTCCACGCGGGTCGTGACTGCGCCGTCGCTTGTGAATACAGCTGTGTTTGCATGATTTCCTTTCAAACCCTTCCATGTGCAATTCGTGACAAGGCAGTTGCGCATCTCATACACGCCCCCGAACATATACATGTTGCTCGTGACATTGCCGTTCGGATAGGCCACGTTCCCCACGGCCCGCACAAGCTCATCGTTCTGCACGCCATGTATTGAGCAGGAATCAATGATCCGTGCGTTCACAGCCGTATCCGCGATATCGCAGTCCTTGAGAACCGTCGTCCTATAGCTCGTCGAACAGAAATTGTCGCGGAACACGCAGTTCGTGGCGCTACCGTAGCAGATTCCCCCGCCCGCGCCACCATAGTTGCCGCCCTCGTATGTTGCGGCGACATTGTGCTCTACCGTGCAACCCGTAAGCGCCGAAGATCTTGCGCCACCGCCGTAGTTCGCCTTGTTGAAAGCAATAACCGTGTTCGTGACGATGCCGCAGTTGCTCATTCCGCCGCCATTTACGCTGATGTTGCTCGACACCGTGCAACCCTCAACCCACGACGACTCGTAAAGACCGCCGGCGTATGCATCTGAAGCATGGCGCGTCCTGTTTGATATTACGGTACAGTTCACAACCCTGCCGCCGCGAATTGCTCCGCCTATGCGATACGCAGTGTTGCCGTAGAAGCAGCAATTGGTCAAGGTCGCCTTGTATGCACCGCCACCACCTGGATTGCCCCAGTTGTTGCCGTTTGGATTGCCCTGCGTATTAAACAAGAACCTGCAGTTCACCGCCAAACCGCCGCTCACGCCGCCAGTTCGGGAGCCTTGATTGTATGCGAAATACGAGTCATACACCCTGCAGTCCTCGGCAATCGAGCAGCTCCAATCCCCATCTGCCGTCATTGTGCAGACGTTGTTCGTGAAAATGCAATTGCGGAGCGTCGTGAGACTGGCTACAAGACCATATCCGGACGTTTCATTATTCCCGTAGAACACAGAATCGTAAACGGTTCCCTTCAAAGTGTTCGGTCCAGCCACCGCACCGCCACTAGTTGCTGCTTTGTTTGCCGTGAAGATGCAGTTCGAGACAATCGACCCATCACCGCTCAAAAGCACTCCGCCACCGCGCCTGTAGTTGTATGTGTTGATATGTCCGGCAGCGGCGTTTCCACCTGTAACGGTTACGTTGCGAAGCACCGAATTATTTGCATTGAGGGCTATGAGGCGATATTCAGAATCAGTTGCCTTTATTATTACATCCTTAGGATCGCCCGTCGCTCCAATGAACCGGATGCCGTTGTTCGCATAGATCAACGCCGCGCCATACCCACCACCGCTCGCGCTGTACATGGGCGCGTTCGTGATTGGAGAAAGATCGTAAACGCCCTTCGACAGATAGACGTTCAGGTTCTTGGATGCGTTCGCGATCGTGTTGGTGAGGAAGTCCACGTCTCCGATCCACGTATCCGTCTCCGCATCGTAGGTGGACGGTACAGTTACACTGGCACCATACGCCCCGCACACCGCGAAGACGGTAATAAACGCAACGCTCCATTCCACTCGTCTCACTTGTCCTACTCGTCCCACGATCCACCTCCTTCTAATCACCATCCACTATCGGATCGAGAACACCGCTCCGACCGGGTTGAGCCAGCATTGGAAGCAGCCGATATCGGCTTTCCCGTCGCGGAGACGCGGATTGCCGACAAGATCGGTGTCGTCTTCCATCCAGTCGAGGACAAGTCCTATTCCACGCAGTGGCGAGCTCAACTTCAGCGCATAGTACGGCTCAGAGCCCCTGTCGCCGCAGAACTTGGCCTGCGCGACGGAGTCCAGCTGCCAGTTCTCGCCGTCCTCGAAGCCGGGCAGGAACGTCCGGCTCGTTTCCCATTTCTTCGTGGAGTACACGCAGTTGGAGAACACCACCGCGCCGTCGTCCATCGTCGA
The DNA here is from genome assembly GCA_902779565.1 of uncultured bacterium. GTDB lineage: Bacteria > Verrucomicrobiota > Kiritimatiellia > RFP12 > UBA1067 > UBA1731. The sequence goes on along the minus strand of CACZCD010000005.1, from coordinate 34,839 downwards.
GATGTCAGAACCGGTGTTGCCGATTATCGCACAGTTGGCGAACACCCCTGCATTGTTCGCCTTGGCGAATCCGCGCGCGAAAATGTAATGGTAGTTGCCGGCTATCGTGCAGTTCTCTATGCGGTTCGTGCCGGCCGCGCCACAGTGGAACATCGCGGAGTTGACGAAATGCCCAGGGATGGATTTCCAGTTACAATTCGTGATAAGGCAGTTACGCATGACCGAGCAGCCGATCATGTAGAGGTTGCTCGTGGTGTGCCCCTCGGGGTAGCCAACCGCGCCGATGGCACGGGCGATGGGCTCATTCTTGCAGTTCGCGATGCGGCACTTGTCGAACACCTTGGCGTGCATGCTCGTATCAAAGATGTCGCAATTATAGATGCTTGACGAATTGTATGTGGCCGAACACGAATTGTCGCGGAACACGCAGTTCGTGGCGCTGCCTCCATACAGCCCGCCGCCGGATCCGCCATAGTTCCCGTTTTCGTAGCTATCGGTCACATTGTGCTCCACAACGCAATCCACAAGCACGGAGGACCGAGCACCGCCGCCGCCATCCCTAGCCCAATTGTAGGCGATGTAGCAGTTAGTGACAAAGGCACCTTCCTGAATTCCAGCGCCATGTCCGCACATGTTGCTTATGATATTGCAGTTCTCCACTAAACTGGCCTGATAAATGCCTCCGCCATACGAATCGGTAGCGTTTATCACGCTGTTGGACACCACGGTGCAATTCACGACCTGTCCTCCGCGTATGGCGCCGCCGAGGCGATAGCTCCTGTTGCCGTAGAAGTAGCAGTTGGTCAGCGCCGCGTCGCGCGCCGCACCACCGCCGGGATTGGAGTAGTTGGCTCCGCGGGCGTAGTTGTTGATGAACCGGCAGTTCTCCGCGAACCCAAGCTCTATTCCACATCTCGTCGGCACGTTGTCGGCGATCAGGCAGTCGCGGAGTCTGCAGCCGTAGGTAAGTTGTTGGCTATAACCGGCATCCTGAGTTCCGGCGGCCGTCGTTTGGTTGTTGGTGATGACGCACCTCACAAGCTCAGTCAGACTGGCGACATACCCATCTCCGGTACCGCTGTTGTCCCGGAACACCGAGTCGTACACAACGCCTCCAAACCCAGAGTTTCCGGCGATTCCGACTGCGCCGCCCAACCGGGATGACTTGTTGGCGGAGAATATGCAATTCGAGGCGAACGCGGTACTCGTCGAAAACATTACCGCACCGCCGTTCCGAAGATTGTAGTAGGTGTTGGACACGGTACTGGCATATCCTCCGGTCAGATGAATGTCGCGCACGGAGGATCTGGCCCCTGCAATTCTGAGAAGCCTGTACACGGCATCCGTCGCCGTGAGCATGACATCCTCTGGATTGCCGGTGGCACCCTTCAGCGTAATGTCAGCCTTTTCAATGTACAGCATTGACGGCCCGTAGTAGGTGCTGTAGTTCATTGGCGAGTTGATCAGATCATCCTGAAGCGGCGTTAGGTCGTAAGTTCCCTTGGCAAGGATGATCGTGTCGCCCGCCTTGCATGTCTTGAGCGCATTCGTGAGCGCGACCACATCGCCAACCCAAACTCCGGGCTCGACTTCGGTGGACGAGACGGGGATATCGTCCGCGAACGCGGCGGCAAACGCGGCAAGCGCCAGACAACTGGCGACTATTCTCTTTCTCATGGTATGTCCCTTTCCAAAACCTAATAGGGCTTACAGGGGGATAATATACCACAATGCCCGCTTTTTTCAAGCGATATCTTTCTTTTTATTGGGTTCACCCTTATCCCATTTTGAAGACTGTCCGTGCATCACGCCGCCCATCACCTGCCAGCAACCGAGGCGGTGATGAGGGCGCAGAACGAGAACGGCCGCCCGTCAGCGGATGACCATCATGGTGCCGATCTTGCCGACGCGCAGTACGCCCTCGCCCGCCATGCAGGAGAGGCGATTCGCCGCCGGCACGCGCGGATCGGCGCAGGCAGACGCCCCGTAGAAGCCGCAGCCCTTGGCGACACCGTCCACCGTGAGCGACGCCGCATACGCCAGCCCGCTCTCCAGCTCCAGCACGCCATCGCCCGAGATCGCGACGTTCGCCTTCGTCACCTTGCCCTTGCCGAACGCATTCGCCACGGAATCCGCCGCCACGAGCAGGCGCCCGCCCGAAACCACCACGTCCTCCACGTTCGTGAAACCTGCGCCCCACTTCAGCACCAGCTCGCCCGCCGAGACCTTCAGCGGTCCCACGGTCGACGAGAGCCGCCGCACGATCTGGTTCGTCGCGCCGCCCGCCTGCTCGAGACCTGCCTGACCGGCGAACACCACAGGGTACGGACCCTCCACCCCGGTCGCGCGCACGATGCGGAAGAGCGCGGGCTTCGCGCTCCTGATCGTGCCAGGCACGTCCGCTAACGCAGAGGTCTTGGTCACCTCCGGGCGACTGCTGCTGATCCCGTACCGGGCCAGCCTCTGCACGCGCTGGTCGAAGCCGTTGAGGTCGATGGTGCCCCGCTCATAGCTGTAGATGTCGGTTGACGTCTGCACGCAGCCATAGGCGTTGCCCGCCGAGTAGAGGGCGTCCTCGGCTTCGCAGACGAGCAGCTTGCCCGACGCAAGGTAGGACCAGTTGCCGCCGGTCGCGCCGAGATGAGTGGTCAAGCTCGACGACGGCACAACGTACGCCGACGAGCCTGTCGCGGACATCTTAATCGGCGCGTTGGTGATGTAGAGCTCTGCGTTCGCCGGATTCACGAACACCGGGCTGCCCTTCGGCCCGAAGCCGCCGTCGAAAGCATAGTGCATGCCAACGTAGAACTGGACGTAGCTCGCGGTCATCCAGCCGACCGCCCCCTTCATCACAAGCGGATCGTACATCGAATCGGTGAAGGAATCGGCTACGTTGGAGATGTTCTTCACCCGCAGCGTAATCGGCGTGTAGTTGGTAAGGCCCGCTTCGGCGAACTTCAGCGTATTCGAAATGACCGTTGTGCGCAGGGCGCTGCCGAGGCCGTACGGCGAGAGCACCCGCGTGGGGCAGACGAGCTTGAGCGGCTCGATAAGCGCCTCGTTGTCGCCTTCGAGAATCAGCGCGCCGTCGCCGACGATGTTATGCTGCGGATGGCCAATCATCCCGCCCGCCATCGACCCGGCGAGCCTCAGCGCCGTGCCGCCGGCGATCGTCCAGTCGCCGTCCTGCGGGAAACTGACGTGCATCGCCGCCGTGACCGTGTTCGTCGGGACGCCATTCGCGCCCTCGGCGAGGCGGGTCGTGATCCCGCCCGGCCCGAGGTAGAACGTGCCTGTGCCCAAGTCGAGGGCGAAGTCGCCGCCCGTCTCGAACTCGATGCCATACGCCGCAACGTTGCCAGAAGCCGCTGTCGCCACGTTGCCGGCGGCGTCGTTCTTGAAGACGAGCGTGTCGCCGCCCGTGAGCAGAGGTGCCGTGCCGCCCTCCCAGTTCCCGCCGTCCGTGAGGCTGCCGTTGCCCGCAGCGCCTGTCCACACGAACCGTCCGCCCGGCGAAAATGCCGGCGTGACTGAAATCGAGCCGGAGCCGTCGATCCAGTCGCCGTCCGTTGCGGCCGAATACGTGCCAAGTCCCTTCGGGTTGCCGCCGAGGGTGAGCGCAGCGCATTCGAGCATCATGTTCTCGCCGACGTAGAGCTTGCCCGTCCCCGAAACGGAGACGCGCGAACGGGGCGACAGGTACGACATGCCAAGGAACTGGACCGCGCCGCCCGTCACGTCAACGTCGCCCGCCCACGAAGCGCCCCAGTCGAACGCCACCGTGCCGGCCGTCACCTCCACGCGCCCCGTCGAGGTCGAGGCCGTGTTCACGATCTTGTAGAGGCCCTCGCCCGCATGGCGCAGCGTCACAGCCCCTTCGAACTTGTACGGCACGACCGCATCCAGCGCGCCCGTGGTCGTCGTGCGCGTCATCGTGAGCGTCGCCGGGCGATCGCTGGTGATCCTCTGGTAGTACGAGCTTCCTTCCGTGGCGGTACGTACCCATGAGGAATACGTGCTGAGCCTCACCACCGGAACAGTCTGGTCGTAGCCGTTGAGATCGAGCGTGGTCACGTCCTCGCTGCTTTTGTATCCGAGTCCATGATAGTGGCTGGAGTCGAGGGCGTTCGCGACGTTGCAGCGAACCGTTCCAGCGCCGTAGGCGCAGAAATGCGCCCAGCTGTTGCCGGCTGCGCCGAGGGTCAGCGTACACGAAGAGGACAGGGCGACGGGGAAATACGTCGCTCCGCCGAACTGGACCTGTCCGTTGAACGCCGCGCTGTTGTACATGGTAAACCAGGCGTTTACCGTTCGCTTGAGGGCGCCGTTGAACGTGTAATTGCCGAGGCTGAAGTTCACGTAGCCCGGCCCGAAAGTCATGTCGGCGTTCTGGACGAACGGGTCGGTGTTGTTCTGCGTGAGGCCGTTGCCCTTGCTGGAGATGTGGTCGCCGCTCAACCGGAGCGGCACGTCGTTGGTAAGGCCGTTGCCCTTGAACCACAAGCGGTAGGCGACGCTGCCGCTCTTGTAGTGGACGGCCTCGCGCGTGGGGCTGCCGAGGCCCGTGCGCGACGTGACCGTCACGTTGCTGTTGGTGAACTCCATCCTGCCCGTGTGGCCGACGTTGTCGCCGGCGAGCGTGATGCCGGCCGCTCCCTGCGCGGTGATGGCGCCCGCACCGGAGATGTTGCCGGCGATCGTGACGTCGCTTGAGGCATTCAGGAAGGCAAGCGACCCTTCGACCCGGATCGCACCAAGCGCACCAACGGTCGCGACGTCGCCATCGGTCACCTTGACGTCGAAGTTGGAGGGGATGACGGCGGTGTCGCCGGCTCCGGGCGCGGTGCCGCCCCAGTTCGCGCCGTCGGCCCAACCCGAGCCGCCGCCCGTCCAGGTGAACTCGGCGGCGGACGCCACTGCGGCAAGGAAACACCACGCGACGGACAGCGCCGCGCACGTACAGAGCATATTCTTTTTCATTGCAACTTCCCCAATTGGGTGGGCCTCTATTCGGTCTGACGCCGCCTAAAGCCCCGTTCCGTCAGCATCAGCCCGCCTACCTGAACGAACCCTCTTGCCGACTGCGAGGAGCATGGTACCACAACCCCGCATTGAAGTCAATAGGGGTGTTTTCAGCAATATCTCTCTTCAGAGGGCGAGCCGTTGCAGGTTGAGGGTTGAGTATCCCGCAAAGTGCCGTCTCACTTGTCTCGGCTGTCCCTCCCGTCCCACGGCACATAAGACCCCGCCTTCTCTCAAGAGACAGGCGGCAGAAATTCAAGGGGCTTGACTCATCCGCCATGTCACCGTGCGCCTTCCAGTCGCTCCAGCCGCCAGCTCCGCGCGGGCAGCTCGCCTTCTGCCGCACCGGCCGGGCAGTCCAACCTGTAGCGACGGGATCCGCGCGTCCAGTTCACGAGAATCGCCGCCACGCGTCCATCGGGCGCACGCCACACGTTATGGAACACGGAAGGAAGGCCTCGTTCATGCACCGCTCGGTAGCTGCCGTTCTTCGAATAGATGCCACGGATCATGAAATCGGCATCTTCGCGCTGGCAGTCGAGCGTACCTGGCGCAAGCATCTCGCCGTCGTACAGGAAGTCCCGGTTCGCGTGGTAGAACCGTGCCGTCTCCACCATGAACCGCCATTCCCTTTCGTACTTCGCGTCCGTCGCATGCTCCATCAGCAGATTGTGCACGCTCGGCTGGTTCCCCCACACTGTACCGCGGGCGAACTCGATCGCGAACTGATCCGGGAAGAGCGCATGCCAGTCCCGCTCCTCCTTCCAGCGTTCCGCCGACGGCCATAGGTCGTCCCACGGCGGAATGCCGCCCAGCAGCGAATATGTGCCGAAGCACGTGACCGCGCCGTGGTAGATGGCGTTCCAAACCGGCACGGCTTCGCATTCCGGCAGCGCCCCCACTCCACAACGCTCATAGGTGGGGCCGAACAGCGATATGAACGAGTCGAACACATCCATGAAATCCTCGGAGCACTCTTCACTTGAGAGGTCGATGTCAGGGTTCGCCGCACGCACGCGCCCAACATAGTCGCGATAGCCGTCCACGATGTAGTGCCCGCCGCCCTTCACGTGGCTGTGCGCCGGGTTCCAGCATCCGCCGCGGGTACCGCAGCTTATCTGGTCGAGGTACACGCCATCAAGTCCGGCGGCGGCAAGTTTGGAAACCTGCTCCTCCATCCGACGCTGGAACAGAGGTGCCTCGCCGCACATCCGCGCGAGCCGGTGCTTTGTGTACACGTTGAACGGAATGCCCGCATACTCCACGTCATGATTCATGATTACGCTCGCCTCGCCGCCTTCCGCCCAGCTTGGATCGTCCTGATCCCAGCTCAGCCCGTTGAGGTAGGTCATCACGTAGATGCCACCCTTGCGGAGCCGCGCGACCGCGCGCCGGAAACTCTCCTCGCCTTCGCGCGGCGGCCAGAAGTTCGGGTAGCCCGTGTCGTAGCTCGGGCGATGCCACCAGTACCAGTCGAGCGCCACCGGCACTCCTGAATCCTTTGCGAAACGCTCTATCGGCGGAATGACCCGGTCCGACTTCCCCCGGTTCCACGCCCAGAACGCGATGTCTCGCAGCTTCCCTCGCCTGCGCGCCGCCGCCGCTTTGTATCCGGGCTGCGAACGCGCCCACGGCCGGTAGATCATCGCCGCCTCGTACCAACTGCCCTTGAAGGACGTGATCAGCCCCTCCCACGGCAACCTTCCGGCTCGCGCACCGTCCGCCGGCGCGAGCCATTGAAAGCCGATTGTCGCCTTCGTCCCTTCCCAGTCGCCCTTCTTCGCGAATACCGTCTTGCTCCAGCGCTGCGTATCGCGCGCATCGAGATACCAGCTCGTCGCAGCTTCGTCCAACACGGCGGCGAACTTGAACGCCTTCGGGTTCGCCTCGTCAATCGGTTCGCCGAACGGCAGCTTCTTCCAGTCCGGGCGGCGCACAAGCCCCATGCCGTGCGCCCGCGCATACAGCACGCCAGCCTGCGGCGTGTGTGGCACCGTCAGTTCGGGGAATGCCACAGACTCCACCTCCAGCACACCTTCCAGCCCTGCGTACGCGAAGGAATACGTCCAACCTTCACCCTGCTTCGTAAACGTAGCCGTCACCGTGAATCCTGCGCCGCATGCTGGATGCCCCTTCCACATGGCGACATGCGTATCGCCGTTCGTAGTCACGAAGAATTGCTCCATCTCCTTCGCGATCACGTCTATCCCGGCGATCTTCGGCACACCGAGATGAATCGTGAAACCCACCTCTGCATCCCCCAACGGCACACGCTGCAGATCACGGGCAACAGCGGACAGCACACTTCCCGCTATAACGATCGCAAAAAACCAACTTCGCATTTTCATGGAATGGATTATACCACAATCCCATGAAAATGGCGGCGCTCCGATACGTTCAGCGGGCGACGGATCGCTGCTCCCGCGCGACTCCCATGACATCCGATTCATCTGAGCTTAGTGGTTAGCCCGATTTCCCACATTGCGACAACGGACGGATGCGGACAGGGCCGAAAAGTCCGCTTTCGTGTCCCATCCGGTTGAACCGGCGGTAGAACTTCTCGAAGAAGCTCACCGGCGGAAACTTGCGGTAGATTTCGTCGCGCTGGCGCTCGTCCTTGACGAGATTGACGAGCGTGCTGGCAACCGTCAGGACGATTTCATTGTCGCCCTTGCGCAGATTGACGCGCCAGCGGTACGGTCCTGTGAAGCGTTTTCCGATGGGCGCGCCGTTCACCGCCAGCTCGCAGCAGCCGCACACCTTTCCAAAATCGATCTCCGCAACGCCCGCGCGCGCGGCGGCGAACACCGCCCGATAGCGCACCTCGCCACAGAAGGTCTCCCCCAGAGTCTTCCGCCAGTCGCCCAGCTGCACAGGCGTCCAGGACGCATCGGGCGTTTCCGCCACCTTGAACTCGCGCTCACCGATCTCCCATTTCCGCAGCGGCGCAATCGCCCAGCCGTCAGCGATCTCGGCCGCTTCACCCCCGCAGACGGCTTCCGGCTCGTCCGGTTCCGCTCCGATCACGAAGATCGCCGAATCGCATCCGCGGAAACTCCACGCAACCGTTCCATCGTCCGCCCGTGCAACCGCGTTGAAGCGGCAGGTTTCCGGATCCGCGCAGACGACCGTCCCCGCCTCCGCGAACGCCAGGCGAACGGAGGCAGGCCGCCGCGATTCGTTGACGACGAAATAGAGCGTACGCACACCGTCGAAACGTTTCATCACCCGGATGTCGGCGGCGGGGCGCCCATCGGCAAGCGTGACGGGGAGCGTCCGAGGCACGGCGGAGAAGTCGTCACCCTCGATGAGACGGCCGCCGGCGGCCGCAAAGCGCACAAGCTTGTCCTTCGCGGCGGGCACCATCCGCCGCGATGTCGGCAGCACGATGGTCGAATACGTCATCTTCCCGATCCGCAGCTTTCCGTCGGACGGCTCCGGCGCGGCGGCGATCTGGTCGTCGTCGATGAAGTCGAAATCGGACTGGCGGGACAGCAACGCCGCCGAGACGCCGTAGTGGCAATCCAGCGTCGCCTTCTCTTCCGCGCCACCGACCCAGACGCCGCGCGCATCGTAGAACACCGCCGTCTCCACAACGGGTTCTCCACGCGAAAGCATCTCGCAGCAGCGCGCGATGCGGCGCATGAACGGCTCCATGCAGTCCCATTGCGGATTCGTCGGGCCGAAGAGCCCCGCCGTTCCGTTCATCGCCTGACCGATCGCCCTTGGGCTGTAGCTGCCGAACACGAAAAGATTCACGCCTCGAACAAGCTGGTAATCCACAAGCCAGCGGATTTCGTCGGGCGTGGTGCTCGGACCGTAGATTCCGAACGATTCCGAGAGGACATAGCGCCCGCCGGCCTGGTTCGCGACGGAAGACGCGTATTTCGGGAACGGCGTGCGCGTCTTCACCGAATCCGGGAAGAGCTGGCGGAAGATCACGTCCACGCCCGGCACGTCAAACTGCCGCAACGCCCGCAGGGTGTGGCCATGGTTGCGGTAGATGCCGGGATCGTGCTCATTGTCGAGGTGGCCGCCGGAAAGGATGCCGTTGGCCCGGCACCACTTGCGCAGCGTGTTCAGGTAGCGTTGCGCGAACAGCGTGGAGGCGACGTCCCAAAAATCGATGCGCACCTCCGCGACGCGATCGTTGCGGTTGCTCCACGCCGCAAGGTCGTCCAAATACGGCAGGATGTCATAGCCCTTCGCCTCGCGGAAACGTTCCGCGAAGTCCGTGCACCACGGAAGCTGGTTCTCCTTCCGGCTCGGCATCTGCGGCTCGTCCGTGAAGGCGAAGCGGATGGACTTGCCGAACTCGTCGCCCAGGCGTTCCTTCCAACGCTCATGGGTGAGTTCAATGAACTTCTCAGTCACGCCGCGTTCGATGAGCGACGGATACGGCGCCGCCCAGTTCGGATTCTGCGACACGGTCTCGATATGTGCTTTGCCGTCCTTCCCCATGCGGACGATCCGAAGCGCGAACGTCTTCGGGTTGGTCTTCATCACTTCGCCGTTCGCGCTGCCGGACGGCCAGCCGCCCTCGTCGTAGAGCCAGAACTTCTGTCCTCTCTTGGCGCCGCGCCGCACCATCCTCTCCAAAAGATCGAGGTGTCCGGGCGTCATGTAGTCGGGATCCTGCCAGTTCTCCTTGGCAACCCCTCCCGGCCAGAATGCCTTGGGAAACGGATGGATGCAAGGCGTCAGCAGCCCATGCGCCTCCATGTCGTCCATCTCCCGTTCGAGCCGATCCGCGGTGAGCTTCCCGTCCCACTTCCAGAACAGCCCGGGGAAGCGGATGGCCGCGGGCTCCTTGAACGCATCCTTCGTGAACCCGCACCTCTCCGTGAAGGCGGGCGTGGAGACCACATACACGGCGCAGTCGCTTTCCGTGCCGGAGTAGAACGTCGCCAAATGCCGCCCGCGCCATTCCACGGCATTCACGTTCCCCGCGTCGTAGAAGCGCGCTTCGTTCCCTTCGGCCAAAACTTCCGGCGGCGGCCAGGATTCGGGATTGTCGAAGACGGAATCCGCCCGCACCACGCGCCGCTTCAGCTTCTTCGCGCCGCGATGGTAGTAGTAGTTGGCCACAAGACCGGTCGCGGGGTCGTAGATCAGCGAGGGCGTGGACTCCCTGACGTCGCGGATGTTCGTGCCCACCTTGCGCCATGTGAGGCCGCCATCGAGCGAGGTGAGCTGGAACTGGCGCTTCAATCCGCCCTCGGAACGTCCGATCGCGAGAATGCGGCCGCCGCCCAGGTGCACCGCGCTCGCTTCCGTGGGCCACTCGGTCTTCGCAAGACCGCTCTCGACCGTGCGCTGGATCCACGTGCGCCCGCCATCGCGGCTCACGAGCGTGCCCCACGCGTTGCCCGGCTCGTCGCGCCTGTAGTTGCCGGAGAACCAGAGCGACATCAGCCCGACGCCCGGCACCGAAAAGATGCCCGTGATCTGGATGGGCTCCGGCGAAAGCTCGGGCGAGGCGATCTTTTCGTAGGAGACACCGTCTTCCGTGCGGTACAAATCGTGCAGGATATGCCCTTTGCGGCGGAGTCGGCAGTTCATCCAGCAGAGCATCGCACCGTCGTCACCGTTTCCAACACCTTCGACACCCTCGCAGACAACGGGGTCGTTCGTGATGCAGACCTCTGAAGACCATGTGACGCCGCCGTCAAGCGATGTCCGCGCATACGCACCGCGCGACCCTTCCACCGAATGACCCAATCCGCGCCCGTAGGTGCAGACGATCTTGTCACCGAGCGTCCGCACCATCGACCATGAATTGTACCCCTTCGCCTCCTGCACGAGAGACAACCGCGCGTTCCCCAAAGCGCGGACCGTTCCGTTCGTCGGTTGGACGACCGCCCCTTCCAATGGTCCGGCCACGTTCCTCCGCACAGTTTCAGCCGCGCAGATTGCCTGCGCCAAAAGCATCGATACCAGTAGTTTCGTCAACCGCCAGTTGTAATTTCTCTTCACAATTCACCTCTTGCTCTCTTTGTTATCGTTCCATTCTTATTGACCTTCTGCTCTTTACAATGGGCTACAAGCCCATTCATCGTTGGGACCAATTCTTCCATTGTATTCTCCCTGAACATTTTCGCACTTCTACATCACCCGACCTTGCCCCACTGCTGCCGAGGTCTCAATCTTCCCTTGCACCTTCACTATCCCGTCCTCGCCTTCGCCGCTGCGGCTCTCGCCCGCGCGATCCGCTTCCGCTCCTGCGCCATCCAGGACTTCGCGTCCGCCATCCGGTCCGCGGCCTTCTGCATTCCGCCCTCGCCCCGCGGCGCGTAGTCGGGGCTGAGCCGGATCGCCAGCGCCGCCATCAGGGACACGCACGACCCCTCGCACCCCTTGAGCAGCCTCTCCGCCTCCGCCCTCGCCTTCGTGAGATCTTTTACCGACGTGAATTCTCGAACATCCGCTTTCACCTCATTTCTCCCTGATTCCGGCTGAGATGCGGACGGTCCGCCGCCGTCCATGCGCACTTCCACCTTTTCGCCCCTCCCCAACTCCCCCTCGAGATATTGTACCGATGTGAATTCTCGTTTACCCCGATCCACCGGCTCCGCGGGCTTTCCCTTCGCATCCGGCTCCGGCAGGAGCATCGCGGCGGGGACGGGGTCCGACACCCCGAGCGCCTGGCGGAAGCGCTTCGCGAGCGCCTTGTACCGCATCACCGTCTTGTACCGCGCCGAAAGCTCCGGAACATTCAGCGCGAGGTACCGCCGGATCCCGCCGCGACGCCCGACGAGGTTCCCCTCCCCGTCGAAGATGGCCGAGTTGTCCACATGGCACTCCAGGTCCTCGAGAAGCGAACCGAAGCGTATCATGTCGGCGGGGGACTCCTTCGCCCGCGCGAACGCCTCGCGGAGCTCTTCGTCCGTCGGGCAGGGGTTGAGCGTGCTGCGCTTGAGGAGCCTCCGCCGCTCCCGGGCGAGTCCGTGGCGCCGGGCGAGCTCCGCCTCGTAGTATCCAGGGCGCTTGAGGCGCCGGATGTGCTTGTCGATCTGCCGCCTCATGACCCAGACCGCGAAGGATCCCCCCATGAGTAGCGCGTAGGCGAGGAGGTTCGCCATGTCCTGCCGGTAGGCGGCCCCGCGCCGCCTCAGGTAGCCCTCCAGCGTACGGGGTACGTGCCCGATGGTGCGGCCCGTGCGGTACGCCTCCCGCCAGAACGTCCGCCGATACTCCTCGGTGTCAAGACCGAGGACCGACCGGTGGAACCACTCGAAGAACCGCGGAGCCCTCTCCGAGAACGGCCGTTCGCCTTCCGTCGGCGCGGTCACATGTATGCCGCGCCGCGCGAGATATCTCTCTATTGCCTTGTCCATGCCGCCGAATTATACCAGAACACGCCCGAGATGTAAATGAGAATTCGCGTCGGTTGAATTCTCGTGGAGGGAGGGAGGTGGGGAGATTCTCTTTTTGAGAATCGACGACGGGCAACGGCCTTTTGGCAGATTTCGTTTGATATGCTAATGGACAAATCAAAAGACAAATAAGGTAAAAGAAAAATGAAAACAGAAACAACAGAAAAAGCAATGATAAATGACGAAATGGCATACTTCTTCGGGCTGAACCGAGGATCGTATGGCGAGATATTGGGTGATCAGAGCCGGATGAAGGTTAATTCCTGTCGCACGAGCTCTATCCCACTGACGGAGTTCTGGCAGCCCGCAAACCTTGGAGACATCAAGGCCCTGTTCACCCCCTACCTTCCAACATTCGACCCGGAGGTTGCGCTCAAGTTCTTTGAGTTCCCGACGGAGGCCAAGTTCGCCGGAAAGATCATCGGGCGGCCTTCCATGACAGACATCATGATTCTTGATTCCGATTGGCAGATCGCCATCGAGGGCAAGTTCACGGAATACCGCTTTGCCGACGAAAAGAGTATCATCCAATGGCTGCGTGAATGCACCGCCGGCGTTGACGTCATGTTTCGCCGGAATGTTCTCCGCGCATGGCTTGGATACATCAAGGAGGCCCGCTGCACGGATTTGATCTCCATCGGCGAACTCTGCACCGATTGCAAGTCGGTCGCCTACCAGTTCCTGCATCGCACGGCTTCCGCCTGCCACATGACGAACGGAACGGAAGGACGCACCCCCGTCCTCGTCTATCAGGTTTTCTTCGATGTGCAGGATGCCCAGCATGTGGCGGCGATGAGGGCGTTCAAGGCGAACCTCCGCCAGTGGTCCACACTCCTCAAGTTGAAGAACATGAAGTTCCTCATCATGACCGTCCCCGTAACAAACGCCGCTGAAGTGGAGAGCCGTTTCGGCAATCAGCATGGGGAAATTTTCGATGCCATGCGTGACGAAACGATCTACCGCTTCGACTTTGGCGGCATCCAAATCGAAGAGGTAGTGAAATAAGGAGTGCCGCCACATGAAGGATTTTGTCCATTGGCATCTGCATACCATCTATTCTATTCTAGATGGACAATGCAAGATCGAGCCCCTTGTGCTAAAGGCACGGCAGATGGGCATGAAGGCGATCGCCGTCACGGATCACGGCAATCTTTTTGCGCTCAAGGCGTTCTTCGACGCCTGCCGCTCCGAAAAGGGTCCGTTCGGCAAAGTACCCAAGATCAAACCCATTCTGGGATGTGAAGCGTATGTCACTTCGACAGGCGACTGCCGTTCCCGCGACAAATCGGAGCGGCGCCATCATCTCTGCCTCCATGCAAAGAACAAACGCGGCTACCACAACCTTGTGCGGCTTATCTCGGAAGCGCACGTCCACGGGTTCTATTCCAAACCCCGAATAGACCGGTCGCTTCTGGAACGTTACCACGAGGGATTGCATTGTTCCTCGGCATGCGTCGCAGGTGAGGTGCCCGAAGCAATTGCCGACGGCCGAATGGATGAGGCCGTCCGCATAGCACAGTGGTACAAGGATCTGTTCGGGGACGATTATTCCCTCGAGGTGATGCTGCACAAATCGACCAAGACGGGGCGCGATGTGCCGGCGGAAGCGCAAAGCGATTTCCGACGGCTCTACGAACGGCAGTGCCGAATCGTAAAGGGTTCGTTGGCGCTGGGCCGAAAGCTCGGGATACGGGTCATCGCCACGAACGACGTGCATTTCCTCGACAAGGACGATGACGACTCGCATGACGTCCTTCTGGCGATTTCCACCGGCGCGCGAATGGAGGACGCAAAGCGCATGATCTATTCCGGCGAGGAATACTTCAAGTCGGGGGACGAAATGGCGGCGCTGTTCGCGGAATGCCCTGAAGTGATCTCAAACACCCTTGAGGCGGCCGAAAGAATCGAGGACTATGACATTGACGCACAAAAGGCGATTCTCCCGAAGTTCGAGATCCCGACCTCGTTCATGGACGAGGATGAATATCTGGCGTCGCTTGTATGGGAGGGCGCGCGAAAAAGATGGGGGCAGGAGCTGTCGAAAGAAGCAACGGAACGGATCACGTTCGAGTTGGACACGATCCGCAAAATGGGGTTCTCCGGGTACTTTCTCATCGTTCACGACTACATCGCGGCGGCAAAGGAGATGGGCGTTTGGGTTGGCCCGGGGCGCGGAAGCGCGGCCGGCAGCGCCGTAGCCTACACGCTCGGCATAACGAACGTAGATCCGTTGCGGTTCGACCTGCTCTTTGAACGCTTTCTCAATCCCGATCGCATCTCCATGCCCGACATCGACGTGGATTTCGACGATGCCGGACGCGAACGGGTGATTGACTACGTGACAGCCAAATACGGCAGCGACCATGTCGCGCACATCGTGACGTTCAACCAGCTGGCGGCCAAGCTGGCGATCAAGGACGTGGGGCGCGTCATGGGCTACCCGCTTTCGAAAACGAACAAACTCGCCGCGCTCGTGCCGGATGTCCCGAAGATCACGCTGGAGCAGGCCCGGATCGAATCCAAGGAACTTGACGAGGCGTTCCAGTCCGGCGACCCGTTTGTCCGAAAACTCCTGGAACGGGCGGCCAAAGTCGAGGGCTCCATCCGGCAGTCCGGCGTACATGCCTGCGGAATCATCATATCCCGCGACCCCCTGATCGAAACACTGCCCGTGATGCAGACGCCCCAGAAAGGCAAGAAAGCAGAGGACGGCGGCGACCGTCTCCTGACAACGCAGTACGACGGCCACTATGTAGAACCGGTGGGGCTTTTGAAAATGGATTTTCTCGGACTCAAGACACTCACAGTGGAGAAGGAGTGCGTCGAACTCTTGAAGGCCCGAGGGATCCCGCTCAACCCCGACACGATCCCCGAAGATGACAAGGCAACATACGAACTCTTCGGACGCGGGGAAACGACAGGCCTGTTCCAGTTCGAGTCGGAGGAAATGAAGTCATGGCTGAAGGCTTTGAAGCCGGAGCGGCTCGCCGATCTCGTGGCAATGAATGCGCTCTACCGTCCGGGCCCGATGGACTACATCCCGACATTCGTCCGCCGCAAGCAAGGGCAGGAGTCCGTGAAATACGACCATCCGCTCATGGAGCGCTATCTCAAGGACACCTACGGCGTGACCGTCTATCAGGAGCAGGTCATGCTGCTGTCGCGGCTTCTGGCCGGCTTTACGCGCGGCGAGTCCGACAGCTTGCGAAAAGCGATCGGCAAGAAGGATGAAAAGCGGATGGACGCGCTCCGGGGAAAGTTCTTCGAAGGATGTCTCGCGAATCCGGAATTCAGGGTGGACAAATGGAAGGACGAGGGGACGGCCAAGGAACTCATCGGGAAAATCTGGGGCGACTGGGTGAAGTTCGCTAAGTACGCGTTCAACAAATCCCACGCCGTCTGCTACGCATGGGTCGCTTACCAGACGGGTTACATGAAAGCGCACTACCCAGCGGAATTCATGTGCGCGCAGATTTCATCGGAAATCGGCAACTTCGAAAAGCTTCCGGGATTCATCGCGGAGGCACAGGCGATGGGCCTGAAAATGGCGTTGCCGGATGTGAATGAATCGGGCGCGCGATTCGTGCCGACTCAAGACGGAACGGGCATTCGCTATGGTCTGGGGGGCATCAAAGGCGTCGGGAAGGAGGCGGCAAGGAAGATTGTCGAGGAACGGGAGAAAAACGGGCTCTATTCCGGCTTTCTCGATTTCTGCGTACGGCTCTTCGGTTCGAGAGTGCTCAACAGCCGGGTTCTGGAATGCCTCGTGCGGAGCGGTGCATTTTTAACGCTGGAGCCGAACAGAGCCAAACTCCTGACGAACATCGATTTTGCGCTCAAGAAGGCGGCTGTGATCGCCAAGGAACGATCAAGCGGGCAGACCTCATTCTTTGCTTTGGATAAGGTTGATGAAGGCGAATTGGCGGATTGCCCTGCGCTTTCTCCGATTGAATACCTACGCAGCGAAAAGGAACTTCTGGGCGAATATCTGTCGGCACATCCGATGGACTACGCCAAGGGCATTGTCTCCAGACTCGCCACCCTCAAGGCGCGTGACTTTGCGGATGTGAAGAAGATGGATGCACGCCTGCGGTCGGTGCCGGAAGGTCAGCTTGACAAGTGGCGGCAGAAAGGCAACCGGCCGATCACGGATCCGCTCATGCTGGCTCACCTCGAGGCGCGTACCGTGGGAATGCTGACCGACTGCAAGGTCAAACCGGTCACAGTCAACGAAGACGGAAAGCCAGGAGGGGGATGGGCTTTGATGGAGATCGATGACGGGACGGGCAAGATCTGCACCGCCTGCTATGCGAAGGTCTGGGAGCGATGCGCAACCCTCGCCGACAAAGTCGGGGAATTGGTCGTTGTGGAAGGTGAAGTAAGCCACCGTGTGGAATACGATGGCGCAGATGAGGCTACGAAACAGCCGCGACTTGGCGCGCTGACTTTCCGTGTAAAGGACGCGCAGCCGCTCGAGACGGCGTTGCCACGTCTGTCGGAAAGCTTCAACGTCCGGCTTTCGCGCGATGACACCCTTCTGATGGAGAAGGTCAAGCAAATAGCGGCGATGTGCGAACGGCACAAAGGGCGCAGTCCGTTGTTCCTTGAACTTGCATTCGGCAAGGAGGCCATCGTGACCATCGATCTCGGCCCAACCTGCCGCGCCGCGATAACGCTCCCGTTCCTCGCTGAGCTTTCCGCCATCGTGCCAATCAACGAAACAAGGATCAACTGATCAATGGTTCGTCTCCAGCTCACACATCGTTCTTTTCCTGTGACGAAAGCAACAACTGAAATGTGAACCCGTTGGGCTCAGCAGCAAGCGAAAAGGATGTGGTATAATGTGCGGCAAAAGGAGCGATGATGTCAATGAAGAAAAAAGACCTTGCGAAGCTTACCAAGGAACAACTGGCTAAGGAACAAAGAGATGGTCTAACTCAAGAGACGCTCTCCGCCCCCAACGGGGGAAAAAAGTTTCCCGATTATGTGCCACAGCTAAAAGACAATCTTTTTTGTTGGGGCGGAGACGGCAAAGAAGGATTAACTGCAAAACAAAAGGAGCAGTTTGAAAAGGGTGCTGGAGGCGAACTCAACTGGAAAGTCAAGTGGACGCCTCCCAAAATGCAATCCGTTTTATCCTCTTCCGCGCTCGCAGTAAATTTTTTCGCCTATCTACAAGCAACAAAGAACAAGACGGCCAATTTCTGGAACACCCTGTTCTTCAACGGAGAAGAATTTCTTACTGGAAAAGTTGCGGAAGCCTCTTTTGAGAAGAAGCTACGGATCACGGGAGTCAGAGGCACTCCCCCAAATTTGGATTTCTTCATTTCTGATGGCGGGAACAGGATTGGGATTGAGAGTAAATTTACAGAACCCTTAGACCGTAAAAGTAAAAATAAGAAGCCCATTCAGAAAGCGTATTTTAAGACACCTTTTCTTGATGAGAATAAAAATAAAAAGGCGTTTGAATTGGCACAGTCCATCAATAATGGTAGCTACCAATATCTGGATGCTGCTCAACTTCTTAAGCATTGGTTAGGTTTAATGTCGCAGCCCAAGGCGGCTCCTAAAAAAGCTCGACTAATCTATATCTACCACAGTTGCGCCAGTGGTAAACACAAAGAGGAACTAGATCGCTTTACCTCAGAGGCCCCCAAAGCGGGCATCAATTTTGTGCCTTATTCCTACAACGAGATGATTGAAAGGTTGGAAAGCTGTTACAACGCACAAGATCCTGATGATACGAGGCATCTTGAATACCTTCGGGAACGCTATTATTACACTCCGTAGTTTGAAAAGCAAACTACGATCGGTTTATTGAGCAGAGTCAGTGGCAAGGGTGAGGTTCTTTGCCAAGTTCTTGTATCGCATCAAGGTCTTGTAGCGTTTGGCGAGAACGGGGTCGGCCGCGAAGAACTTACGCAAGCCTCCTTTGAATCCCGGTTTGTTCGCGTGCGGCACAAGGTGTCCTTCGTGCTGTTCGAGGAGAAGCAGCATGTTCCCGAGATCGATCTGCGCCTTGCGGCTTTGCCGGACTCTCGCAAGGGTGGCGCGAATCTCCTCAAGCGTTGGACAACGCCTGCGGGGTCTGGGACAGGAATCAACCACAGCGCACCATCTGCGGAAACGGCGCTGGTAGTTCTCGTCTTCTCGATCGGAATGATGGTTTCTCTTTTCCACAGCGGACTATTATAGCACAGAAAGTTGGAATCGACGGCGGGCGGCGGAATATCTGAAAATGCATCATAGTATAATGGACGGCATGAAGCGAAAATCCGATCAAAGAATATTGCAGCACAGCAAGAATGCCAAATCAATTGAAATCGCCGAGGTCGGCAGATTGCTTGCGCAGGGCGGAAGGGTCTTTCTTGTCATCCGCCACGCCGAACGGCCACCACTCGAAAACGGCGATGCCACTTTTGGCGAAAATCTGCCGCTGACGGTCAGAGGCATGATGGAGGCGGTCGCATTCGGCATGATGTTCAAGAAACACTGCGGAAACATAGTCCCCCGATTCTTCCATGGCGGCAACGTCAGGTGTCGGCGCACGGCAGACCTGCTCGCGACGGAATGGCACTCAAACGCGGAAAGCGTCCGCAGGCGGCTACCGGCGCTGGGCGGCGAATCGCCTTACCTTGGCGATGTGGCCGCGCGTCTGGCTCTGGCGGAGACGGGTGACTACATGGCGGCGAAGAACGCGTACTTTCGGGAGGGGCGGCAACGGGGTTTCAACCGGCTCCCCGAAGCGACAGCGGAATTCGAACGCACGCTCTTCGCCGCCACCGATGCCCGTTTCGCCTTTTTCGTGACGCACGACCTGAATGTCGCCTGCTATATGGCGGGGCGCGGCGTGCGGACACGCTTTGACGAGACGACATGGCCCGGTTTTCTTGACGCAGTCGTCGTGCTGCAGGATACGAACGGCGCGACGCGTTATGGCGAGATGCGCCGACCGGCGAATCTCGTTCAGCAGGTGTAGTGCTTGAGCGATTCGCCGTCGAAATAGCCGAAGGAACGCGAACTGCCGCCTTTCGGAAGCGCGACGGATCCCGGATTGAAGACGGTCAGTCCGCACTTGAGCTTTGTCAATTCCGGGACATGCGTATGTCCATGCGCGAGAACGCTTCCCATGCCGAGGGGCGGCAGATTGTGTTCGTTCCACAGATGGCCGTGGGTCAGGAAAAACGTCTCCTTCCCGGCTTCAAGAACCGCATAGTCGCTCCTCATCGGGAATTCGAACATCATCTGGTCAACCTCCGCGTCGCAGTTTCCGCGCACGGCGACGATCCGGTCCTTGAGTCCGTTCAGGATCCGCGCCACCTCTTCGGGATCGTAGAAGTTCGGCACGCCGTTGCGGGGTCCGTGGTACAGCAGGTCGCCGAGAAGCACAAGCCGATCGTAGCCCAGCGCGTCCGCCGCCGCCAAGGCCGACTTCAGGGCTGATGGCACCCCGTGTATGTCACTCATGAATACGATTCTCATGCGGCAGATTATACCACATCAGAACGACACGCCGAGCGCGATGCCGCCGTAGAGGGTCCAGGAATGGTCGCAGCCGTGGCCCCAGGCCGCGTTGTGGGCGCGGGCGCCGTCGCGCATGTTGCTGTCCAACCAATAGTCGCTATAGGCGATGTAACCGGAAAGCGAAAGGTTCTCGCAGATGTTCCAGGTAAGCTCGCCCTTGACCATGGTGTCCATCAGGCCGCCGTGATCAAGCGGTTCCTCGGAGCCCTTGTGTTTGACGAAATAGCCGGCCGCGCGCTGGGTGTTGCCCAAGCCCTGCCCGACGGAGGGACGGAATGACAGCACAGGGTCGCCGCCCTCGCCCTCACCGTCGATGAGCGGGAAGGTATGACCGATCTCGAGGTTCACGTAGGTGCCGTCGTCCGCCATGAGGTCGCGCTCAATCCAGAGCGTCGGCTCAAACCACAGATCGTCAAGCGAAAATCTAAAGTCAAGGTACTGCGTGTCCTTCATGTACTTGTTGCCATCGTCATCCCGATAGCGAGGGGTGCTCTCGTACATGTAGCTGAAGTCCACCGAGAGCGCGCCCAACGTTTCGCCGCAATCAAAGTCGTGCGCGAGACCGACGCTGGAATCGAGAATTGTCCAACGTCCAGCGCGGTTGCCGTAACCGCCCCGCTTGCCGTTCCCTTTCGTCATGTCAAAGAGCGCCTCCACATTGAAGTACACCCAATCGAAGAAGGTAATCCGGCCGCTGGGCCTAACGATCGGATCCTTGCCGTCGATCACGTTGTAGGTCATGAACCGGGAATCGAACGCAAGTCCCGCCTCAACCGCGACGAGGGGCGAATCGTCCTTCTCTTCCACTTCAACTTCCTTCTCCGCGTTCGCCGTGGAGGTCGGAACAGGCTTTGCTTCATCTGTCGCCCACACGCCGCCGCAGAGCGCCGCCACGCAGACGGCCGTCATAAGTTTTTTTGCTGTCATTTTGTTTGCCATCGTCTTGTTAAAAGGATGCAGATTATACGGCATACCCCGCCCATCTGTCAAATTGTGATCGGCTGTGATGGGGTTTCATGCGGCATAGCACTGATGGGATTCAGAGCACAGCAACAAAAAAGCGGACGGCAGGAGAGGCCGTCCGCGGGTTTTCAACCAAAAGGAGTTAAAGAGATGTGGCAATCAGAACGACACGCCGAGCGCGATCCCGCCGTAGAAGTTCCAGGAATGATCGCAGCTCCGTCCCCAGTCCGCGTTGTGGGCGCGGGCACCGTCGCGCATGTTGTCGTCGAACCAGTAGTCGCTGTAGGCGATGTAAGCGGAAAGCGAAAGATTCTCGCAGATGTTCCAGGTGAGTTCGCCTTTGATTGTGGTGTCCATCAAGCCACCATGGTCAAGCGGTTCCTCAGAACCCTTGTACTTGACGAAATACCCGGCTGCGCGCTGGGTGTTGCCCAAGCCCTGCCCAATGGAGGGACGGAACGCCAGCACGGGGTCACCATCCTCGCCCTCGCCGTCGATAAGCGGGAACGTGTGGCCGATCTCGAAGTTCACGTAGGTGCCGTCATCCGCCATAAGGTCGCGCTCAATGGCAAACGTCGGCTCGAACCAGAGGTCGCCGAGCGAAAGCTCAAGGTTGAGGTACTGGGTGTCGCCCATATCCTTATCTTCGGCATCGCTGTTGTGGTATTTGTAGCGGCGGAGGTATTCGTAGATGTAGTTGAAGTCCACCGAGAGCGCGCCCAGCGTCTCGCCGCAGTCGAAGTCATGCGCCACACCGACGATCGCATCGAGCGTCGTCCACTGTCCGGCGCGATTGCCGTAGCCACCGCGCTTGCCGTTGGCTTTCGTCATGTCGAAGATCGATTCCACGCCGAAATACACCCAGTCAAAGAACTTGATCTGCGCGCTCGGCGTGAGGATCGGGTCCTTGCCGTCAATCACGCCATACGTCATGTACCGCGAGTCGAACGAGAGCCCCGCTTCAATGGCGACAAGGCCATCAAGGGGCGAATCCTCCTTTTCCTCTTGCTCCTGGGCCGACGGCTTGGCGTTTGCGGATGAGGTTGGAACGGACTTGACCTCGTCCGCCGCCCACACGCCGCCGCAGAGCGCCGCCGCACAGGCAACTGTCATCAGTTTCTTGGTGTTCATTTTCGTGTTTCCTCACTTTCTTTCTGTTTGTTTTTACTAATCTTATTAGGTGTGTCTAATTTAACGGCGCGAACGCTTCCCCTGCTCCTGTTTTGAGTTTGAATCAGGCTTCTTCGTCGCAACAACTACAGCAACACCCGCAGCCGCATTCCTTGCTGGAACCGCCGCAAGAACAGGGGGTCCCCTTCTTGAAGTTTCGCCAGAGGGCGAATCCCACGAGCGCGAAGAGCAGAACGACAACCGCGATCGATCCTACGCTCATGTTATTCGCTCCTTCCCGGGCGGACGATCATCCACAGACACCAGAGATCGACAAGAATGGCGATCGCCGTCCACACGCCGAAACCGCCGCCCGCAATCAGCATTCCGAGCTGATAGACCGAGAGCGCGAGCGTGTAGCCGACGAACAGCTGGAACGCCACCGCGAACCATCCCCACGCCTTCGAACCCATTTCCCGGAACGTCACCGCGATCGCCACCATGCACGGCGGCACGAACAGGTTGAAAACCATGAACGACATCGCCGCAAGCTTCGGGAAGCTGCTCATCGACGCAAACAGGTTCGAGACGTGCGCCGCCGTCGAAGCGCCGTCCATGCCCGCCGCCACAAGACCCAGCGTGGCCGTGGCCTGCTCCTTGGCGATCTCCGCCGAGACGGACGCCGCCGCGCCCTGCCACGTGCCGAATCCGAGCGGCGCGAAGAGCCACGCGATCCAGCCGCCCATCGTCGCCAGCATCGACTCGGCGATCTGTTCATCCTCAAGGAGATTGAACTTGAAATCAAAGTGCATGACGAACCAGAGGAGCACACACGCCGGGAAGATGATACAGCCGGCCTTGAACATATAGCCCTTCACGCGGTTCCATGTGTGGATCATCACACCGCGCCATGTCGGCATGTGGTAGGCGGGCAGCTCCATCATGAACGGTGCCGCCTCGCCCGCAAACGCCTTGGACTTCTTGAGGGCGATACCGCCGAGGACGATGATTGCAATGCCAATCACATCCATGAGCGGCGCCACATACCACATGTCGCGGAAGAAGACCGCCGCGAACATGGCGATGATCACCGTCTTCGCGCCACAGGGGATGAACGTGGCGAGGATGATCGTCATGCGACGGTCGCGCTCGCTTTCGATCGTCCGTGCCGCCATCACGGCCGGTACGCCGCACCCCTTGCCGACGATCATCGGAATGAAGCTTTTGCCGGAGAGTCCGAACCTCCGGAAGATGCGATCCATGATCAACGCCACGCGCGCCATGTAGCCGCAGTCCTCGAGGAACGACAGGAACAGAAACACCAGACAGATGATCGGCACGAACCCCAACACCGTCGCCACGCCGCCCCAGGCGCCGTCCACGACGAGACTCTTCACCGTATCGTTCACGCCAAGCTTCTCAAGCCCGTCTCCGATGAGCGCGCCGATCCCCGGCACCCACACGCCAAACGCCGACGGATCCGGCTCCTCGTACTCGGTCGCTTTCTGGTAGGCCGCATAGTCAACGTCCCAAAGGTCGGGTTCATCCTCGTTGTCCTCTTTTGCCACCGGCTCCCCTGTTTCTTCGTCCTCCACGAACACGCCCTTCGCGATAATGGTCTTGGCGATCGCCTCGTCGATCTTTTCGGGCATCTTCTCAACCTTCTCGCCGTCAGGCTTGCCTTCGTTGATTTTTTCGAGGTAGGCCTCTTCCCACTTCGACTTCGACGCCTCCTGCTTGGCGAACTCGCCTTTCGCATCCTCAAACTCCATTCCCTTGTACAGACCGTCTGCCCGGCACTCATGCGCTGTGAACGGCAGATGCCAGCCGTCACCGAGGAAGCCGTCGTTCGCCCAGTCGGTAAGCTTCGTGCCAGGGCCACCCTCGGCGACCGCGAGCCACCACATGGCGCACAGTGACAGGATAAAGATCGGAAGCGCGAGGATGCGGTGCGTCACGATCCTATCGATCTTGTCGGAAAGTGTAGCGGACGTGCGGCGAAGGGAACGCTTGAACACGGAGCCGATGATCCGCTGGATGTATTCGTAACGCTGCGTGGTGATGATGGACTCCGCGTCGTCCTCCATCTCCTTCTCGCAGTCCTTGATGTGCTCTTCAACATGCTCGATGATGTCATGCGGAACGTTGAGCATGTCAATCGCCTTGACATCGCGCTCGAACACCTTGATCGCCGCCCACCGGCTCGTCGCCTTCTCCACCGCCCCGTGCAGAGACTCTTCGATATGGGCCAGGGCGTGCTCCACGGAACCGGAAAACACGTGCGGTCCATCTTCCTTCACGCCCTTGCCGGCAACGGACAGCACCAGTTCGGCGGCCTCGCGCGTCCCCTCACCCTTGAGCGCGGAGATCTCAATTACGGGACATCCCAACGCCTTGGAAAGCCGTTCCAGGTCGATCTTGTCGCCGTTCTTGCGCACGATGTCAATCATGTTCACGGCCACGATCATCGGCAGGCCGAGTTCCAGAAGCTGCGTGGTGAGGTACAGGTTTCGCTCCAGGTTCGAGCCATCGACGATGTTCAGGATCGCGTCCGGCTTCTCGTTCACGAGATAGTTCCGCGCCACGACCTCCTCGAGCGAATAGGGGGAGAGGGAATAGATGCCGGGGAGATCCTGGATGATGACGTCCTTGTGTCCCGAAAGGACGCCGTCCTTCTTCTCCACGGTCACGCCCGGCCAGTTGCCCACATACTGGCTGGAGCCGGTCAAGTCATTGAACAGCGTCGTCTTTCCGCTGTTGGGATTCCCTGCGAGTGCTATCTTCATCTTCTTCTCCTATCTTCTAACCACTAAACCATGATCCGCGCGGCGAGCGCTCCGCAGACCGCCACGCGGCTCCCCAATACGCCGACGATCAGGTTGCCGGCAACCTTGTTGACGATCTCCACCTCCATGCCCTCCACGAAACCGAGCGCCTCCAAGCGCTTCCGTGCGGCGTCATTCCCCGTGACGCCTTTGATCCTGTGCTTCGTGCCAATCTCCATCGCTGACAGCGGCATAATCTTTTTTCCTTTTTTCTTCGTTGAACCTAATTAGCCTTAACAAACAATGCGAATGATATCACATCGCGTTGTTCGCGTCAACAAAAATAGTTAGATAAATTTAACCTTGTGCGGACGCCCTCGGAATGTGCTATACTATGCGCCATTGAAAAAGGAAAGGGAACACGCCATGAAACGAATCATTCTCTCTCTGCTTGCGCTCGCTGCGGGATTCGCCTTCGCCACGACCGACACCTCGCTGAAGGTGGGCACCTACAACATCCGCCTCCAGCCTGGCGACAAGGGAACGCCCAACGCCTGGGAGTCGCGCAAGGTCGATTTCATCAATCTCCTCCGCCGCATGGACCTCGATGCCTTCGGGCTTCAGGAAGTCTGCCCCGGTCAGGCCGAGTACATCACGAACAACCTTCCGCAGTACGTTCTCGTCGGCGAACACCGCAACGCCGACCGCGTCTCGGGCGAGGCCTCTCCCGTCCTCTACCGGAAGGATCGCTTCGACGCGCTCAAGTGCGGTACCTTCTGGCTTTCCGAAACGCCCGATGTCCCCGGACTGAAGGGCTGGGGCGCAGCCTGCCCGCGCGTCTGCTCCTGGATGTGGCTGAAGGACCGGAAGACCGGCAAGACGTTCTGCTTCGCCAACACGCATACCGACCACATCAGCGCCCTCGCCCGCAAGGAAGGCATGCTGCTCATCATTCGGCGGATGCACGAGTTCGCACCGCCCGGCACACCCGTCATCTTCACCGGCGACCACAACTGCCGCGAAACCGAAGAGCCGGCTCAGGCCGTCTCCAAGCTCCTGAAGAACGCCCTCTACCTCAGCGAAACGCCGCCGACCGGACCTTGGCGGACCTTCACCGGCTGGAAGTGGCGCGAGAAGGAGTATTCCACTACTGAGGCCCTCAAGCTCGAGCCCCAGGTGCGAAACGCACGCAAGGGTTCGCCCGATGCCGACAAACGAACGAACGGCGGATATGTGTGGGAGGACTGCGGCGCCCGCATCGACTACATCTACGTCTCCGACGGCATCCGGGTGAAGTCCTACGCCACGCGCGACGATCCGCGCCCCGGCACGAAGCTATATCCCTCCGACCACTTCCCCATCACGGCGGTCATCGAGCTGTAGCCGATTGCCAATGTCGTAAAATTGGTGATGGCAGATAAAACTCTCCCCCTGAGACAGGGGGAGTGCCCCGGAGGGGCGAGGGGGTATGATTCCGGCGTTTCAGGCGATAATGCCGCCACAGATGATCTGGTCGTCATCGTCGTAAAACACGGCGGACTGTCCGGGCGCAACGCCAAAGAGACCTTCGCCCGGCGCACGGCAGACGCCGTTTTCGAGCGTCACGGGCCCCAATGGTTCGCCCGAACTGCGGATCTTCACGCGGCAGGTAATCGGTTCCGAGGTTTCGCTCCATCCGCTCCACTGCAAACCCTTTACGGCGAATTCACGCGTGAACGCCTCGGCCCGGTTTCCGACCACCACACGGTTGTGGCAGGCATCGAGACGGATCACATAATGCGGCTCGGGACCAAACACGCCAATCCCCTTTCGCTGTCCGACCGTGAAATGCCAGAAACCGTCGTGATGCCCGAGAACCTTCCCCGCAAGATCCACGATCTCACCCGCGCGCGCGGGCGCACCGACGAGTTCGCTCTTGTCGCCGGAATAGAAATCCTGCGAATCGAGCTTCTCGGCGGCGGCGAGTCCGCGCGCCGCCGCGAGCTGCCGCACCTCCACCTTGGTCCGGTCGCCTAAAGGAAAGAGCGTCTCGCCCAGCTGCGTCTGTGAAAGACGATAGAGAAAGTAGCTCTGGTCCTTCTTCGCATCGGCGGCACGCCGGATGGCGAATCGTCCCTCTGACGTCCGGACAATCCGGGCATAGTGGCCTGTCGCGAAGCGGTCAAAGGACAGACCGCTTTTGCGCGCCATGCGCGGAAGCAATCCAAATTTCATGGCGGCGTTGCACATGACGCAAGGGTTGGGCGTAAGCCCCTGAAGACTCGTCTCGCGGAAGTAGTGGATGATGGCACGGTCATACTCCTCGGCGCAGTCGAACACCTGATAGCCGATGCCGAGCGACCGCGCAAAATCCGCCGCCCGCTCGATATCCTCCGCCTCGCCCGGACCAAAGCAGGCATCGCGTGCGCCACCCTGGTAGCGACCTTCCTTCCACAGCTTCATCGTCACACCGGTCACCTCGTGCCCCGCCTCCTTCAGCAGCACGGCGGCAACAGAGGAGTCAACGCCTCCGGAAAGACCCACAGCAATCTTCATCGTTTCCCCCAGTGCGGCGAGTCGCCGCGACGCTTCCAGTTGATTGTTTCGCCGATGGCGGCTATGCGCCGCTCCAGACATCCCCGGCAGAGTGTGGAGTTCTCGTTGAGGCATGGCTTTCCCGCGTAAAGCTGATAGTCCGCACGGTACGCCACATCGGTGACGTTCGGCATGACGACATTCGCACCGGCCAAAAGCCCCTTCTCACGTCCTTCCGGATCCAACGCCTGAAGCGCCGTCGCGGCGGCGATGTTCACGTCGTGCAGATAGAGGCGCGTCACGGCGATCATGCGCAGACCCAGCTCCAGCCGCTGCGCTGCGTCTTCCGGCGTTCCTTTCACATCGCGACCGAGCGGCGTATCGGCATGCGGGATGTAGGGACCCATGCCGATCATGTCGAGATCCTCCGCCGCGAAGAATTCGATGTCGGCTGCCAAATCGTCCATCGTCTGCCCCGGCAGGCCCGCCATCACGCCGCTGCCGACCTGATAGCCACAGCGCCGCAGCGCTTTCAGGCACTCCCGGCGTCGTTCCCAAGAATGGTCGGCGGGATGGAGGCGCGCGTAAAGCTCGGGGTTGGATGTTTCAATGCGGAGAAGGTAACGGTGCGCACCGGCTTCGCGCCAGCGGCGATAGGTCTCCTCCGTCTGCTCACCCAAGCTGAGCGTGATACCAAACGCCTCTCCCGCAAAGGCATGAATGCGGCGCAGGATATCCTCAATGAACGCCGTATGCGCCTCTCCGGTCAG
Organism: uncultured bacterium; assembly: GCA_902779565.1. Lineage (GTDB taxonomy): Bacteria > Verrucomicrobiota > Kiritimatiellia > RFP12 > UBA1067 > UBA1731. The sequence goes on along the minus strand of CACZCD010000005.1, from coordinate 6,795 downwards.
TTCGCCGGACTGCAGAACCAGACTTCCGTATCCCGCTTCGTAAGACCATTTCGCTTCCCGCAGAATTTCCTCGGCGGACATCCGGTAGCGATGGACCTTGTCGTTGCCCTTTCGAATGCCGCAGTAATAGCAGTTCTTCTCGCAGACATTTCCGCACTCGACAAGTCCACGGAACGAAACGACCCGTCCAACCTCACGTGCCTTGACCGCATACGCAGCGGAAAAGAGCGCCTGCGCATCCGTCGAGGTCAACAGCGTGACCAACTCCGGATGCGAAAGCGCCTTCGGACGAGCCGATGCCTTTTCCAGCAAGAAATTCATGCCGTATAGAATACCAAAATCCGCTCCCCACCTCAATCCTCCATTCCAAAGCACCTCTACTGCGTCACAGTACGGAACCTCCCTATAAATTGCGAGATTTCATTCCCTGCGGTGCTTTGGGAGGATACGCTTTCGGGGATCCCTCCCTTCAAGGCGGCATTCGTCAGTGCGCCTCCACAGTGGGGATTCGCTCGGCACGGGCGCGGCCTACGCCGCGTCCGTGGCGGCTCATGCGCACTGAATGCCATGCCGCCTTTCCGGGCGTCCCTTGAAAGCGCATTCCTCCCTCCACCCGCAGAGTCATCTCTCTGTTCAAATCTTCTTCTTCTCCCCCATAAATACATAGTCTGTCTCTGACTGTGGCAGGATGTATGGAGCCGGGAGCGGAGGCGGCTTGCCTGTTTTTAGGGAGGCCCGGAGTGAGCCACGCCAAACGGTGCGCTGACAAGGGCGTGGCGAATGAAGGGTGGGGCCCCAAAACAGGCAACCGCGCAGCGATCGGCTCAACACCTGCCGTACTGTGACGCAGTGCAAGAGAAATGTGAGGCGATGGCACGGGGTGGCACAGATTTGTGCCAGATTGGCGCAAAACAAACCTTGCTGGGCACTTTGGCACGGTGGTTGCTTTAGGGAAGGCGTTGAGACAAATCAACAGGAATAATAAGGAGGAAACAACATGAACACAATGCTGAACATCAATCCGTGGAGCGTGCTGAGCGAACTGCTCGACGCGAACAGCCGGGCATTCAAGAGCATGCGCGCACGTGCGTGCGGACATTTCCCGCCCGTCAACGTGTTCCTCGATGACGATGCCATCATCATCGATCTCGAACTGCCCGGAAAAACGGCGAAAGATATTGAACTCGCCCTTGAACCGCAGGCGGTCATGATTGCGGACAAGCCCGCCGAAACGACCGATGCCGCCACCGGCAAGCCGACCGAGACACAGCCCGCCTGGTCGCGCCGCCTGGAGCTGCCGTTCCGCGTGAACGCCGACAAGGCGAACGCCAAATTCACGAACGGCATCCTGAGGATCGAACTTCCCAAGGCTGAGAAGTCGGGCATCCGCCACATCACCATTCAGGGCTAACAAACAGAAAGGAGTCTAAAAATGAACGAGGAAAAATTCATTGTCCCTTCGGCTACACTTTCGGAGCGTCCCGAGGAATACGAACTGAAGATCGTCGTGCCGGGCATCGGCAAGGAGGATGCCGATCTTCGATGAGCGCCGAAATCCCCGAGATGGCCGATCCGGCGACGCGCTCCGCCAAGATCGAAAACGGCATCCTCACGGTCATCATGAAGAAGCGTCCCGAAACACAGCCGAAAAAGATTGATATCCTTTAACGGCTGACCGACAAGACAGGGCTGAAGGGAGGATAGCCTTCCTTCAGCCCTTTTGATTTACCACACTTCCGCCGTCTGCTCACGGCAGCTACTTCACGTAGGGAGCGCCGCAGTTGCTGCAGCAGGCACCTTCATTGAGAACGGATCCGCAAGCCGGACATCTTGGTTCAAGAACCTCACCGCAGAATGCACAATAGCGACCCTTCTGCAGCGTCACCTTATGGAAGGTACGGCCCGCAACGGCGTATGCCGTATTTGATGGGCATTCCGGCTCTGGGCAGAACCCAACCGACACTATTGGGGGTGTTGCAGTCTTCAGCTCTTCATCAGCAACCTGCTTCAGAAGTGCCGCAAGATCGAGCCCCAGCCGCTTGGCGATCTTTTCAACGTACTCTGTGGAAAGCTTCGTGCCGTTCCCCTTCTCAAACATGGACAATGCCGCCTGTTGGCAACCGACTTCGGCCGCCAAGGCGGTTTGAGTGAGTCCATGGGCACGCCGTGCCTCCCTGAACTTCTCACAAACTGTCCTTGAAAGGTTCTGCATCTATTTCCCTTAAAAGCCACATATTATCTAACATCGTCGTCTTTATTTCAAGGCCATTTTATAAACAGTTATCAACAGATTTATTAACCAATCCGGTTATAGACAGTTTATAATAACCTGTTTATAACTTTCAGCTTGTTATGGAGTAAAAACTCCCCCTCTAAGATAGAGGGGGTGGCCGCAGGCCGGGGGAGTATGACGGTTGACGGAATCATACCCCCTCGCCCCTCCGGGGCACTCCCCCTGTCTCAAGGGGAGAGTTTTATCTGCCATCCCCAGCTTTGATACATCATCATTTGATTGGATTGGGATTAGAGTTCGTAAACGAACAGGCGGCAATCGATCGGGCCGTTGTAGAACGGAACGCGGTGTTTGTATTTGAGATTGATGACGCGGGCCAGATCCGGATTCCCGGTAATCAAGCCGCCTGTCATGCCGCGGCACTTGTCGGCCAGGAACTGTCCGATGCGGTCATACAGAATCTTCAGTTCTTCTGGGTCGCCAAGACGTATTCCGTATTCGGGATTGAAGAATATTACCGGACGGGCTTGTGGTGGGTTTTCTGGATTGAAGTACTTTCCAATCTCCGTCTCGGCAAAATCGCAGGCGGAAAACGTGATGTGATTGAACACGCCAGCGGCATTCGCATTGATCTGTGCGTTCTGGATGGCTTCAGGCGAAATATCCGTTGCGACAATCGGAGGTATTTCCTTCTTCTCCTGTTCACCCGCCTCAATGAGCATGTCCTTGAAAATCAGTTCAGGGGAAACGCCAAATCTCTGACGCGGAGCGGCCTTGGGCGCCTTTTCGCCAGGGATGATCTGATTATATCCCTTTATTCCCATGAAACCAAACCGCGCACGGAGAGAACCCGGCGCACGGTTCATGGCTTTGAGCGCCGCTTCAATCGCCGGCGTGCCCGATCCGCACATGGGAGCGAAAAAGGGAGAATTGCCTTCCCATTCCATCGCATCGATGCATCCCGCGGCGAGCGTTTCCTGCATGGGGGCCGAACCTGGTATCTTCCGGTAACCACGCTTGGAGAGCGGCGCACCGGAAGTATCGATGTAAACAATGACAGTATCGCCATTCCAATGGACGAATATGCTGGCGCCTAAATCATAGTCTCCGCCTGAATCTGGACGACGCCCCGTCTTCATGCGAATCCGATCTACTATTGCATCCTTCACGACGAGCGAAGGCATTCTTGTGTCGCGAATGGTCTCATTGTTGTGGACAACTGAAGAGACTGTTACATATCCATCCGCATCAATCAGGTTTTCCCAATCTAGCGAACCGACCTTGTCATACAGTTCACGCACATGGCGGCACCGTCCACGAAATAGGGGAACCAAGACCCGCTGAGCTGTGCGAAGCCAAAGGTTGAGCTTGAAAACATCCCTCAACGCGCCCTTCACGACCACATAGTTTTCAGACTTGTCGATGGGTCTATAGCCAAGTGCGACTATTTCCTTCTCGGTCCAAGGCGCAAGTGTTTTTGCGCACGAAACTATGATCGGAAAATCTTTATCCTGCCAAAGGTTCATCAGTTGATACGGAGCGGCATCATCACGTAGAGGAAAGGCACGGAGCAGCGGATGACCGCCGGCGTGGAACCGCTCGTGAGCTCGATCGTAATTTCGTCTTCGTCAATGGCCTTGAGAGGATCTTTCACATAGGACGGGTTGAAGACGATCTCAATCTTCTCGCCGCTGTACTTGATCGGCACAATATCCTTTGCCTCACCGATATCTGCTGCAACGGACGAAACGAGAAGCTGATTGGAATCAAAGGTAAGACGCGTTGAAGAGGATTCCTCCATGGTCATCACGCTTGCGCGATCCAACGCATCCAAAAGAAGCTTACGATCAATCTCAACCTTCTCACGGTACTTGGCGGGAATGACCTGCCGGTAGTTCGGATAGATTTCATCGAGGAGCTTCGAATAGATCTGCGTGTCGCCCAGATTGAAGGAAACCTGAGACTTCTCAATCTTAACTTTCACTTCCCCATCGCCCGAAAGTGAACGTTGCAGCTCGGCAACAACTTTCGAAGGAAGAATGATATCCTTTTCAGCTGCCGCCGGAAATTCAATCTCATGTTCCACAAGCGCCAAACGCCGCCCATCAGTCGCCACCATCGTGAGCTTTCCTTCCTTGAAGCTCATCAGGACGCCCTTGAGCGTCTTACGCGTTTCATCCTGGGAAACGGCGTAGGATGTCTTCCTCAACATTTCACGCAACGTGGCCTGCGGGAGCGTATAGGAGAAGGCATCTTCCGCCGACGGCAAAGCCGGAAAATCGGCAACCGGCATTCCGGAAAGCTTGAAAGATGCGCTTCCCGCCGATATCCGCGCGCGATCCTGAGCATCCGTCTCAAGTTCCACGACGCCTTCAGCGCAGGAAGCAATGGTGCTGGAGAGAAGTTTCACCGGAAGCGTCGTCGCCCCCGCTTCCACAATTTCGCACTCAACGGTCGATTTGATCGAAATGTCAAGATCCGTCGTGACAAGACTAAGCTTTCCATCCTTCGCATCAAGCATCGCATTCTGGATGATCTGAAGCGATCCCTTTCCAGCTACGATGTTCTGGACCTTCTTCAGTCCTTCTATGAATTTCGAACGAATGATCTTGATCTTCATGCAAAACTCCCTTTGGTTTCTTTGGGCGCGTATTGTACACTATAACGGGTATTAAAGTAAAGAGATAATATTCTATCAATAGGATTGTCAGCAATTCGCATAAGTGGATGAGAGATTTGATTCTATTGGTTTCTACAACCCTTCAGTCTGTGCATTGTCTGTTTCATATCCTCTAACTTTTTGTTGCAAGTTCTTTCGGGTGTCAGTTTCTGTCGGCAACTTCGTCTTTTATGGACAGTCCGTGAACATTTTTCCTACAGGTTTTAATCAAACAGCTCCGAGGGTTTCCGCCCGAGCTGCTCTGTAATCTGTTCAATGGATTTCTTCAGTTCCGGTTCTACTGACAGACGCTTCTGTATGGTCTGTGATCCGTAAAGGACGGTGGTATGGTTGCGCTTGAATTCGTCTGCGACGGTCGGCAGCGACTTTCCGGTAAGTTTTCGGGAGAGGAACATGGCGACCTGTCTTGCCGTCGCCAGCGGCTGTGTGCGGTTTGAAGAGAGGATATCGGCATACGACGTATCGTAGAACGCGCAAACGGCCTTGATGATCTCTTCGACGGATAGTCTGCGAATGGTCACCTCTTCTTCGGCCAGTTCCTTCAGGAGAACCTGCGCAATCTGTTTGGTGATCTCCATGCCCGGATTGGCATCCATGAACCTTATGACAAGGTTCAAGGCTCCTTCCATGGCGCGGACGGACGAACGTATGTTTTCGCCGATGAAATTGAAGATATCATCGGGAATCTTATGTTTGCAGTTTCGTGCCTTCGATTTCAGAATGGCGATTCGTGTTTCATAGGAAGGAGATTCGATCTCAATGACAATTCCCTGTTGGAACCGTGTGACAAGACGGTCCTCAAAGCCGTTGAGTTTTTTCGGAGGAACATCGCAGGTCATCACGACTTGCTTGCCGTAGGTCATGAGACCATCATATGTATTGAAGAATTCTTCCTGAAACTGCACCTTTCCGCCGACGAACTGAACATCGTCCAAAAGAAGAAGGTCGATATTGCGGTAGCGTTTTCGGAATGCCTCCATCGCCTTGTTGGAGATGGCGTTGATGTATTCATTGAGGAACGTTTCGCTTGTGATGTAGCAGACGCTCTTTTCCGGATTGTGCGACATCACATAGTGTCCGATGGCCTGCATGAGGTGTGTTTTTCCCAGCCCGGCCCCGCCCCAGATGAAGAACGGATTGTTGGTGCTTCCGCCAGGTTCCTTTGCGATAGCCGATGCAATTGCGTAGGCAAATGAGTTTGAAGGTCCCTTCACGAAGTTCTCGAAGGTATAGTTCGCGTTGAGCGGAACCGTCGAATCAAACTTCTTGAGAATCGCTTGCGTGTCGCCAAGAACTTTTCGCTGCTGCTCAAGGCTCTGTTTCTTCTGTGCGGCCTTTTCGGCTGACTCCGTTACCTTGAACTGAACCGTTATATCCTCATTTGCACCCGCCTTTACCAATGCGAAGCGCAACGGTTCAGCATAAAGTGACGAATAGTATTCAGCCGAATAGGAATCGGCAACACCGATCGTGAAGGTATTTCCTTCCAACTCATGGGAATCAAACGCCATCGCATGGCGATCCCACTTCTCTACCTCCTCATGCGAGGAGAGAGAGGTTTTGTAAAGCGCAACAGCCAAGGTCCACAGATCTGTGCGCATGTTTTCTTCTGTCTGCATGGTTACTCTCAAATTCTTTTTTCTTGCGATGGGTATTAAAGCAGAATTCACCTTAAAGTTCATCATAAAAAAATACAAACAAGTACACACCTTATCAACAGTTTTTTGTTCATAACTCCTTCTATTCACATCGTATGATATTCACTGCGTCACAGAACGGACGGTGAGGAGCCGGTCGCTGCGCGGTTGCCTGTTTTTGGGTCCCTTGTCTAACGTGATGTGATATTCTATCCGACCGTTCCTGCCCAATAGGTGTTGGGATA